>NZ_JBFOCX010000028.1:0-10483 GCF_040908025.1 Aeromonas sp. R9-2
CTAAAAAACCGCCTCCCCGGCACTCCGTGGCCCATGGAATTAGAAACACGTCCACTACACTGATCTCACCGGACAGTGGTCGTTTGCTTTTTGGAGGCTTAGTCCCCGTCAAAAAACCTGACCCAGGGGAAGCTGCGGACCCGTGAGTGGTGGCACCTTGGTGACCCCGTTTAGGAATGTGATCGAATCCGAGTCCCCGTCCGGCACTATTTGTGATGGAGGGGTATTCATGAAAAAGCACAACACAGAACACGGTTTGCCGATCATCCATGCCCGCGCCGCGGGCATTGATATCGGTTCACGGTTCCATGTGGTTGCGGTGCCCACCGCGCTCGCCGAAGAACCAGTGCAAACCTTTCAGGCTTTCACGGCAGACCTGGAGCGTATGGCTGCTTGGTTGGTCGAGCTTGGGATCACTACCGTGGCAATGGAATCAACGGGTGTGTATTGGATACCCGTGTACGAGATCCTGGAGACCCATGGCTTACAGGTCATCTTGGCTAACGCCCGGGATGCCCGGGCCGTACCTGGGCGCAAAACTGACGTCAACGATGCGCAATGGATCCAGCGCCTGCATGCTTGCGGTCTACTGCGCGCCAGCTTCCATCCTGAGCGGGAGATCGCCGCGCTGCGCAGTTATCTGCGGCTACGTGAACGTCACCTCGATTACGCTGCGGCCCATATCCAGCACATGCAGAAGGCGCTAACTCACATGAACCTGCAATTGCAGCATGTGGTGAGTGACATCACCGGCGCCACCGGTATGCGGATCATCCGTGCCATTGTCGCAGGAGAGCGAAATGCCACGATGCTCGCCGCCATGCGCGACTTGCGCTGTCAGTCGAGCGTCGAAACCATCCAACGTGCGCTGGTTGGCAATTACCAGCCCGAGCATGTGTTTGCCTTGAGTCAGGCACTGGCCATGTATGACGCCTACCAGGCCCAGATTTCTCTCTGTGATGAGCAGATTGCCCAAAGCTTGCAACAACTCTCTCGTGGTAAGCCCCGTCCCAGCGAAGCGCTACCCAAGCCTCGCCACCGTACCCGGCAGCCGAACGCACTCAACTTTGATGTCCGCACCTTGCTCTATCAACTGGTCGGTATCGATCTGACCCAGATCCATGGCATTGGCCCTTACCTGGCACTGCGTCTGGTGGCCGAGTGTGGAACGGATCTGAGTCGCTGGCGAACGGCCCAACACTTCACCTCATGGCTGACACTGGCTCCGGGCTGCCGGATCAGTGGTGGCAAGGTACTGTCAGCTCATACTCGCAAGACCAAGAATCGAGTCACCGCCCACCTACGACTGGCAGCGGTGACCATCGGCAGAACAAATACAGCGCTGGGGGCATTCTACCGACGGTTGTCAGCGCGCATCAGCAAAGCGAAGGCGGTCACCGCCACGGCCCGCAAGATTGCGGTCTTGTTCTATAACGCCATGCGTTTTGGTATGGAATATCAGGATCCTGGCGCCGATCACTACGAGCAGCAGTACCGCGATCGGGTGGTCAAGGGATTGCACCGTCGGGCCGCCGAATTTGGTTTTACCCTACAGGCAATCGAGGGTGTTTCTTAGGAGGCTACTGCTCTCTTGATGGCGGACGAGTTCACACGTACGCGCTGATAGACCGATTAAGGGAACAAGCCCCCATCACCTTGGTCTGCTGCGCTTTCGATGTTCCAACATCCTGCTTTTACGACTATCTGGCCCGCAGACGGGCGATTAACCGTGAGCGGATACAGCAACGCAGTGAGTTGCGCCGGTTGTTCAAAGCGAGCCGGAACTCAGCAGGCAGCCGTGCCTTGATGTCGATGATGCGGGAGTTGGGGTATCAGATTGGTCGATTCAAAGTACGTAACCTGATGAAGGAAGCCGGGCTGGTATCCAAACAGCCGGGCGCTCATCGTTATCAGGTCGCCCAGTCTGAGCGACCGGATATCCCCAATCTGCTGGCCCGCGAATTTGATGTCCAGCAACCCAATCAGGTGTGGTGTGGCGATATCACCTACGTCTGGGCTGGTGGCCGTTGGCATTACCTGGCAGCGGTGCTTGACCTGCACACCCGGCGGGTCGTGGGCTGGGCGATGTCTGATAAACCTGATGCAGAATTGGCAATCAAAGCACTGGCGATGGCCTATCAGCAGCGTGGTTGCCCATCTGGTGTGCTGTTTCACTCTGACCAGGGCAGCCAAGGGCATTTCGGCAACGACTGTGGCGCTATCGCATGACCCAGAGCATGAGTCGGCGTGGCAACTGCTGGGATAATGCCCCGATGGAGCGATTGTTCAGAAGTCTTAAAACGGAGTGGGTTCCGGCTATGGGATACATGAGCGTGCGGGAGGCAAAGCGGGATATCAGTTATTACCTGATGGATTACTACAACTGGCGGCGTCCACATCACCACAATGACGGGATACCGCCAGCAAAAGCCGAAGAACGGCCTAACCAAGTGTCCGGATTTAGTTGACCACTACACCCTCTACAGGTACTAAAGAAAGCTTTACCACCGTAGTATTGGCAACAAGAGCTGTGGAGCAGAACAGCGAGCACAACATAAATATACTCAGCCAATGCCGTGCCCCCCTTGCCAGCTTATTGACAAACTGCAGAAAGTTCATACAGACCTCCAAGTCCTGACGGTGACTTAGGCAATTTATAATCAACTAGGCAGTTCTGATCCGCGGCACTACCCCATCGAACTAAGAGGCGTCCTACATCCTGTAAACCGCTTACATAAACATCACCTTCATATCCAACCACCGCGACACTCATGCCGGTACGGTTTTCCCCCTCTTCGACAACAACAGCACCAAAAGGTATCAAGGTTCCATCTGGGCGAGATATCCGAATCATTGCATTCGATCCCTTTTTAGTTAAAAACTGTACAGGAACCACTGCACCATTGGTTGGAACTACCTTTATTTCAGTCTGTGAGATACTCACATGATCAGGTAGGCTCAAAGGGTCAACGGCAACCTCATTAACTTGGTATGGTGACAAGCTACCGAGCGTTGTATATCCACGAGTATCGGTTTTTACTCCAGGCCAAGATCCCACCTCCATATCAGCTGCATCAGGTGCAACTACTAGTCCAACCGTTTGGCCCAATGGTTGTCCCAGAGTAAGACCATCGTCATGCAACACAATACCTCCAGCAAGATTGGCATTCATCTGTCGACTATCACGGCTATGACCATAACCCACATTAAAAGAGTTGTATTGACCGTTCCACCCCAAATACAGTGCGCTACGCCCATGCTCATCATGAACACTATCGAAACTTTGCTGCTCTCGCACATCCCAAGTCATGCGACGCTCAAAAGCGTCTCCTCGCACACCTATTTCGTGCTGCTGATCTTGATTATTGCCGTCTCTAAACTGATAGCTAATATATACTGGTGTTGACTGACCGAACGAAAGCGGGTGAGAGATACGTAAGCCTACTTGATTATTATTCCTTGTAGATTGACCTCCCCATTCCACCTTGTAACTTTTCGACCAATCAAGGGATAGAGACACTCTTCTATAAGTCATCCCATAAGAGAAACGTAAAGATATATTGCTGGGCAGATTATCCTGGTAACGATTCTGAATAGCTGCAATATTAATATTACCCCATCCAGCCATCGACTGGCCTAGGGTTACCGAAGTGGCCCTCTTAGCAAGACTGAGTGGTAGGCAATTATTTGTACTTCCTGCTGCTGATTCACTATAACTATCAAGCACATCAGCAATTGTGCGAAATCCGTTGGCCGAATAAATATTACTTTCAAGCGAAAACCAGCTTTGAGTCTGCTCCATATATTTGCTATATAGTAAGCGCCACTTTTCACCTCCCTCACCCTCACATCCTCGCTGTTGCCAGCGGCCATGGCTGCTATCCAGAGAGATAGCGCCAAGAATACCAAGTGACACACCTAGCCCTAATGCACTTACACGATAATGGGATGAAAACTGCCCTCCACCAAAGCTGGTGAGCCCCAAAGGTAAACCGTACATCAACGAAAACTGGCCAATGGGTGCTTTTTCTACCTGTAGCCTGGCAGACCGATAATAGCCACCAGCCCACTCATATTTGAATGCCCTCTCCCTCAATGCAATGGCGGGGGTCGCATAGGTAACATTAAACACTTGGGGTGGACCATCACTTTCAAGTACTGTGACCTCAAGAGCCCCACTAGATCCACCAATGGACAGTTCGTTTAGCTCGAAGGGGCCTGGAGCTACCGTAGTGCTAAAGACAAGATAACCGTTCTGCCTGACCTCAACCACTGCCTGGCTACGCGCATTACCTCGTACCACTGGGCCGTATACCCGCTGTTCATAAGGAACCATTTCTTCGTCGGTAGCCAGAATAATGCCCGTCAGAGGCACACTATCAAACACGTAAGAAGAGCTAAATCTCTCCCCCAAGCTCAAGCGACTTTTCCAATCATTCACCCCCCTCTCAGCAAAGGTATAGGCATATTGCCACTGACCTGGCTGCCAGTTACTCGCATTGCGAATACGCCAAGCCCCAAAGTTTAGTCCAGGTTCCAAAATGGCAGACCACTGTTCATGGCACTCATATCCAAGACAGCTTTTTGTTCTAGCACGATTTACACTAATCCGATAATTCATCAACAAGGCGGTAATACCATCATCCCACAGATCCTGTGGCACGCCACCACGACTATCTTGCATCAACGCTAACTGCGGCACGCTTATAAGCAATTGCTGACTGTAAAAGTCAAAGTAAATAGCTGCCTGTGGAATGGCCGATATATCTACACACTGTTCCGAAACTGCGTCTACTGAAGGCTTATCTACTCTTTGACCGGCAAGGGCAGGATACTCATCGACCTTGATTCCGTAGCGGAATAATTGTTTCTTGCTTAAACATGTTTGCAAGCTGCCATCAACCGCACGTTCAAAAGCAAGTTCCTGACTATCAACCACACGACCATTAAGCAACACCTGGACAAAATATGTACCTGGCGGATGTCCCTCACTAAGGATGGCCATATCAACATGAGACTCTAGCAAAGTCGGGTCAAAGCGATAATCAGCCCATCCCAAAGTGGGCAACATAATGAACACTAAGACAGGTAATTGCAGCTTATTATATTCCATCAAAACCACTCAATGTAAATTCGCAAACTAAAGTTGGGCAGTTATGGGAGAACGGTATTGAGTAAAGGGCCTTCTCCCCCCAAATCACTTATTGCGCGCCATTTTACCTCGCCGCTAACCCCTTCCAATAAGCTAAAAGTGGAACTGGAAAAAGGAGCTATGTGACGAACCGATTCAACAGATTCTCCGCCCACTGTAATAGTGCTGAGATTTATATAAAAAGGAGTAGGGTTAAACGCAGTAAGCTCCTTTTGGTTAAGTCGCCAACTCAAGCGTTCAGCCATAAGCAAGGGATCGTGCTGTACTAGCTCATTTGGGCGTACAAGAAGTTTGATGCAGTTTTTGATTGACATCTGTACCATCAGTGTGGCTTGCTCTGGGCGATTTCCCCCTGCCCAACTATCGTCACCGCTTGGAGGGATTCCCTTAACACAGACCCAATATAGAGACTCTCTATCCTCTGGAAATTGACCTCCGATCTGAACAATACGTATCTTTGCACGCTGCTTACCATCAAGGCGAAATAGTGGAGGTACAGCCCTGAAACTACCAGTAGGGGTATTTTCCTCTTCCCCATCCGCTATGATCCTAGTTTGAACCAACATGGGATAATCCTGCTCATTAACTACAGGTAAAATCTGCCCTTTACTACTAGGATTATAGATAACCCGACTTTTCCCCAACACAACAGCAAACTCTTGATTCTTAATGGGTAATTTTCCATTTCCTGCATGGGCGATAACGGAAAATAGATTAACATATATAATTATTGCAACTGTGGAGAAGGTCTTCACTAATCACCTCGAAAAGGTAAATGCAGGTATTTATGTGATGGCAGAAGATTCTCCGCCATCACATAACATAAATCTAATGTAGCCTCAACCTTGACTACATTGTATATTTTATTGCTTCCATAGCTATCTTGTAGGTATCAGCGCGAACAGAGGTAATAGATGGTACCTTGTTGTCATTCCCCCCCCGAACAATATGCTCCCCTTCAGGATACTTATAATACGTATAGTTACCGGCCTTGAAACTCCCCTTGTTAGCATTCTTCAGGCAAACTTCAATTTTATTATTTTTATCTGCTGACCCCAAAAGATACGCGCAACTGGGATATGCTAAATTTGCATCGAGCAATCTGACTGCCGTGTCACTGCCTGTAAGTGTAAATTTCGCGACATCAGTAAGATCCCCTTTTAGAATATCTTTAACTGTAAGGTTGGCAACAGGCGTAATAGTTATTCCGACACGACTTTCACTGGTTACAACAATATCAGCCTCAGCAATCGCTTCAGAGCCCAAAATAACTGTCTCAGCTACAACAGAAAAAGAGGAAGACATCATCAATGCAAACGCAATATTGGATAATTTACTCATAATTTCAATTTACCTATCTTATGTTTCGAGGTTTGTTTTGCAAAATATGCCAAATTTTAGACAGTCAAAAACGTCATGCACAGGTACGCGATCCTCGTAAGAATATTAGTGCCCCCCCAAAAAGAAAGAACCAAGGTGGAGCAACTTTTACTAATTTATACATATACACCTACTACGGTATTGCATGGCATGTTTGTTGTGTCACCAGGCAGCATAATTCGCCAACGCAAAGGTATACACATGGAACCACCATGAAAACCCCCACCTAGATATTATAATAAAATATAATATATATTTTCTGTTTTGAGGGGCCTTTTAGCTTTGTTTATTGTTATGCCCCAGTTATATGCTCCTTTGGTGCCTCATGCAAACACGTGTTGATATTCACGCGCCGCAGCTTGAATGGAACTAACTGAGGACTTGGTGATCTGATCACCACCATACTCTTCAAATCTGCATTATGGGCACGTCGCTTCACACCATCATCAACGTAACCGTTCACCAAGGGTGGGTTGACAGGAAAAAGAGAGGATCGTCTCTTGATCGCCATCAGCCTGTTGCATGATCCCGCCCGTGTTGCATGCGCGCTGGCATGACCAAAAACAGTCGACACCGGCAGTGCCATCATTGACTCTCGAGCAGGCCTACGAGCTGATATACAAGCTCCTGGACCGTATCACCGAGTTGGAGGACCGCCTTAATCAACACAGCGGCAACTCCTCCAAGCCGCCCTCCAGTAATGGTCCTGGCTGCACACCTCCTGTTAGGCCGCGTCCGGCTTCCGGTAAAAAACGTGGGGCCCAGCCTGGCCACAAGGGTCAGCGGCGCGAGAGCCATTCACACGATGCCCGTCTGTCCGTGGAAGCTCACTACCCAGCATCGGATTGCCCCTGCTGTTGTGGCAACGTGCTGGCGCATGAGAAACCTTATCGAGCGCATCAGGTGTTTGAATTGCCAGAAGTGAGTTACTTCGTTACCGAGCATCAACTGTTTCGCGCCACCAGTACCCGGTCGATTCACACGGTGGATGCCGCACTGCCTGACTCGGTCAACGACACTCAGATGGGCCCGAACCTGCTCAGCTATATCGCGCTGCAAAGTGGTCAGTTCCATCAGAGCGTCACCTAGATACAACAGCAACTGAAGCAACACTTTGGTCTGGTTTTTAGTCGCGGAGCCATCAGCGAAGCACAAGGCGGGTCAGTGCCATGCTGACGCCTACTCACTAGGCCATCAAGCATCAGGTCCAGTCGGCCTCACTTATCCACGCCGACGAGACCCGCCATCAACGGGGTGGTGAGCGGCGCTGGATGTGGATGGCTCTGAGCAAGATTGCAGTCTGCTTCATGACCGCCTACGGCCGTGGTATCGATGCTGCCAAGCGCCTGTTGGGGTCAGAGCTGGCCGGCGTGCTGGTGACGGACCAGTATGCTGGCTACCGGTTTGTCGATGCGAGTCAGCGCCAACTCTGCTGGGCCCATGTGCTACGCAATGTGGTCGCCATCGCCCAAAGTGGTGAGCAGGTTAATCAGTCCATCGGCGCCAGGTTGGTACTGCTGGCCAACAGTGTCTTTCGGGTTCGCCATCGCTATGAGAATGGGGCCTTGAGCAGAGAGCGCTATCAACACCGGCTCAGGCGTTATCGGCAGAGCTGGTTAAAGCAGTTAGAGCAAGGAGGGCTGCTTTGCTCGAAGCGCTATCGGGGGCGCTGCGAGTGGCTCATCAAGGATGACGAGATGCTGTGGCGGTTTATGAGTGATGACGATATTCCGCTGACGAATAATGAGGCAGAGCGAGCGCTGCGCGGCTATGTGCTGTGGCGCAAAGGAAGCTACGGAGTATGCTCACATCGTGGCGAGTTGTTTCGCCAACGTATCCTGTCGTTGGTGGAGACAGCCAAACGCTTGGGACGTTGTCCCCAGGAGTGGCTGCGCACCATCGTCAAAGCCTGCATCGAGAAAACGGATTACCCCATCCCAGCCGAATTGTGTGTGTCAAGCACCTGCCGGTGAACGGTTACTCACCAACTGGCCTCAATACAACAAGTCTTTGATTAACTGTGGTTCACTCACCTTCTGGGTTGATGCTGAGGCCATGAGCAACTGGTTTCACCATGATCATCATGGGCGGCGGGGTCGCAGTCAGCTCTACACCGATCAGACCATCTGTACCTTCCTGCTGCTTAAGGGGATTTTTAACCTCACTCTGCGGGCCACTCAGGGACTACTCGACTCCCTGTTCGAGTTGATGAACGTACCGCTTTGTGCCCCCGGATTACAGTTGTGTAAGCAAGCGGGCCCGCACGGTGACGGTGGCTTATCGACAGCCCCCAAAAGGACGTATTACCGATTTGGTTATCGACTCAAACGGGCTGAAGGTATTTGGTTAAGGCGAGTGGAAGGTCAGAAAACACGGCGCCGAGAAACGGCGAGCCTGCGCCTACGACAGCAAAGCCAGCCATCAGCTGATAGCAGGTAAAGGGGCGACAGCCTGTATCCCGCCTCGCAAGAACGCGGGGTCATGGAAAAAGGGACACCCAAGAAATGAGGTCGTGCAGGTGACGCGCAAAGAAGGGCTGTCGCACTGGAAGAAGATATTTGGGTATCACCGGCGCTCGCTGACAGAGACGGCGATGCATCGGTTCAAGCAGTTGCTGGTGGGGAAAATCAGTCTGCGAAAATACAACGGTCAGGTTGGGGAAGTGATGGCGTATGTTGGAGCGATAAACAAACTGAACAGCCTGGGTCTGCCTGTCAAAAAGCCCCAAGTGTAACGGTCACTTGGGGCTGGGGCAGTTGCGGCTTGATGGTTAATTTGGGAAACAACGCCCAGAGTGGCTCCAGGCGACGGGATACCGTCAGTCAAAGCCGAAGAGCGGCCCAACCAAGTGTCCGGATTTGGTTGACTACTACAATACCAGCTCAACCGATCGGAGGCATCACAGTATCTTATATCCTAAAAGGAGATCCCATCAGCTTTCCAAGTCCCCCTCGATGTTGAGCCCAAAAACTCCATGAAGACCCTTGACGAGAACCAAAAACGGTTGCTCGATTAGCGTAATTGGCTGAGTTGAACAACTTGGAACCGGTTACCTGTGCAATTTTCGCCATAGAACTGTTTGAAACCTCGCCGGCAATATGCGCCACGGAAGTGATTTTTTTACCTTGCTCAATCAAAAGACCACAACCACTCAACTCCGCGGTCGTGAATAACTTCGAAGAGTTACTTAAATTCATGGTAGTAATACTGCTAGGCTTGTACGGCAGATATTGCAGGGGTACATTACCATTAGGCGCTATTCTGGGGGTTGTTTTTGCCATATACAGACCTCCTTTTCGCCACACGCCGGAATTGACGACATCATCAACCGGACTAGCTGCAAGGAAAGATTTGGCATTTTGGAATGATAACGAAGGTGCCACCTTGTTAGCCATCTTGGCTACAGAGCGACTCAAGCCAGCCCCCGCAATACCTGTCACCGCGCTGGCAATGCCAGTCCCTAATGATATCCAGCTGAGAGTGGACGATGCTTGCGGGTTACTCTCTTCCGTCAAGGCAGACGCAATACCTGTCGCAGAAGATACGATACCCAGGACAGAAGAGGTTATTGACAAGGCGGTTCCTGCCGTCATCATGGCAGCTCCCGCTGCGATCCCCGTCCCCAGGGTGACAATCGAAATCAGTAGCCCCAAAATACCCAAACCAAGTCCCACTCCTGCCGACACGCTCATATGACCACTTGGGTCAAGCAGGTTAATTGGGTTTCCAAGGGTATAGGCATAGGGGTTAAGCCCTCCATCACCAAAAGGGCTTAAACTGTCAGCCGCATGAAAACGCATCAGCGCCGGGTTATAAGCCCGATACCCTTTCCCTAAATGGTATAGGCCGGTAACCGGGTCTCGCCGCTCGCCGTTGAATCCGATGAAATTAGTCATAATCGTCAGCTGATTTCGAGCCTCATCCGCCATCAACAAGCCCGAGCTATTCGTC
>NZ_JBFOCX010000029.1:0-153663 GCF_040908025.1 Aeromonas sp. R9-2
AGGGCTTTTCGAGGTTATCGACGAGGTTGTTTGCGTTACCGCTTGCCCTGTCGATGGAGGCGCATTATAGGGAACAGATTCTTTCTGGCAACCCCCTATCTGCAATAAAATTGCAAAAAACAGCACTTTTTTAGTTATTCATATCCAGACACAGCTTTTATACAAACTTATCCACAGAAACCAGTGCGAGATTGCTAGAATGGCCGAAAACAAGGAGGCCAAGATGGACTTGCGACTGAGACCCTACAAGGGAAAATGCACGCAACTGGGCAAAGTAGTATATGTAGATCCCTGCGCGACACTGGTGGGCGATATCGAACTGGCCGATGATGCTAAATGAACAGGGCAAGCAATTAACTCTTCCGCTAGGCTCTGGGACAACTCTTAGTTCTTATATTCTTATATAGAAGAAGAGGTTGAATGGTAAGTTGAGGCAGTTGAGGCAGTTGAGGCAGTTGAGGCAGTTGAGGCAGTTGAGGCAGTTGAGGCAGTTGAGGCAGTTGAGGCAGTTGAGGCAGTTGAGGCAGTATCAGAATTCATTAAAAGAAAAGCCGGGACAAGCCCGGCTTTTTCTTTATCACTCAGCAGCTGCTTCAGCAGCGGCCGGGCGGTCTACCAGCTCAATGTAAGCCATTGGGGCGTTGTCGCCAGCACGGAAACCGCATTTCAGAATGCGAGTATAACCGCCGGCGCGCTCCAGGTAGCGCGGGCCCAGTTCATTGAACAGCTTAGCCACGATCGCGTTGTCGCGAGTGCGGGCAAATGCCAGACGACGATTAGCAACGCTATCAGTCTTGGCAAGGGTGATCAGCGGTTCAACTACACGACGCAGCTCTTTTGCCTTAGGCAGAGTCGTCTTGATGATCTCATGACGAACCAGGGAGCTGGCCATGTTGCGGAACATAGCCTGACGATGGCTGCTGTTCCGGTTCAGTTGACGACCACTCAAACGATGGCGCATGACCTTATCCTTCTAACTAAATCTGTGAAACCCGTAATCTGGATTACTCGTCAGCGATGCTGGCGGGCGGCCAGTTCTCAAGGCGCATGCCAAGAGACAGACCACGGGAGGCCAACACGTCCTTGATCTCAGTCAGGGACTTCTTACCGAGGTTAGGAGTCTTCAGCAACTCAACTTCGGTACGCTGTACCAGATCACCAATATAGTGGATAGCTTCTGCCTTCAGACAGTTCGCAGAACGAACTGTCAGCTCCAAATCATCGACAGGACGTAGCAGAATCGGATCAAACTCGGGTTTCTCTTCTTTCTTCTCGGGCACGCTGACATCGCGCAGATCCACGAAGGCTTCCAGTTGCTCTGCCAGGATAGTGGCAGAACGACGGATGGCTTCTTCAGGATCCAGGGTACCATTGGTCTCCATGTCGATGACCAGCTTGTCCAAGTCGGTACGCTGTTCCACACGTGCTGCCTCAACATTGTAGGCAATACGAACGATGGGGCTGAACGCGGAGTCCAACAGCAGGCGACCAATAGGACGCTCTTCATCATCGTTGTGAACACGAGCAGAAGCAGGCACATAACCACGACCGCGCTGAACTTTCAGGCGCATGCTGATTTCAGCATTGGCACCTGTCAGGTGGCAGATTACGTGCTCCGGGTTTACGATCTCGACTTCATCACCGTGAGTGATATCACCAGCGGTAACGGGGCCTGTTCCAGACTTGGTCAGGGACAGAGTTACCTCGTCCTTGCCTTCCAGCTTCACAGCGATACCTTTCAGGTTGAGCAGGATTTCAAGAATGTCTTCCTGTACACCTTCTTTGCTGCTGTACTCATGCAGTACCCCGTCAATTTCGACTTCAGTAACTGCACAACCGGGCATAGATGACAGCAAAATACGACGCAGGGCGTTGCCCAGCGTGTGACCAAAGCCACGCTCGAGTGGCTCAAGAGTCACTTTCGCATGAGTCGGGCTAACTTGCTCGATGTCAACTAGCCGCGGTTTAAGAAAATCTGTTACAGAACCCAGCATTGTGTCCTCTCTTTAGAAGCTAGCTTTACTTGGAGTAAAGCTCGACGATCAGCTGTTCGTTAATGTCGGCAGACAGGTCGGAACGCTCTGGCAGACGCTTGAAAGCACCTTCCATTTTAGCGGCGTCAACCTCTACCCAAGTCGGCTTCTCACGCTGACCAGCAACTTCCAGGGAAGCTTTGATACGCGCTTGCTTCTTAGCCTTCTCACGAACGCAGATCACGTCCTCAGGGGAAACCTGGAAAGAAGGAATGTTCACAACGCGACCGTTTACCATGATGGCCTTGTGGCTCACCAGCTGACGAGATTCAGCACGGGTAGCGCCGAAGCCCATACGGTAAACAACGTTGTCCAAACGACCTTCCAGCAGCTGCAACAGGTTTTCACCGGTGTTACCCTTTTGACGGGCAGCGTCGCGGTAGTAGTTGCGGAACTGTTTTTCCAATACGCCGTAGATACGACGAACTTTTTGTTTCTCGCGCAGCTGAACACCGTAGTCGGACAGACGCGCTTTACGCGCACCGTGCTGACCAGGGGCGGTGTCAATCTTGCACTTAGAATCAATCGCACGAACACCTGACTTCAGGAAGAGGTCGGTGCCCTCACGACGGCTAAGCTTAAGCTTAGGACCGATATATCTTGCCATCTTCTTTCTCCAACAATCCTAGACCAAGTAGCTACAGCGTTATACGCGGCGCTTCTTGGGAGGACGACAACCGTTGTGCGGGATCGGAGTCACATCAGTAATGTTAGTGATGCGGAAACCAGCCGCGTTCAGGGCGCGGATGGAAGACTCACGACCGGGACCCGGACCTTTGACCATGACTTCCAGGTTCTTGACGCCATATTCTTTGGCCATCTCACCAGCGCGCTCGGCAGCTACCTGAGCAGCGAACGGGGTGGACTTACGAGAACCACGGAAACCGGAACCACCAGAAGTAGCCCAAGACAGAGCATTGCCCTGACGGTCAGTAATGGTCACGATTGTGTTGTTGAAAGATGCATGAACGTGCGCAATACCGTCGCTCACTTGCTTTTTAACGCGCTTGCGAGCACGAGTCGGAGTTTTAGCCATTTTCTACCTTCCCGTTACTTCTTGATAGCCTTGCGCGGACCCTTGCGGGTACGAGCGTTGGTCTTGGTACGTTGACCACGAACAGGCAGGCTACGACGGTGACGCAAACCACGGTAGCAACCCAGATCCATCAATCGCTTGATGTTCATGGAAATCTGACGACGCAGGTCACCTTCAACGGTGAATTTACCTACTTGTTCACGCAGACTCTCGATCTGAGCTTCGTCCAGGTCTTTAATTTTCACATTCTCAGCGATACCGGCTGCGGCACAGATGGCCTTGGAGCGGGTACGACCGACGCCATAAATCGCAGTCAAAGCGATGACTGCATGCTTATGGTCAGGAATGTTAATGCCAGCGATACGGGCCACTATTCACTCCTACATATAGTAGATTACGACCACCACAAAGCCCGTGAGCGGATACGTGGCGGTCAACCAATACACAACAAAAGTTGGCTGGCTATATTAGCCAGCACAACTATTTGTTGCAAGTACTAACCGTAAAAAATTAGCCTTGGCGCTGTTTATGCTTTGGCTCGCTGCAAATCACACGCACCACACCGTGACGCTTGATGATTTTGCAGTTACGGCAGATTGCCTTAACGGAAGCACGAACTTTCATTGCTTAACTCCGTAACTACGCCGACCTTTAGCGGCCGTAGCCCTTCAGGTTGGCCTTCCTCAGGACGTCGCCATATTGATGAGACATCATATGGGTTTGTACCTGAGCCATGAAGTCCATGATAACAACCACGATAATCAGCAGCGAAGTGCCACCGAAGTAGAACTGTACGTTCCAGGCAGTCATCAAGAACTGGGGTACCAGACAGATAAAGGTTATATAGAGCGCACCTGCCAATGTCAGGCGAGTCATAACCTTATCGATGTAACGTGCTGTCTGCTCGCCCGGGCGAATCCCCGGGATAAAGGCTCCACTCTTCTTCAGATTATCTGCTGTCTCGCGGGGGTTGAACACCAGCGCGGTATAGAAGAAGCAGAAGAAGATAATGGCTGCTGCATACAGCATCTCGTAAAGCGGTTGACCCGGCTGCAGGACCATAGAGACCTGTTGCAGGATATCAGCTACTTTACCCTCACCCTGACCAAACCAAGAAGTAATGGTCCCTGGGAAGAGGATGATACTGGATGCGAAAATCGCAGGAATCACACCAGCCATATTCACTTTCAACGGCAGATGTGTGCTTTGCGCGGCAAATACCTGGCGGCCTTGTTGACGCTTGGCATAGTTAACGACGATACGACGCTGACCACGCTCCACGAACACCACAAAGTAAGTCACTGCGAAAACAATCAAGCCCAGCAACAACAACAGCAGGATGTGCAATTCCCCTTGACGTGCCTGTTCGGCCGTAGCGCCAATGGCATGCGGCAGACCAGCAACGATACCTGTGAAAATAATCAACGAGATACCATTACCAATCCCACGCTCGGTAATCTGCTCACCCAACCACATCAAAAACATGGTACCGGTGACCAGACTCACAACCGCTGTGAAATAGAAGCCTAGACCCGGATTAGTCACGAGTCCATGCATCATATTCGGCAGACCGGTTGCAATACCAATGGCCTGGAAAGTTCCCAAAACCAGCGTGCCCCAACGGGTATATTGGCTAATCTTGCGACGGCCGGATTCACCTTCTTTCTTGAGTTCAGCAAGAGCGGGGTGAACCACTGTCAGCAGCTGGATAATGATCGATGCCGAAATGTACGGCATGATCCCCAACGCAAGAATAGAAGCACGCGAGAGTGCACCACCACTGAACATGTTGAACATCTCAATGATGGTGCCCTTCTGTTGCTGGAACAACTCGGCCAGTACGGCGGCGTCAATACCAGGAATCGGCACATAAGAGCCTGCACGGAAAACGATAATCGCCCCGAGAACGAAGAGCAGACGGCTCTTCAGTTCACTCAGACCACCCTGTGCTTTAACATCCAATCCTGGTTTCTTAGCCATTGTACTGATTATTCCTCGATTTTACCGCCAGCGGCCTCGATGGCTGCGCGTGCACCTTTGGTGACGGACAGACCACGAACGGTCACAGCACGGTCAATGTTGCCTGACAGAACAACTTTAGCGAACACGATGTTCTTAGTAACAACACCGGCTTGCTTCAGAGTGCTCAGGTCGACCACATCACCTTCTACCAGGGCGATTTCGTTCAGACGCACTTCGGCAGAAACCAAAGATTTGCGAGAGAAGAAACCGAACTTCGGCAGACGGATTTTCAAAGGCATCTGGCCGCCTTCGAAACCGTTGCGGACTTTGCCGCCACCGGAACGAGAGGTTTGGCCTTTAACACCACGACCACCAGTCTTGCCCAGGCCGGAGCCGATACCACGACCACGACGTTGTTTTTCAGGCTTGGAACCAGCGGCCGGAGACAGAGTGTTCAGACGCATGCTTAGCCCTCCACCTTAACCATGTAATAAACCTGGTTGATCATGCCGCGTACGCAAGGAGTATCTTCCAGCTCAACGGTGTGACCAATGCGACGCAGACCCAGACCACGCAGAGTCGCCTTGTGCTTTGGCAGACGGCCGATAGAGCTGCGAGTTTGAGTTACTTTTACAGTGTTAGCCATGTCGCATTACCCCAGAATTTCTTCAACGCGCAGACCACGCTTGGCAGCGATCTGTTCCGGTGATTGACCGTGAACCAGAGCGTCTACAGTAGCGCGAACAACGTTGATTGGGTTGGTGGAACCGTAGGTCTTGGCCAGCACGTTGTGGATACCGGCAACTTCCAGAACAGCACGCATGGCGCCGCCTGCAATGATACCAGTACCTTGGGAGGCCGGCTTCATGAACACGGTGGAGCCAGAGTGAACACCACGCACCGGGTGGTGCAGAGTGCCGTTGTTCAGCTCAACCTTGTTCAGGTTACGCTTAGCCTGTTCCATTGCTTTTTGAATAGCAGCCGGAACTTCACGGGCTTTACCGTAACCGTAACCTACACGGCCGTTACCATCACCCACCACGGTCAACGCGGTGAAGGACATGATACGACCACCTTTAACAGTTTTCGAAACACGGTTTACTGCAATGAGCTTTTCTTGCAGTTCGCCGGCTTGAGATTCGACTTTAGCCATCTTCGACTCCTAGCTTAGAACTGAAGACCAGCGTCACGTGCGGCAGCTGCCAGGGCAGCGATGCGACCGTGATACTTGAAACCGGAACGATCGAAAGATACGTTCTGAACGCCTTTGGCAATAGCACGCTCAGCGATAGCTTTACCTACAGCGGTAGCAGCATCTGCGTTACCGGTGTATTTCAGAGCTTCACTGATGGCTTTCTCTACTGTGGAAGCAGAGGCCAGAACTTCGGAACCGTTGGCTGCAATAACCTGCGCATAGATATGACGCGGGGTACGGTGAACAACCAGACGGGTAGCTCCCAGTTCCTGCATCTTTTTCCGAGCACGAGTAGCACGACGGAGACGAGCTGCTTTCTTGTCCATAGTGTTACCTTACTTCTTCTTAGCTTCTTTAGTACGCACTTGCTCGTTGGCATAGCGTACACCCTTGCCCTTGTAGGGCTCCGGAGCGCGGTAAGCACGGATATCGGCGGCGACTTGGCCAACCAGCTGCTTGTCGACGCCACGCAGAACGATTTCTGTAGCAGTCGGGCACTCAGCGGTCACACCAGCCGGCAGCGCATGCTCTACCGGGTGAGAGAAGCCCAGAGCCAGCGCAACAGCATTGCCCTTGATGGAGGCTTTATAACCTACACCAACCAGCTGCAGCTTGCGCTCGAAGCCTTGGGTAACACCGATTACCATGTTGTTGACCAATGCACGGGCAGTACCGGCCTGAGCGTCAGCACCAGCGATGCTGCCGCGCGGGGCGAACTTCAGTACATTGTCTTCTTTGGTCACTTCTACACCGGCGTGAATAGAGCGAACCAGAGAACCTTTACCACCTTTGATGGTCAGTTCTTGGCCGTTCAGAGTCACCTCTACGCCAGCAGGAATAGTGACGGGTGCCTTAGCAACACGAGACATTTCCTACCTCCTATTAAGCGACGTAGCAGATGATCTCACCGCCCATGCTTGCTTTGCGAGCAGCACGGTCAGTCATCACACCTTTAGACGTGGACACGATAGCAACACCGAGACCGCCCATAACTTTCGGCAGATCAGTAGTGCGCTTGTAAATACGCAGGCCTGGACGGCTCACGCGTTGGATCAGTTCTACAACTGGCTTGCCCTGGAAATATTTCAGTTCAATTTCCAGTTCCGGCTTCACGTCACCAGCTACGGAGTAGCCAGCGATGTAACCTTCTTCTTTCAGCACTTTGGCGATAGCCACTTTCAGCTTGGAAGAAGGCATGGAAACCGCAACTTTGCTCGCCGCCTGACCGTTACGGATGCGGGTCAGCATATCCGCGATCGGATCTTGCATGCTCATAAGTCTAACTCCCGAGATTCGTTACCAAGAAGCCTTCTTCAGGCCCGGAATTTCGCCCTTCATGGCATGCTCACGCACCTTGATGCGAGACAGGCCAAACTTGCGCAGGAAACCGTGCGGACGACCAGTAATATTGCAACGGTTACGCTGGCGGGACGGACTGGAATCACGGGGCAGCTGTTGCAGTTGCAGTACAGCATCCCAACGCGCTTCTTCAGAAGCGTTCATGTCAACGATGATAGCTTTCAGCTCGGCACGCTTGGTCGCGTACTTGGCTACCAGCTTGGCACGCTTTGCTTCGCGCGCTTTCATGGATGTTTTAGCCATAACCCTAACCTTACTTGCGGAATGGGAAGTTAAAGGCAGCCAGCAGAGCACGGCCTTCTTCATCGGTATTCGCGGAAGTGGTGATGGTGATATCCAGACCACGGACGCGATCGACTTTGTCATAGTCGATTTCCGGGAAGATGATCTGCTCACGCACGCCCATGGAGTAGTTACCACGACCATCGAACGCTTTAGCGTTCAGGCCACGGAAGTCACGGATACGCGGTACGGAGATGCAGATCAGCCGTTCCAGGAACTCCCACATACGCTCGCCACGCAGGGTTACTTTACAACCTATCGGGTAGCCTTCACGAATCTTGAAGCCCGCAACAGATTTGCGAGCTTTGGTGATCAGCGGCTTCTGACCGGAAATGGCAGCCATATCGGCAGCAGCATTTTCCAGCAATTTCTTGTCAGAGATCGCTTCACCAACACCCATGTTCAGGGTGATTTTCTCGATCCGAGGGACTTGCATGATAGTCTTGTAACCGAACTGCTTGGACAGTTCATTTACTACATCGGATTTGTAGTAATCATGCAGTTTCGCCATCGTTAAACTCCAATTACTTCACAAGTTCGCCGGTGGATTTGAAGAAACGGACTTTTTTGCCGTCTTCAATCCGGAAACCAACGCGGTCAGCTTTGCCAGTGGCAGAGTTGAACAGCGCTACGTTTGATACATCGATGGGGGCTTCTTTGGTGACGATACCGCCAGCCTGACCCAGTGCGGGTACCGGCTTCTGGTGTTTCTTCACCTGGTTGATGCCTTCCACGATTACCTTACCTTTTGCAATCAGGACTTGAGTGACTTTGCCACGCTTGCCCTTGTCTTTGCCGGTAAGAACAATCACTTCGTCTTCGCGACGGATTTTAGCTGCCATCGTTCGACTCCTTACAGTACTTCGGGTGCCAGGGACACAATCTTCATGAACTTCTCATTACGCAGTTCACGGGTCACCGGGCCAAAAATACGAGTACCGATTGGCTGTTGGTTGTTGTTAAGCAACACAGCCGCATTGTTGTCGAAACGGATGACAGAGCCGTCCGGACGACGAACGCCTTTACGGGTGCGTACGACCACCGCGTTATACACATCACCTTTCTTCACTTTACCGCGAGGAATGGCTTCCTTGATGGAAACCTTGATGATGTCGCCGATGCCGGCGTAACGGCGGTGCGAGCCACCCAGAACCTTAATACACATTACACTGCGAGCGCCGGAGTTGTCGGCAACACCCAGCATACTTTGCATCTGGATCATCTTAGTGCTCCGCTTTGTTTACTTCTTATCCCTAATGGGATCTGGCTGCCTTCAAAAGGCGCGAAACTATAACACAGGATTTTCAGAAAAGGTAGCCTAAAAAACAAACGGCCCCTGAAAGGGGCCGCTTGGACTACAAAGTACCGATTAGGCCTTTTCTACAACGGCAACCAGGGTCCAGGACTTGGTCTTGGACAGCGGGCGGCATTCGCGGATTTCCACGAGGTCGCCAGCTTTGCACTCGTTGTTTTCGTCATGTACGTGCAGCTTGGTAGTGCGCTTGATGATCTTACCGTAGATCGGGTGCTTTACCTTGCGCTCGATAGCAACAGTGATGGACTTGTCCATCTTGTCGCTGATTACACGACCTTGCAGAGTACGGATCTTGTCAGTCATTACGCACCTGCCTTCTCAGTCAGTACAGTCTTGATACGTGCGACGTCACGACGCACTTGTTTCAGAGTGTGAGTCTGAGCCAGCTGGCCGGTGGACGCTTGCATGCGCATGTTGAATTGCTCACGCAGCAGGCCCAGCAGCTCCTGGTTCAGTTCTTCGACGCTCTTTTGACGCAGATCTTGGGCTTTCATCACATCACCGTCTTAATTACGAAAGTGGTCTGAACAGACAGCTTAGCTGCGGCCAGGGCAAACGCTTCACGCGCCAGAGCCTCAGGTACACCGTCCATCTCGTACAGAACCTTGCCAGGCTGGATCGGGCAAACCCAGTATTCCACGTTACCCTTACCTTTACCCATACGAACTTCGAGGGGCTTTTCGGTGATGGGCTTGTCCGGGAACACACGGATCCAGATCTTACCTTGACGCTTAACGTGACGGGTCATGGCACGACGGGCTGCTTCGATTTGACGAGCAGTCAGTTGACCACGGGATGTCGCCTTCAGGCCAAAGGTACCGAAGGATACTTCGTTACCAGAGGTGGCCAGACCGCGGTTACGACCCTTGTGGGTCTTGCGGAATTTAGTACGCTTAGGTTGCAACATTTACCGAATCTCCTTACTTAGCAGCGCGGCGCTTGTTGTCACGCTTGGGCTTTGCAGGAGCTTGCTCTTGAGCAGCGGCAGCGTTAACAGCAGCCAGACCGCCCAGAACTTCGCCCTTGAAGATCCAAACTTTAACGCCGATCACACCGTAAGTGGTGTGGGCTTCAGAAGTTGCGTAGTCGATGTCGGCACGCAGGGTGTGCAACGGCACACGACCTTCACGGTACCATTCGGTACGCGCGATTTCAGCGCCGCCCAGACGACCGGAAACTTCCACTTTGATGCCCTTGGCACCCAGGCGCATTGCGTTCTGTACGGCGCGCTTCATAGCACGACGGAACATTACACGACGCTCCAGCTGGGAAGTGATGCTGTCGGCAACGAGTTTGCCATCCAGCTCCGGCTTGCGGACTTCGGAAATGTTGATCTGAGCAGGCACGCCAGCAATAGTGGCTACAGCTTTGCGCAGCTTCTCAACGTCTTCGCCTTTCTTACCGATGACAACACCCGGACGAGCGGTGTGAATGGTCACACGGATGCTCTTGGCCGGACGCTCAATGGTGATCTTGGACAAGGACGCGTTTTTCAGTTCCTTGGTCAGGAACTGGCGTACTTGAAAATCGCTGTACAGGTTGTCAGCGAAGTCTTTGGTGTTCGCGAACCAGGTAGAATTCCAAGGCTTGGTAATACCCAGGCGAATGCCATTAGGATGTACTTTCTGACCCATTGCTTATCTCCCAGCCTTAGCGTCGGATACCACTACAGTGATGTGAGCGGTACGCTTGAGGATACGATCCGCACGACCTTTGGCACGCGGACGGATGCGCTTCATGGAGGGACCTTCGTCGACCATGATAGTAGCAACACGCAGCGCGTCGATATCGGCGCCTTCGTTGTGCTCAGCGTTTGCAATGGCAGATTCCAGCACTTTCTTAACCAGCACTGCAGCCTTTTTCGGGCTGAAGGTCAGGATATTCAGAGCCTTGTCTACGGACAGACCACGTACTTGATCGGCTACCAGACGAGCTTTCTGGGCAGAAGTACGGGCATAACGGTGTTTAGCGATAGCTTCCATCATTTATCCCTTAGCGCTTCTTAGCCTTCTTATCAGCAGCATGGCCGCGATAAGTACGAGTCGGTGCGAATTCACCCAGTTTGTGACCGATCATTTCTTCGGTAACGAAAACCGGAACGTGCTGACGACCATTATGGACAGCGATGGTCAAACCGATCATGTTCGGGATGATCATTGAACGACGGGACCAGGTTTTAACCGGCTTTTTATCCCCGCTTTCCACCGCTTTCTCTACCTTCTTCAGCAAGTGCAGGTCAATAAATGGACCCTTCTTGAGAGAACGTGGCATGGTGATTCCTCTATGTTAACAATTACTTGTTACGACGACGTACGATGTACTTGTCGGTACGCTTGTTCTTACGGGTCTTGAAGCCTTTAGCCTTCTGGCCCCATGGGGACACAGGCTGCATGCCCTTGTTACGACCCTCACCACCACCGTGCGGGTGGTCAACCGGGTTCATCGCCATACCGCGAACGGTCGGACGAATACCACGCCAGCGGTTTGCACCGGCTTTACCCAGTTGACGCAACATGTGCTCGGAGTTACCGACTTCACCGATGGTAGCGCGGCACTCGGCCAGAACTTTACGTACTTCGCCGGAACGCAGACGCAGAGTTACATAGTTACCTTCACGAGCCAGGATCTGGATGAAAGTACCAGCGGAACGAGCCAGCTGGGCACCTTTACCAGGCTTCATCTCTACAGCGTGAACGGTAGAACCAACCGGGATGTTGCGCATCGGCAGGGCGTTACCTACCTTGATGGCTGCATCAGCACCAGAAGCGATCGCGTCACCAGCTTTCAGGCCTTTCGGAGCCAGGATGTAACGACGCTCACCGTCTGCATACAACACCAGAGCGATGTTAGCGGTACGGTTCGGATCGTATTCCAGGCGCTCTACTTTAGCCGGGATACCGTCTTTGTCGCGCTTGAAGTCGACGATACGGTAGTGCTGCTTGTGACCACCACCGATATGACGGGTAGTGATACGGCCGTTGTTGTTACGACCACCGGACTTGCTTTTGCTGTCCAGCAGAGCGGCGAAGGGCTTGCCCTTGTACAGCTCTTGATTGACGATCTTGACGACGTGGCGGCGGCCCGGAGAAGTAGGCTTGCACTTAACGATTGCCATTTTTGAGAACTCCTCTTACTCGGCTGCGCCCATGAAGTCGATGTCCTGACCAGCTTTCAGGGTTACATAAGCCTTTTTCCAATCGGAACGACGGCCTACGCGTGCACCTGCGCGCTTGGTCTTACCCTTCATGTTCAGGGTACGGACGGTCTCAACTTCGACCTCGAACAGTTTCGCAACTGCAGCTTTGACTTCCGCCTTGGTAGCATCAACAGCAACTTTGAACACGATAGTGTTCTGCTTTTCTGCAACCATGGTGCTCTTTTCAGAGATGTGCGGAGCCTTCAGAACTTTCAGCAGACGCTCTTCACGGATCATGCCAGCATCTCCTCGATTTGCTTAACTGCGTCAGCAGTCATCAGAACCTTGTCGAAAGCGATCAGGCTGACCGGGTCGATACCGGCAACGTCACGCACGTCAACTTTGTACAGGTTGCGAGCAGCCAGGAACAGGTTCTCATCGACTTCAGCAGTCACGATCAGAACGTCAGTCAGTTCCATTTCTTTCAGCTTGGCGATCAGTTCTTTGGTCTTCGGAGCTTCGATGCCGAACTTCTCAACAACGATCAGGCGCTCTTGACGTACCAGCTCGGACAGAATGCTACGGATAGCGCCGCGGTACATCTTCTTGTTTACTTTCTGGCTGTGATCTTGCGGCTTAGCAGCAAAAGTCACACCACCGGAACGCCAGATGGGCGAACGGATGGAGCCAGCACGGGCACGACCAGTACCCTTCTGACGCCACGGCTTTTTGCCGCCACCAGACACTTCAGAGCGAGTCAGCTGCGCACGAGTACCCTGACGGGCACCAGCGGCATATGCAACGACGACCTGGTGAACCAGAGCTTCGTTGAATTCGCGCCCGAAGGTAGTCTCGGAAACTTCAAGAGCGCTCTTGGCGTCTTTCATTACCAATTCCATTACTATCTCCTCAGACGTTACGCTTTGACGGCAGGTTTGACGATCACGTTGCCGTTGGTTGCACCCGGTACTGCACCTTTGATGAGCAGCAGGTTGCGTTCAGCGTCAACACGAACCAGTTCCAGGTTCTGAGTCGTTACACGCTCAGCACCCATGTGACCAGCCATCTTTTTGCCCTTGAATACACGACCCGGAGTCTGGTTCTGACCGATAGAACCCGGAACGCGGTGAGACAAGGAGTTACCGTGGGTCATATCCTGGGTGCGGAAGTTGTGGCGCTTAACAGTACCAGCAAAGCCCTTACCTTTGGATGTGCCGGTAACGTCTACCAGCTTAACGTCAGCGAGAAGATCTACTTTCAGCTCGCTACCAACAGTGAAAGTTTCACCGTTGTTCAGGCGGAATTCCCACAGACCGCGACCGGCTTCTACACCAGCTTTGGCGAAGTGGCCAGCTTCCGGCTTGGTCACACGGCTGGCTTTCTTGGCGCCAGTGGTAACCTGAATAGCGTTGTAGCCGTCGGTTTCTACAGATTTGACCTGAGTTACACGGTTAGCTTCAACTTCGATAACAGTCACCGGGATAGAAACGCCATCTTCAGTGAAGATGCGAGTCATACCCACTTTGCGACCTACAAGACCGATTGTCATTGTTATCAACCTCTTTCCGTAATTAACCCAGGCTGATCTGGACGTCTACACCAGCTGCCAGATCCAGACGCATCAGGGCGTCTACGGTCTTGTCAGTCGGCTCAACGATGTCTACCAGACGCTTGTGAGTGCGGATCTCGTACTGATCACGCGCATCTTTGTTGACGTGCGGGGAGATCAGGACGGTGAAGCGCTCTTTGCGAGTCGGCAGCGGAATAGGACCGCGAACCTGCGCGCCAGTGCGCTTAGCAGTTTCAACGATTTCCGCAGTGGATTGATCAATCAGGCGATGATCAAAAGCCTTCAGGCGGATACGGATTCTTTGGTTCTGCATTGACAGAGCTCCAATAGATAAAAGAACATAAATCAACACCGCCCGACCGAGATTTCTCCCGCCAGAGGTGTGATTTTTCACGTTTCCCCCCATATCGGGAGGACTGTATGGCTGGCTCCTGTAAACAGGAAACTCAGCAGCAGACATATCGTCTGGCTTACCTCATGGGTAAGCGGAGGGGATTATACGGATTTTTCAAATTTGCGCAAGGGAGAGCGAACAGATTGTGCGCAGTTTTATGTGACAGATGGATCTCGCCTGCGGCAACCACTCTGTGCCAACACCCAGGTAACGACAATGTTACAAGCAGACTGGTAGACTGTGCGCTTGCCTCTGTCAGTGGAACGACATCCCATGCTCAAAGATCAAAAGAAAGCCTATCAGTATGGCCTTTGCGCCGTTGCCCTCTGGTCGACGGTCGCCACAGCCTTCAAGATCTCCCTCGCCTATTTCGAACCTGTGCAACTGTTGCTTGTGGCCGCCTTCACCTCGACTCTCACGCTGACAGCCGTCGTCGCCAAACAGGGCAAACTGCCGCTGCTGGGGAGCTACATCAAGGCCCGCCCTTTCTACTACCTGACTCTGGGCGTGCTGAATCCCTTTCTCTATTACCTGTTGCTGTTCAAAGCCTATGATCTGCTGCCTGCCCAGCAGGCACAGACCCTCAACTACACCTGGGCCATTACCCTCAGTCTGCTGGCCGTACCCTTCCTCGGCCAGAAGCTGCGTCGGCGTGATGGCGTCGCTATCGTGCTGGGGTATTTTGGCGCGCTGGTAATCGCCACCAGAGGGGATGTATTCGGCCTCCAGTTCGACAGCCCCCTCGGCGTGACGCTGGCGCTGGTCTCGACCCTCATCTGGGCCAGCTACTGGATCCTCAACACCCGTAATCAGGGCGATCCCATTGTCAGCCTGTTGCTCGGCTTTATGATCAGCCTGCCTTTTATCGTCGTTGCAACCTGGTTGCTCTCCGATTTTGCCATGACCGCCTGGCAGGGATGGGCTGGAGCCATCTATGTGGGACTGTTCGAAATGGGCTTCGGTTTCGTGCTCTGGCTGATGGCGCTGCGCCATGCCACCAACACGGCCCCCATCAGCAACCTCATCTTTATCTCGCCGTTTGCCTCACTGGTGCTGCTCAACCTGTTGATCGGCGAAGCCATCCATCCGGCCACCCCCATCGGGTTGGCGCTCATCGTTGCCGCCCTGCTGATCCAGCAGCTCAAGTACGGTAAACGCTATCGTGCATCAGCCGAAACCAAGAGCTGACCATGCAGAAGGGCGTATCCACGGATACGCCCTTCTCTCAATCCATCCACTCCTGTGGCTGATGTTTTGGCAGCCGCATCTCGACCAGCAAGCCGCCGAGATCCGAACTTCCCAACCGGATAGTGCCATGGTGCTGGGCGACTATCTTGGCCACGATGGCCAACCCCAGCCCACTACCGCCGACGGTCCGCGCCACATTCCCCTGAGTAAACGGCTTGAGCACCCGGGAGTAGTCCTGCTCTGGAATCCCGGGGCCATCATCGGATAGGCGCAGGCGCACCCAGTGCCCGTCGTCCTTGAGCTCGGCATGCAAGCGGCCCGCCCCGTAACGCTGCGAGTTGCTTGAGAGGTTATTCAACACTCGCCGGATACTGACCGGATTGCAGGCCACCCGCACCGCCTCTTGCGGCAGCGCCAGATCGACCTCCAGCCCCTGCTCCGAGTAGATCAGCAAGGTATCGTGCACCAGTTGGGTCAGATCGATCGGCTCCAGATCCTGCCCTTCATCCGGGCGGATGTAGTCGATGAACTGATCGATGATGGCATTGGACTCATCGATATCGGCGTTGATGCTCTCCTTGAGGTACTCGTCACCGGAGGACATCATCTCGGTGGCCAGCCGGATGCGGGTCAGCGGGGTACGCAGATCATGGGAGACCCCCGCCATCATCAGGTTACGCTCTTCGATCAGGCTCTTGATGGAGTGCGACATATGGTTAAAGGTGCGGGTCAGCCGCCGCACCTCCCTTGAGCCCAGCTCCCCCAGCGCCTCAGGGAAATGGCCCCTGGCAACAGCAACGGCACCAGCCTCGAGATCCTCGAGCGGGCGCACCAACTGCCGGGCAAAGCGCCAGGCCGCAAACAGGGTGATCACCAGCAGCACGCTCAGATAGATGATGAGGGGTTCGATATCGTCATCTTCAATCTCGGTCAGCGGGATCCGCACCCAGATTTTGCTGGCCTGGGGCGGCTGGATCCAGATGATGTAGTGATCCTGGATCTCGACCCGCACCTTGGCCGGGCCACCCAGTTCGCGACTGATGTTCTCCTCCAGATAGGGGTATGGCTTGGCATCGTTGAAGCCATGCTGCACCGCCTCGCTCTGGGTATAGATATCGGTACCCGTCGTCACATAAACCAGCGCCTCGGCATCTTCGCTCAGCGCCAGTTGTTCCGTGTTGACCGGAAAGATCAGCTTGACCTGATTGGCCAGCAAGTGACTGATCTGCTTGACGGTTGGCGCCAGCAGATAGTTGTAGAAGGTGACGTAAGAGACTGCTTGATAGACCACCAAAACGGCAGCCAGAAACCAGAGCATGCGCGAGAACATGCTGCCGACCTTTTTCATGCACCGTCACCATCTGGCACGAACACATACCCCAGACCCCAGACGGTCTGCAGGTAGCGGGGCTGGGCCGGATCCTGTTCCAGCAGGCGGCGCAGGCGAGAGACCTGTACGTCAATACTGCGCTCGGTGGCGGTGTATTCGCGGCCACGAGCCAGATTCATCAGCTTGTCGCGGGAGAGCGGCTCGCGCGGATGGCTGACCAGCACCTTGAGCACCGCAAATTCACCGCTGGTGAGCGCCATCGGCTCGCCATCCCGACTCAGCTCGCGGGTCGCGAGATTGAGTTGAAAAGCTCCGAAGTTGACCACCTTTTCTGCAGCAGAGGGAGCCCCCGGCAGCTCGACGGTATGGCGGCGCAGCACGGCACGGATCCGCGCCAGCAGTTCGCGGGGGTTAAACGGCTTGGGCAGATAGTCATCAGCCCCCATCTCGAGCCCGACGATGCGATCCACTTCATCTCCCTTGGCGGTGAGCATCAGCACCGGGATCTGGTTGCCAGCTTCCCGCAGGCGGCGGCAGATGGAGAGCCCATCCTCCCCCGGCAACATCAGGTCGAGCACCATCAGGCTGAAATTTTCACGAGTCAGCAAGCGATCGGCCTGCTCGCCATTGGCCACGCCGCGCACTACGAATCCCTGCTCGGTGAGATAGCGTTCCAACAGGGAACGTAATTTCAGGTCATCGTCCACGACCAGGACCTTGTATTGCTGCTGACTCATTGCTTTGCCTCTTCATTCTTTAGCTGCCCCCAATACTAGGGGGGGATATAGCGGGAGCAAAGCACAAATATGTTACCGGTTATTACCCTTCCCGAGAGCGTGACGGCCATCAAGTCAATGCGCTGGCCAGCGACTCCCTGAATGGCGCCAGCCGAGCCATCACGATTTCCCTCGACAGCAAGAGGACAAAAGCTAATATTCCCGAGCAGTTAGCGATGAATACCCCTCTTTGACCAGGTCCGGATCACCATGAAGACAAAGCTGATCACTCGCGAAGGCTACAACAAGCTGAAAGAAGAGCTCGATTTCCTCTGGCGTCAGGAGCGCCCCGAGGTCACCAGGAAGGTGGCATGGGCCGCCAGCCTGGGGGATCGCAGCGAAAATGCCGACTACCAGTACAACAAGAAGCGGCTGCGGGAGATCGACCGGCGGGTGCGCTACCTGCGCAAATCCCTCGAAGAGCTGGGGATCGTCGACTATGCCCCCGCGCAGGAGGGCAAGGTCTTCTTCGGCGCCTGGGTCGAGGTGGAAAACGATGAGGGCGAGACCAAGCGCTTTCGCATCGTCGGCTATGACGAGATCTTCGAGCGCAAGGATTACATCTCCATCGACTCCCCCATGGCCCGCGCCCTGCTCAAGAAAGAGGTCGGTGATGAGGCCATCGTCCGTACGCCAGTTGGTGACGTCTGCTGGTATATCAACGAGATCAGCTACCCCAAATAGCCGGACTGCTTGCCACAGGCACATCCTGAGTCACAGGTGCAATGGCAAGATAAACGCCCTCCCCTGCAACTTTATCAGTCTGACGGGTGCAGACCCCGGCGCAGGGTGGCATCCCGCAACACGACCCCATATAGTGCTCACACTTGGCGCCTGATGGCGCGGACTCGACCACAGAGGCCCTCAACAACATCATGATGCAAACCATAGAGAGACAGATTGCCGGTGAGCTCAATGCTCGCCCGGAGCAGGTGCAGGCCGCAGTGCGCCTGCTGGATGAAGGCTCGACCGTGCCCTTTATCGCCCGTTACCGTAAAGAGGTGACCGGCGGTCTGGACGACAGCCAGCTACGTACTCTGGAGAGCCGCCTCGGCTATCTGCGTGAACTGGAAGATCGCCGTCAGGTGATCATTCGCTCCATCGAAGAGCAGGGCAAGCTGACCCCCGAGTTGGCCCGCGAGTTGAACGGCGCCGACAGCAAGACCCGACTGGAAGACCTCTACCTCCCCTACAAGCCCAAACGCCGCACCAAGGGGCAGATGGCGATCGAAGCCGGGTTGGAGCCGCTGGCCAACCTGCTGCTCAGCGACCCGATGCAGGATCCCGAGCAAGCTGCAGCCACCTTCCTCAATGCCGAACAGGGCATTGCCGACAGCAAAGCGGCCCTCGACGGCGCCCGCTATATCCTGATGGAGCGCTTCGCCGAGCAGGCCGACCTGCTGGAGAAGCTGCGCGACTACCTGTGGCAGAACGCCACCCTGCGCGCCCGCGTGGTGGCAGGCAAGGAGCAGGAAGGGGCCAAGTTCAAGGACTATTTCGAACACGACGAACCACTGCACAAGGCCCCCTCCCACCGGGTGCTGGCCATGCTGCGCGGCCGCAATGAAGGGATCCTCAATCTGGCTCTGGTAACCGGTGACGATGAGAGTGCCAGCCCCTGCGAAGGGATTATTGCCCACCACCTCAAGCTCAATCTGCAGAACCGCCCGGCCGACAAATGGCTGCATGGGGTGGTGAGCTGGACCTGGAAGATCAAGTTGTCGCTTCAGATGGAGACCGAGCTGATCGGCCGTATCCGCGAATCGGCAGAGGAGGAGGCGATCAAGGTGTTCGCCATGAACCTCAAGGATCTGCTGATGGCGGCCCCGGCGGGCATGCGCTGCACCATGGGGCTGGATCCGGGCATCCGCACCGGGGTCAAGGTTGCCGTGGTGGATGCCACCGGCAAACTGGTCGATCACGCCACCATCTATCCGTTCGAACCAAAACGCCAGATTGATCAAAGCCTCAAGACCCTGAGCGAGTTGTGCCAGAAGCACAAGGTCGAGCTCATCAGCATCGGCAACGGCACCGCCTCGCGGGAGACCGACCGGCTGGTCAGCGACCTGTTCGAGCGCTACCCCGCCGCTAAGGCGCAGAAGATAGTCGTGAGCGAAGCGGGGGCCTCGGTCTACTCCGCCTCCGAGCTCGCCTCTCAGGAGTTCCCGGATCTCGACGTCTCGATCCGTGGCGCCGTCTCCATCGCCCGCCGCCTGCAAGACCCGCTGGCCGAGCTGGTCAAAATCGACCCCAAGAGCATCGGGGTGGGCCAGTATCAGCACGACGTCGGCCAGAGCCAGCTGGCCCGCCGGCTGGATGCCGTGGTCGAGGATTGCGTGAACGCGGTCGGGGTCGATGTGAACACCGCCTCGGTCGCCCTGCTCAACCGGGTTTCCGGCCTATCCCAGACGCTGGCCCAGAACATCGTCGCCTACCGGGATGAGCACGGCGCTTTCAAGAGCCGTCAGCAGTTGCTGAAAGTGAGCCGACTCGGCCCCAAAGCCTTCGAACAGTGCGCCGGCTTCCTACGCATTCGCGGCGGCAGCAATCCCCTCGACAGCTCGGCGGTGCACCCGGAGTCCTATCCGGTGGTGGAGCGGATCATCGCCAAGCTGGAGCAGACAGTGGAGAGCCTGCTCGGCAACAGCAGCCTGCTGCGCAGCCTGAAACCGGTCGATTACACCGATGAGCAATTCGGCGTACCTACCGTCACCGACATCATCGGCGAGCTGGACAAGCCGGGCCGTGACCCGCGCCCCGAGTTCAAAACCGCGACCTTCAAGGAAGGGGTGGAACAGATCAGCGACCTGGTGCCAGAAATGGTGCTGGAAGGGGTGGTCACCAACGTCACCAACTTCGGCGCCTTCGTCGATATCGGTGTTCATCAGGACGGGCTGGTGCACATCTCCTCCCTGACCGACCGTTTCGTCAAGGATCCCCGCGAGGTGGTCAAGGCGGGCGATATTGTGCGGGTCAAGGTGCTGGAAGTGGACGCCCCGCGCAAGCGGATTAGCCTGACCATGCGCCTCGACGAGAAAGCGGGACAAGCTGCCCGCAAACCGGCTGAAGCGCGCAACAGCGGTGCCGGCAACACCCAACCAAGAAATGAGCCGCGGCAAAGCCCCCCTATGGGTGGTGCCATGGGCAACGCCTTTGCGGCAGCGCTCTCCAAAGCGAAAAAGTAACGACACCGTCCGGAACGCCTCTGAATGCAAAAAGCCCCGCAAGGGGCTTTTTTACACGCGAAGCTCAGGATTACTGCGCCAGGGCAGCAAGAATGCTCTCGGGCTCTCCATGCTGGGCCAGCACCTCCCGCAGTCGGTTGAATGCCTTGCAGGCCTCTTGCGGATACTTGCCGTAAGAGACGACACCGGTGTGGCTCCAGCCAGCCGCCAGCATCACTTTCTTCTTGAAACTGGTTCCTTCAGTTCCCCCTCCTCCAAGCTGCATCAGAAACTGCTCCATCTGCAGGTGGGGAGGCGGTACACGGGAGAAGGTGGTGAAATCTTCCGCTTTGACTTCATCGAAATGCATGACAGCTCCTGTGAAATTGGAATGGGCCTGATCTTCAGGTTAGTTGCAAAACAGGCAAAGCAGCTGAAAGTTTGGCGAGAGTGATTCAGATATGCAGACTGAGGGACTGGGTCAAGGCCGGGCTGACAGCCTGTTGATAGTGGCCCGCGATGACGCTGTTGCGCTTGTCCATATAGGCACTCAGCACGCCGCCCGATTTTGCGCTCTGCTCGGCCATCAGCTCTTTGCGCGCCTTGGCTTCACTGGCGGCGGCGCTGCGCGCGACGGCCAAATCCTGCGCAGAAGGCTCGGCAGGCGCCAGCGCTGCAGAGCGGATCTGCTGCATCTTGGCGATGGTAGCGGCAGGGTCACCGGGTACGACACTGGTATCGATCTGGACTTCGCCACCCGTCGCATAACGCTTGCCATCCGGCCCTTGCGTAAACTGATAGGTGGGCGAGCTGGCGTACTCTCCACCCGCAGACTGGTGCGCCTGCTCGTGAGTGCGCACCTCCTTGTCACGCTCGATAAGATCCTGAACCTGCTGCTCTTGCCGCTGTTGCTGCTCCTGTTGTTTGGGATCTTGCTGCTTGCGCTGCCCATCCTCACCGGTTGCCTCGACAAAGCGATTGTCTGGCAGTGTCGTCGGGGCTAATTGCCCGGTTTCACGGCTGTTCTGGGAGCTCTGATTGCTGGAGGCCTGACCGGCTTTGGATTTCTCTTTCTGGGAGCCGACTTCGGATTCGGCAACGGAGGCTTGGCCCGCCCGGGCCTGCGGGATCAGTTCTGCCCGGCGATTATCCGTCCTCGCCGCTTCCACTTGGGGTTGCAGCTGTGTCGGGATAAGGGGAGGCAGACTGACATTGATGTTCATCTCACACCCGGATGTCGATCAGGGTTCCCATCATCTCGCTGGCGGTCTGCACTACCTTGGCAGAAGCGCCAGCCTGCTGCTCAGCCACCTTGAGATTGACAAGCTCATCGGTCACTTGCACCTGATCCCCGCTGGGGGTGTTGAGGCGGGCGATCTGATTGGATGCCTTGTCGGCAATCTGCTCGGCTCGCTGAAATCCCTGTACCCCGCTGTTGAAAGCAGAATCAATACGCATGGTGTTACTCCTCTGGTCACAGCTTAATTATCCGCCAGACCAGAGGATTAATGAAGCTTGCCGGCTGTTTTTTAGCCAACAAAATCTCGAACGATTTCAATGAATTCGTCAGGGTGGGAGATAAAAGGTGCGTGTGAGGCCTTATTGAGAGTCACGCTGCGGCTGGCAGGGTAGAGATCATCCAGCAGGGGAATGGCCACCTTGGGCACCAATGAATCCAGTCGGCCATAGATCCGCAACCAGGGCAGATCCAGGTCCCGCAGCGGTTCGCGCAGGTCAATGTCGGCCAACAGCGTCAGCCCGGCCTCAAGTGCGGCAAACTGGGGCGCCGGGCGCTCGGCCAGCCAGTGGCGCAACTGACGGATATCATCTCGGGCATGTTCGCTGCCCATTGCCTGGATCGCCAGAAAGCGCTCTATGGTCTGGCGAAAATCCCCCGCCAACATCTGGTTGAAGCCGGTCAGTACCTTGGGGGCAATTCCGGGCCACTCGTCCCGCGCCATAAAGCAGGGAGAGCTGGCTACCGTGATCAGGGAATGCAACCGATCGGGATGAGTCAGCGCCAACTGGCTTGCCACCAGACCGCCGAGCGACCAGCCAAGCAGATGACACTTCTGCGGCAAGATGGCGGCCACCTGCTCGGCAAGCCAGGGCAGGCTGTAATCCACCTCGTCTGCCAGCAGGCTGTTGCCAAAACCGGGCAAATCTACCAGATGAACCCGATAGTGGGGCGCCAACAGTTGGGCAATGCCATGCCAGACCGCACCGTTCATCCCCCAACCGTGCAACAGCACCAGATCGGGCCCCTGGCCAAACTGCTCTACCGATATGCTCATCTAGACTCAAGATCCCTGTTCATGCTCTTGGGGTCAGCATGTTAAAGCGACTGCTCGCTAAAGCAAGCCCGCTGCTCGGCAACCACGGCGACTGGCAAGGGAGTTGCCTCCTCTGTCATCAGCCTTGCGACAACGAGCCCCTGCTCTGCAGCTGGTGTCGGCAGGCGCTGCACCAGTCACAGCCGAGATGCCACCTCTGCGCCGCACCGCTGGCTGACTATATAGAAGAGAGCATACCGGTCTGCGGCCGCTGCCAGCGCAGACCTCCCCCCTGGGAGCGGTTGCAGGTGATCGGCGACTACCAGGCTCCCTACCCCATGCTGATCCCCCGGCTCAAATATTCCGGCCAGATCCTGCTGGCGCCGCTACTGGCACGCCTCTTGGCCGATCATCTGGATGGCCGCGAGCCGCCGGAGGCGATCATTCCGGTTCCCCTGCACTGGTGGCGGCAGTGGCGGCGAGGGTTCAATCAGGCGGAGGAGATCGCGCAAGCCCTTGGCGAGTTCACCGACATTCCCTGCGACAACACTTTGTTGCAGCGCATCAAGGCGACCCCGCAACAAACAACCCTGAGCGCCGGGCAACGGCGGCGCAATCTGCGCGGGGCATTCCGGATCCGCCCCCACCACTATCGCCATGTCGCCCTGCTCGATGACGTCGTGACCACAGGCGCCACCGCTGGGCAGCTCAGCCGTTTGCTCCATGAGAGCGGCATCACAAAGGTAGAAGTATGGGCAATCTGTCGAACCCTGCGGCACAACAAGTAGCCATCGGCATGCTACCCAAGCATTAATAACCGCGTTATCATGAATACCCTAGTCGTACACTCAGGTTTATGAGGATAGTGATGATCAGCATTTCCGACGCCGCCCAGGCCCATTTCCGTAAACTGCTGGAAAAACAGCCTGATGGCACCAATATCCGGGTGTTTGTGGTCAATCCGGGAACCCAGAATGCCGAGTGTGGCGTATCGTATTGCCCGCCCGATGCCGTGGACCCGGAAGATCAACACCTGCCCTTCAGCGGCTTCGACTGCATGGTTGATCCCCTGAGCGCCCCCTTCCTGGTGGATGCCACCATCGACTTCGTGACCGATCAGATGGGCTCCCAGCTCACCCTGAAAGCACCGAACGCCAAGATGCGTAAAGTGGCCGACGACGCGCCGCTGATCGAGCGCATCGAGTACGTGTTGATGTCCGAAGTGAACCCCATGCTGGCCGGTCACGGTGGCAAAGTCACCCTGGTCGAGCTGACTGAAGACAAACTGGCCATCCTGCAGTTTGGCGGTGGTTGCAACGGTTGCTCCATGGTCGATTACACCCTGAAAGAGGGAATCGAGAAGCAGCTGCTGGAGAAGTTCCCGGGTGAGCTCAACGGTGTGAAAGACGCCACCGAGCACCAGCGCGGCGACCACTCCTACTACTGATTTGCAGCCCTTGCAGCAAAGAAAAGGCCCCGCCATCTGGCGGGGCCTTTTGCATGGGCAATCGGCAGATTACTCGTCCTTCTTGTCTCGCGACAGCAGGGCGATGGCCGCCTCTTTCGGGTTCTTACCCTCGTAAAGCACCTTGAAGATCTGCTCGCAGATGGGCATCTCGACGCCGCAGCGGGCCGCCAGCAGATGCACCTCTTTGGTGTTGCGATATCCCTCCACCACCTGACCGATCTCGGTCATGGCGGTGTTCACATCCTTGCCAGCCCCGAGGGCCAGCCCGAAGCGACGGTTGCGCGACTGGTTGTCGGTACAGGTGAGCACCAGATCCCCGAGCCCCGCCATCCCCATAAAGGTTTTGGCATCGGCACCCAGCGCCGCACCCAGACGCTGCATCTCCACCAGACCCCGGGTGATGAGCGCGGTTCTGGCATTGGCGCCAAACCCGAGCCCGTCGGAGAGACCGGCACCGATGGCGATGACGTTCTTCACCGCCCCACCCAGCTGTAGACCGACGAAGTCCGGATTGGTATAGACCCGGAACGAGCGGCCACAGTGCAGCAGGTGGGAGAGATCGTCGGCGAACTCGTCGTGAGTCGAGGCGACCGAGATGGCGGTCGGCAAACCGGCAGCCAGCTCCTTGGCGAAGGTGGGGCCGGAGATCACCGCCAGCGGCATCTCGTCCCCCAGCACTTCACGAGCCACGTCCTGCAGCAGACGGCCACTATCCGGCTCCAGACCCTTGGTGGCCCAGGCGATACGGGTATCGGGGCGCAGGAAGGGTTTGATCCGGGTCAGTACATCACCAAAGACATGGCTCGGCACGACCAACAGCAGCACGGGAGCCGCTTGTACCGCACGTTGCAGATCCGCAGTCAGCTGCAGATCGGCGGGAAAAGGGACATCAGGCAAAAATGCCTTGTTGCAGCGGTCTTGTTCCAGCTCGGCGACATGAGCAGGGTCGTGACCCCACAGCAGGGTCGGATGACCGTTGCGCGCCAGAGAAATGGCAAGGGCGGAGCCATAAGACCCCGCCCCCAAGACCGAGATAGCGATCTGGTCAGCCATTATCAGGCTTCCGCAGTCGCCTGCTGGGCCTGTGCTTGCGCCATGTGCTGGGCAAACAGGGCATCGAAGTTGACCGGTGCCAGGTTCAGCTGCGGGAAGGAACCCTTACTCACCATGTTGGCCACGGCTTCGCGGGCATACGGGAACAGGATGTTCGGGCAGAAGGCAGCCAGGCAGTGAGCCAGTTGCGGCTCCGGCAGGTTACCGATGGTGAAGATACCGGCTTGCTGTACTTCGCACAGGAAGGCGGTTTCGGTTTCCAGTTTGCAAGTTACGGTCAGGGTCAGGACAACCTCGTACACGTTCTCAGCCAGGATGTTGGTCTTGGTATCCATATCCAGCTTGACGTCCGGCTGCCACTCTTTCTGGAAGATGTGCGGGGTGTTCGGCGCTTCGAAAGAGACATCCTTGGTGTAAACACGCTGGATGTGGAATTCCGGTTGTACTTCCTGGTTGTTGATCTCGTCAGCCATTTCGTTTGATTCCTTGTTATATGGATAAGTGGGCTCAGGCCCTGCTTAAATCAGCGTTTCTTGGTTACCGGCAGATTTTCTGCACGCCATTGGGCCATGCCACCGCCGAGCACATAAACCTGCTTGAAGCCAGCTTTGCTCAGCTGACGGCCCGCGCCGCCCGCAGTCATTCCCGACTCGCACACCACTATGATGGGGGCATCTTTATGCTTTTCAACCGGGCCCAGATTATTGCTCTGGATCTGGGTCAGCGGCAGGTGCTGGGCACCGGCCAGATGGCCCTTGGCGTACTCTTCCTGACTGCGAATATCTACCACGGTGGCATTCTCGCGGTTGATCAGCAGGGTCGCGGTGTGGTTGTTGACGGTTTTTACCGGGGACAAACGGGCACGCACAGTGGTGTAAACCAGGGTGCCAGCCAGACCCAACCAGGCTGCGGTCAGCAGCGGGTTACGGGCCGCAAAATCCAAATACTCTTGCATCTTCTACTATCCAGGGACCAAGACAAGGGCCCGAGTATACATGGGGGTATTGATAAGATCAGCCATCTTGGCGGCAAAGCGCGAGCAGGCTCCCATCATCATTGGGCAGCGAGCATGGCAGGAAGGGCGTGGCTTGCGGGGCCACGGGAGCGCCCCTTGGCTATCAGGTGACTATTTCGGCAGATGTAGTAATATTACGCTAGTTTCATTTCCCGCATTTTTTCCAATCCGAGAGGACATAGTCTTATGTCAACAGCTAAGAAACCTTTGGTTCTGGTCATCATGGACGGTTGGGGCTACAGCACCAAGCAAGAGCACAACGCCGTCGCTGCCGCCAAGACTCCCAACCTCGATCGTCTGGCCCGTGACTACACCAGCACCCTGATCTCCGGTTCCGGTCTGGACGTCGGTCTGCCGGATGGCCAGATGGGCAACTCCGAAGTGGGCCACGTCAACATCGGTGCCGGTCGCATCGTCTATCAGGAGCTGACCCGCATCTCCAAAGACATCCAGGACGGCGAATTCTTCCAGAACGTCGAGCTGGCCAAGGCTGTTGACGCTGCCGTCACCAACGGCAAAGCCGTTCACATCATGGGCCTGATGTCCCCGGGTGGCGTACACAGCCACGAAGAGCACATTATGGGCATGATCGAAATGGCCGCAAAGCGTGGCGCCGAGAAGATCTACCTGCATGCCTTCCTGGATGGCCGTGACGTTCCGCCGCGCTCCGCCCAGTCCTCCATCGAGCTGTTCGATGCCCTGTTCGCCAAGCTGGGCAAGGGTCGTTTCGCCTCCATGATTGGTCGTTACTTCGCCATGGACCGTGACAACCGCTGGGATCGCGTGCAGCAAGCCTATGACCTGATGACCCAGGGCAAGGGCGAGTTCACCGCCGAGAGCGCCACCGAAGCACTGGCTGCCGCTTATGCCCGCGATGAGAACGACGAGTTCGTCAAAGCCACCCGCATCGGCGAAGCTGCCCCGATGATCGACGGCGATGCGCTGATTTTCATGAACTTCCGTGCCGACCGTGCCCGTGAAATCACCCGCGCCTTCGTTGACACCGACTTCACCGGCTTCGCCCGTGCAGTCGAGCCTAAGCTGAACTTCGTGATGCTGACCGAATACGCGGCCGACATCAAAACTGCCTGTGCCTACCCGCCGACCGCTCTGGTCAACACCCTGGGTGAGTGGCTGGCCAAGCAGGGCAAGACCCAGCTGCGCATCTCCGAAACCGAGAAGTATGCTCACGTCACCTTCTTCTTCAACGGTGGCGAAGAGTCCTGCTTCACCGGCGAAGATCGCGAGATCGTGGCCAGCCCGAAAGTGGCAACTTATGACCTGCAGCCGGAAATGAGCTCCGAAGAGCTGACCGACAAGCTGGTTGCGGCCATCAAGAGCGGCAAGTACGACGTCATCATCTGTAACTACCCGAATGGCGACATGGTTGGTCACACCGGTGTGTTCGATGCCGCCGTCAAAGCCTGTGAAGCCGTTGACCACTGCATCGGCCGCGTGACCGACGCCCTGGCCGAAGTGGGTGGCGAGTGCCTGATCACTGCCGACCACGGTAACGCCGAGAAGATGCTGGACGAAGAGACTGGTCAGGCCCACACCGCCCACACTAATCTGCCGGTTCCTCTCATCTATTTCGGTCGCAAAGCCGAGGTAGTTGAAGGTGGCAAACTGTCCGATCTGGCCCCCACCATGCTGACCCTGATGGGTCTGCCGGTGCCGCCGGAAATGACTGGCAAGCCCCTGATGATTCTGAAATAATCCTTCCCCATGCGGGGATGCGAAGTTATTTCACAGAAAACCAGTCGCGTCGGCCTGTTGGCCGGCGCGCTGTTTTTTTGCCTGTCGTTTGGCGTCAGCAAACCGGCTTTGGCCGCCAATCAGCAGCTGGGGACCATGCAGTCCCAGATCAAAGAGCAACAGAAGACCATCAAGCTCAGCAAGCAGGAGCTTGCCAAGCTCAATACCCAACTCAAGGCTGACGAGCAGGCCATCTCGGCCGCCGCCGCCAAACTCAACCAGACCAAGCAGCAGTTGAAACAGAACCAGCAGAAGCTGGCGACCCTGCAAAAAGACAAGCTGGGGCTGGAAGTTCAAGCCAAACATCAAAAGCAGTTGCTGGCCAAGCAGGCGGAGAGCGCCTTTCAAGCGGGCAACCACGACTACCTCAAACTGCTGCTCAATCAGCAGGATCCGGCCAAACTGAGCCGCTCCCTCGACTACTACGACTACCTCAACAAGGCCCGCATCGAGGCCATCGACGCCCTGCGCGCCACCCGTGACAAGCTGGCGAAAAACCAGCAGGCCACCAAAGAGACCGAAACCAGACTGCAGACCCTGCTTGCCGAACAGCAGGAGCATCACCAGACCCTGCTGGCCAGCCAGCAGAGCCGGGCCAAGGTGCGCAACCAGTTGCAGCAGTCGGTACAAGATGACGAGCAGAAGCTCACCAAGCTGGTCAAGGCGGAGAAAGCGCTGAAAGCCCGGCTGGAAGAGTTACGTCGCAAGCGTGAAGAGCAGGAGCGCCGTGAACGGGCCGAGCGGGAGCGGTTGGCCAAGCTGAAAGCGGAGCAGGAGCGTCAGCGCAAGCTGGCCGAACAGCGCCGCGCCGAGCAACAACGACTCGCCGCCCAGCAGAACAAAACCGTCAAACCGGCAGAACCGGCCGAAGAGGTAGCCAGCAGCAAACCGGAGCGCGGTTCGGGCATCAGCAGTGCCGGTCACTACAGTGGTCTCAAGACCAATGGCAGCCTGCGCTGGCCGGTACAGGGACCGATCCTCATCTCCTATGGCTCGCCCCGTACCGCCCAGCTCAAGTGGAAAGGCACCCTGATCGGCGCCAGCGAAGGAACCCAGGTCAAGGCGGTTGCACCGGGACAAGTGGTCTACGCCGACTGGCTCGACGGCTTCGGTATGCTGCTGGTGATCGACCACGGTAAAGGCTATATGAGCCTCTACGGTCACAATCAGTCGCTGCTGCGTCAGGTTGGCCAGAATGTGGAACAGGGTGAACCGGTGGCGCTGGTCGGTGACAGTGGCGGTCAGGACAGACCGGGCCTCTACTTCGAAATTCGCTATCAGGGCGAGGCGATCAACCCGACCAAATGGCTGGCCAAGGGTTGAGTCAACCCGGCCGACAAACGCCTCACACGCTCACAACAAAAGCCTGCCTCACGCAGGCTTTTGTCGTTTCAGGAGTACAGCAACCCGCTGTCACTCCCATTTGATGAAAAATTACCTAATTATTCGCTCGGCTCAGGGGAAGACAACCAGACCGATCTGCTCCAGCAAGGTCTGCTGCTGATCCTCGTTGATCTGCACCCCTTGCAGATCAACCCGGCGCAGATCCAGCCCCGGCAGATCGCACTGGCGCAGATCGCAGCCCTGCAGCTTGAAGCTGGTCCAGTCAATCTGGCCAAACTCGGAGCCGCTGAGATCGGAACCCGCCAGCGAGGCACCAAACAGGTTGGCCCCCTGCCAACGGTTGCCGGTCAGCTCGCACTTCTCCAGCAGGCAGCCCTCGAAGCTGGCGTAGCTGAAGTTGTTGCCGGTCAGATGGGCCTCGCAGAAGTAGCTTTTGGCGGTGATCTGGTTGGCGAAGCTGGCATGGCTGAAGTTGATACCGACCGCCTGACAGTCGCGCATCTCCAACCCCAGACACTGGCTGCGGCTGCAATCGGCCATGGTGAGATCGCAGCGCAGGAAGCTGGCCTCGCGCAGCTCGCAACCCTGCAACAGGCAGCCCCGTTCGCTCTCCCGATCGTAGAAGCTGCAGTCGATGAAGCGGCTATCGCTCAAATCCAGCCAGGAGAAGTCGCAGCCGATAAAGCGGCACTCCAAGAACTGCTCCCCCTCCACATCCTGTTGCTCGAACCGGACATCCACGAACTGCTTGCCTCTGATCATCGGAAAACTCCTGCAAAAACGGCTTCATATGCTGACTTTATCCGCCAAAAACGGTAATGTTACATGTAACATCCACGCTGGACACCCCTATGAGCCCCACCCGCAAGCGCCGCCCCACCCTGCAAGATATCGCCGACCAGACCGGCGTGACCAAGATGACTGTCAGCCGCTATCTGCGCGACCCGCAGACTGTGGCGGAGGGGACCCGCGAGCGGATCGCGGCTGTGGTGGAAGAGCTGGGTTATATCCCCAACCGGGCGCCGGACATTCTCTCCAACGCGACCAGCAAGGCGATCGGCATCCTGATCCCTTCCCTCTCCAACCAGGTCTTCTCGGCGGTGATCCACGGCATCGAGTCGGTGACCCGACCGGCTGGCTACCAGACCCTGCTGGCCCACTACGGCTACAGTCCGGAGAGAGAGGAGGAACAGGTCGCGTCCCTGCTCTCCTATCACGTGGATGGGCTGATCCTCTCCGACAGCCAGCACACCGAACGCACCCGCAAGATGATCGCCACCGCCGGCATTCCGGTGGTGGAGACAATGGATCTGCCACAAACCCCCATCGACATGGTGGTCGGCATGGACCATAGAGCCGCGGCCCGGGCCATGGTAACAGAGATGCTGCACCGGGGCCGACGCAAGGTGGTCTATCTGGGGGCGCGGCTCGACGTGCGTACCCAGCTGCGGATGGAGGGTTACTATCAGGCGATGACCGACTTCGGCCTCACTGGCCAGCATCTGCTGACCGAACAATCCTCCAGCTTCACTCTGGGGGGCGATCTGCTGGATCAGGCGCTGGTGCGCTATCCCGACCTAGACGGCCTGTTCTGCACCAACGATGACCTGGCGGTGGGCGCCCTGCTGCAGTGTCAGGCCAAGTGGATCCCGGTGCCCCAGCAGATCGCCATCGCCGGTTGCAACGCCCTCGACATCGGCCACGCCATGACCCCCAAGCTGGCCAGTATCGCCACCCCGCGGGAAGCGATCGGTCGGGAGGCGGCCACCATGCTGCTGGCTCGTCTCAACGGCCAATCCCAACCCGACACCCGCAAGGATATCGGCTTCTCCCTCTATGTCGGGGAGAGTCTTGGGTAATCCCTTCCCTCACCCACTGAAGTCACGCCGATAACAAACAGGCCACCCGAGGGTGGCCTGTTTGGTTTTCTGCACAACTGATGCTTAGCGTTTTACCAGCTCAACTGCTTCGCGGGAGAGGCGGGTCACCTCTTCCCAGTTGCCGCTCTTGACCGCATCGGCCGGCAGCATCCAGGAGCCGCCGACGGTGGCGACGCACTTGAGCGCCAGATAGTCGGCCACGTTTTTCGGGCCGATACCGCCGGTCGGGCAGAACTTCACCTGGGGCAGTGGGGCGGCAATGGCTGAGAGTGTTTTGGTGCCGCCGTTCGCTTCGGCCGGGAAGAACTTCAGGTGGTCGTAGCCCGCTTCCAGCGCCTGCATCACTTCAGACGGAGTTGCCACGCCCGGGATCAGCGGCGCAGTGCTCTTGGCCGCGTGGGCCAGCAGGGCCGGGGTCATCCCCGGGGAGATGACGAAGCGGGCACCGGCAGCGACGGCTGCGTCAAACTGCTCGCAGTTGAGCACGGTACCGGCACCGACCATGGCATCCGGCATCGCCTTGGCGATGAGGGCGATGGCATCGAGCGCCACCGGGGTGCGCAGGGTGATTTCGAAGACAGAGATGCCGCCGTCGAGCAGCGCCTTGGCCATCGGCAGGGCCTGATCCAGCTCGTTGATAACCATCACGGGTACCAGCGGGGAGGCGGCAAACACCTCGGCCGGGGTCACTTTCCAGTTCTGCATAGCTCTTCCTTAGTCAAAGATGGTAGCGCCGCACTCGGCGCTCGATACCGCGCGACGCATCACGCTGAACAGTTCACGGCCCCACCCCTCTTGTTCCAGAGTGAGGTCAATCTCGGCCTGGATACGGCCACTCAAATCGGTCAGGCAGTCGAGGCTGCCGTTTACCGCATCAACCCGCAGCAGGTCGCCATCGGCAAGCAGGCCGATGGCCCCGCCGTGCAGCGCTTCCGGGGTGACGTGGATGGCGGCCGGGATCTTGCCGGAGGCGCCGGAGAGACGGCCATCGGTGACCAGCGCCACCTTGTAACCCGCCTTCTGCAGGTTGCCGAGCACCGGCATCAGCTTGTGCAGCTCCGGCATGCCGTTGGCGGCCGGACCATTGTGGCGCACCACGATCACGGCATCCTGATTGAGATCGCCCGCCTTGTAGGCCGCTTCCACCGCATGCTGGGAGGAGAAGACCCGCGCTGGCGCTTCGATAACCCGATACTCGGGAGCCACGGCGGATACCTTGACCACGGCGCGGCCCAGATTGCCCGCCAGCAGCTTGGTGCCGCCGGTGGCCTGGAATACGCTGCCGGAAGGCGACAGCACGCTCGCATCGCCGCTCTCGCCCACCGGCTTCCATACCAGCTGGCCATCGACCAATGCCGGACGGCTGAGGTAATCCTGCATCTCGCCAAAGACCGGAGTTGCGTCCATGTGGATCAGCCCCTCTTCTGCCAGACGGCGCATCAGGCCGGGCACGCCGCCCGCCTGTTCGAAGGCGTTCACGTCGGCCGGGCCGTTCGGGTACATGCGAACCAGCAGCGGCACCACGTCAGAGAGATCGCTGATGTCATCCCAGGTCAGTACCAGACCGGCCGCACGGGCCAGTGCCACCATGTGAATGCTGTGGTTCGTGCTGCCGCCGGAGGCGAGCAGGGCCACCAGACCGTTGACCAGCGAGCGCTCATCCAGCACCTCGCTCAACGGGCGATAGGCCGGAGATCCCGGGATCATGGCGCTGATACGGCGGGCCGCTTCGGCGGTCAGGGCGCGGCGCAGCTCACTATGCGGGTGCACAAAGGCGGAGCCCGGCAGCATCAGGCCTATGGCCTCGAACACCAGCTGGTTGGTGTTGGCGGTGCCGTAGAAGGTGCAGGTGCCTGCCGCGTGGTAGGCGCCGCACTCCATCTCCAGCAGGGCATCGCGACCCACTTCACCGGCGGCGTACTGCTGACGCACCTTCACCTTCTCGTCGTTGCTGATGCCGCTCGCCATGGGGCCGGCAGGAACAAATGCCGTCGGCAGGTGAGCGTGGGAGAGGGCCCCCATGATCTGACCCGGAGCGATCTTGTCGCAGATGCCGAGCAGCAGGGTGGCGTCGAAGGTGTTGTGAGAGAGAGACAGCGCGGTCGCCTGGGCGATCAGATCGCGGGAGAAGAGGGACATGTCCATCCCCGGCTGACCCTGAGTCACACCGTCGCACATGGCGGGCACGCCACCGGCAACCTGAGCACTGTGGCCCAGTTCGGCCAGCGCGCCCTTGATGATATCCGGATAGCCCTGATAGGGCTGATGGGCACTCAGCATGTCGTTGTAGGCGGTGACGATGCCGACGTTGGCGCGGGTCATATCGAGAATGCGACCCTTCTCGTCACTGCTGCAGGCGGCCACGGCGTGGGCCAGGTTGCCGCAGGCCAGCGCGGCGCGGGTCTTGCCCTGCTCTGCCTGACGCTGGATGCGGGCCAGAAATGCCTGACGACGGGCGACACTGCGCTCGCGGATGCGGGCGGTGACGTCGGAAATTACCTTATGAATCATTGGGCTTGCTCCAATGCTGTGACGGCGCGGTCAACCACCTGTTCGAAGGTGCCGTCTATATCAATGTGGAATACACCAGCTTCGCCATCCGGGCGCTCCAGGGTATCGAACTGACTTTGTACCATGCTTTCACGCATGAAGTGGCCCTTGCGGGCACGCATCCGCTCGAGGATCAGCGGCTGGCTGCCATCGAGGAAGATGAAGCTGACCGACTCGTTGCCTTCGCGGATCTGGTCGCGGTACTTCTTTTTGAGGGCGGAACAGACAATGATGCCGGTCTCGTTCTTCTGCTCGAGACTGTAGGCGGCGTCGCGGATCCGCTCCAGCCAGGGGGCACGATCCTCATCGTTGAGGGGGTTGCCGCCAGCCATCTTCTGGATGTTGGCCTTGGGGTGCAGGTCATCACCATCGATGAACTTGGCGCCCAGCGCTTCGGCCACTTTCAGACCCACGCTGGATTTGCCGCTACCACACACACCCATCACGATAATGCACTTACCCGCCATAATTTGACCTCTGTCCCACTTTTCAAAAAACCAGCTGTTGATGGGTTCTAATCTAACACGTTACCGGTAACATGTTACCGGTAACGATTGAAAATGTGAAGTCTGCCACAGACTGAGCAAACCCATAGTCACCTGGGCATATGATGTTGAGCCCTTGCCATAAATCTAAATAAATCATAAAGATATGGTTTGCCGACGGATCGGCAAGGTGTCACGACTGAACTTGGAAAAAGGAACGCATAACAATGTCTGACCTCTCCCTGATCATGACAGCCGCCGGCTCGATTGTGCTGCTGCTCTTCCTGGTGATGAAGGCCCGGCTCCACGCCGTGGTAGCCCTGATCCTGGTCTCCATGGTGGCGGGTCTCGCCGCTGGCATGAACCCGGCCGACATCGCCAACACCATCCAGAAAGGGATGGGTGGCACCCTCGGTTTCGTCGCGGTAGTGGTGGCGCTGGGCGCCATGTTCGGCAAGGTGATGGAAGTGACCGGAGCCCTCGACCGGGTAGCCCACACTCTGCTCGGCAAGTTCGGCGTCAAGCGCGCCAACTGGGCCATGGCCCTGACCGGCTTTGTCTGCGCCCTGCCGCTCTTCTTTGACGTGGCCGTGGTGCTGCTGATCGGCGTCGCCTTCGCCATCGTCCGTCGTGGCGGCGGCAGCGTGGTGAAAATCGGTATCGCCCTGCTGGCCGGTATCGCCACTTGCCAGGCCTTCCTTATCCCGGCGCCGGGCCCGATCCTGGTCGCTTCCCAGCTGGGTGCCGACTTCGGCTACATGATCCTGTTCGGCCTGATCGCCGCCGTACCGGCGCTGATCCTGGCTGGCCCGCTGTTCGGTGACTTCATCAGCAAGATCGTCGATGTACCGCTGCCTGCCGATGCCCAGAACAGCGTCCACGATGACAGCAAATCTCTGCCCTCTTTCGGGCTGGCCATGGGCCTCATCGGTCTGCCGCTGCTGCTGATCGGCCTCAAGACCATCGTCGGTCGTTTCGTCGAGGCGGGCTCCACCCTGCACAACTGGCTGGAGTTCATCGGTCACCCCTTCACCGCCATCATGGTCGCCTGTCTGGCCGCCTTCTATCTGCTGGGTATTCGCCGTGGCATGTCCCGCGACGAGGTGATGAGCGTCTGCAACAGCGCCATCCAGCCGGCTGGCGTCATTATTCTGGTTACCGGTGCCGGTGGCGTGTTCAAGCAGGTGCTGGTTGATTCCGGTGTGGGTGCTGCCCTTGGCAACATGCTGGCCGATTCCGGTCTGCCCATCGTCGCGCTGGCCTTCATTCTGGCCGCTGCGGTACGGGTGATTCAGGGCTCCGCCACCGTCGCCATGCTGACCGCCTGTGGTCTGGTGCTGCCGATGCTGGAGCCCCTCGGTCTGAACGGTGCCCAGCTGGCTGCCGTCACCATCGCCATCGGCGGCGGTGCCATCGTGCTCTCCCACGTCAACGACTCCGGTTTCTGGCTGGCGAACCGCTACCTCGGCCTGACCGAGAAGCAGACCCTGCAGACCTGGACCGTGATGGAGACCATCATCGGCACCACCGGCGGCGTGATGGCGATGATCATCTACAGCTTCCTCTGACATGGGCGAAATGCTGACAAAAAGGCCTCACTCGTGAGGCCTTTTTCATCTTTCTGATGATTCTTTCTTTGGCTGAGAGGGCTAGATTGCTAGAATCGCCTATTCATCGCTCCGAGTGGAACGCTTAACCCCGTGATTTCAGGTTTATCTATGCATTCATCGGCCCATTATCGACAACTGCTGGCGCGCCTGCCCCAGATCGCCGTCGCAGCGGATCAGTTTGAAGTGCTCTACAGCGCCCAGGATTTCAAACGCCGCATTCTTGCGCTTATCGCCAGTGCCACCCGGCGCATCTATCTGGTCGCGCTCTATCTGCAGGATGACGAAGCAGGCCGGGAGATCCTCTCCGCCCTCTACGCCGCCAAGCAACGCAATCCGGCCCTCGACATCAAGCTGTTCGTCGACTTCCACCGTGCCCAGCGCGGCCTGATCGGCAAGGGCAAGCAGGGCGGCAACCACCTGATGTATCAGGCCATGGCTGCCGAACACGAGCACCAGATCGAAATCTATGGCGTGCCGGTCAAGGGGCGCGAGCTGCTCGGCGTGCTCCACCTCAAGGGCTTCATCTTTGATGATGTGGTGCTCTACTCCGGTGCCAGCCTCAACGACATCTACCTGCACCAGCAGGATCGCTACCGCTTCGATCGCTATCACCAGATCACCAGCCCGGAGCTGGCCCGCAGCATGGTCAACTATGTGGATGACCTGTTCGTGAAGAGCGACGCGGTGCAGCGACTGGATCACAGCGATATCCCCAGCGCCAAGCAGCTGAAGGGGCCAATCCGCCGCTTCAAGCAGAACCTGCGCCAGAGCCAGTACCGCTTCAGCACCATGCCGGTCAACACCCAGGAGGTGGCCGTTACCCCCATGGTGGGTCTGGGCAAGCGCAACAATCAGCTCAACCTGATGATCCGCAATCTGGTGCGCGCCACCGAGCGGGAGATCTTCATCTGCACCCCTTACTTCAACCCGCCCAAGGAGTTGAGCAAGGATATCGAGGATCTGCTGCAGCGCGGTTGCAAAGTCACCATCGTAGTGGGCGACAAGACCGCCAACGACTTCTTCATTCCGCCGGAAGAGAAGTTCTCCACCATCGGTGGCCTGCCCTATCTCTACGAGACCAACCTGCGCAAGTTCGCCGAGCGCAACCAGCGTCACATCGACGACGGTCGCCTCAACCTGATGCTCTGGTGTTGCGAGCGCAACTCCTACCATCTCAAGGGGATCTTCGTGGATGACGAGTGGGCCCTGCTCACCGGCAACAACCTCAACCCCCGCGCCTGGGCGCTGGATCTGGAGAACGGCCTTCTGGTGCACGATCGTCGCCACCTGCTGCGTCCCCAGTTCAACGCGGAGCGGGAGAACATCCTGACCAACACCAAGCGGATCAGCCACTTTGATCAGGTTGAGCAGATTCAGGACTACCCGGAACAGGTGCGCAAGCTGCTGGGACGGATCCACAGGGTCAAGGCCCACCTGCTGCTCAAACGCATCATCTGACTCCGGGCGCCATGCGCCCGCACCTTGCCTGTTGGCAGCCGCACAAAGGCCTCCCGTTTTCGGCAGGCCTTTGTTGTATCCGCCGTTTCCCCCACTTTGACGGCCCAGCCAGCAGCAACTCGGCTTGCATCGGCCCCTCAACAACCCCTATCATCTGGACATATTTACAGTGTTTTCGGGCATCTAATTGATGAAATTGGATAAAATTCCTCTCGATAGCCTCAAGGGTGTCGGCAGCAAGATGCTGGAGAAGCTCGAGCGGCTGGGGCTGGCCACGGTACAGGATCTGCTGTTCCACCTTCCCCTGCGCTACGAGGACCGCACCCAGGTGTGGCCCATCGGCGATCTGCCGCCCGGCCTGCACGGCGCTGTCGAGGGCGAAATCCAGGACACTCAACTGGTGATGGGGCGCCGCCGCATGATGGTCTGTCGCATCAGCGACGGTACCGGCACCCTCACCCTGCGCTTCTTCAACTTCACCGCCGCCCAGAAAAACAGTCTGGCGGCGGGCCGCCTGATCCGCTGCTTTGGCGAGGTGCGCCCCGGCAAATACGGGCTAGAGATGGCCCATCCCGAGTACAAGCTGCTCGGCGAGGAGCAGGCCGGCCAGACCGAAGAGGCGCTCACCCCCGTCTACCCGACGACCGAAGGGCTGCGCCAGCTCACCCTGCGCAGCCTCACCGATCAGGCGCTGGCCCAGCTCGACCTCTACGGCGTGGAGGAGCTGCTGCCCGCCGGCCTCTATCCCCACCAGATTGAGCTGGCCGCTGCTCTGAAGCTGCTGCACCGTCCGCCCCCCTCGGTGGCACTGCCGCTGCTCGAAAGCGGCCAGCATCCGGCCCAGCAGCGGCTGGTGCTGGAGGAGCTGCTGGCTCACAACCTCTCGGTCTTGAAGGTGCGCGCTCAGGCACAAACCCAGCTGGCCCGCGCCCTCAAACCGGCGCCTGCGCTGGTCGAACAGCTGCTCGGCGCCCTGCCGTTCAAGCCGACCGGCGCCCAGAGCCGGGTGGTAGCCGAGATAAGTAAGGATCTGCAACAGAGCCACCCCATGATGCGGCTGGTGCAGGGGGATGTGGGATCCGGCAAGACGCTGGTCGCAGCGCTGGCCGCCCTGCAGGCCATCGGCAACGGCTGTCAGGTGGGCCTGATGGCGCCGACCGAACTGCTGGCGGAACAGCACGCCATCAACTTCGCCAAGTGGCTGGAGCCGCTCGGCATCGGAGTCGGCTGGCTGGCGGGCAAGCAGAAAGGCAAGGCGCGGGAAGAGTCGCTGGCCGCCATCGCCGATGGCAGCGTCAAGATGGTGGTGGGCACCCACGCCATCTTTCAGGAGCAGGTGGTGTTCCAGCGTCTGGCGCTGGTCATCATCGATGAACAGCACAGATTCGGGGTGCATCAGCGCCTCGCCCTGCGCGAGAAAGGGGAGCGGGAAGGGGTACATCCCCATCAGCTCATCATGACCGCCACCCCCATCCCCCGCACCCTGGCGATGACCGCCTATGCCGATCTCGACACCTCGGTCATCGACGAGCTGCCGCCGGGCCGAACCCCCATCACCACAGTCGCGCTGCCCGACAGCCGTCGCGGCGATGTGATCGAGCGGGTCAAGCTCGCCTGCACCGAGGGCAAGCAGGCCTACTGGGTCTGCACCCTGATCGAGGAGTCGGAGGTGCTGGAGTGCCAGGCCGCCGAGGATACCGCCGCCGAGCTGCAGAACCTGTTGCCCGGTCTGCATATCGGGCTGGTACACGGCCGGATGCGGCCGGTGGAGAAACAGCGGGTGATGGAGGAGTTCAAGGCAGGCATACTGCAGCTGCTGGTCGCCACCACCGTCATCGAGGTGGGGGTGGATGTGCCCAACGCCAGCCTGATGATCATCGAGAACCCGGAACGGCTCGGGCTGGCGCAGTTGCACCAGCTGCGCGGTCGGGTTGGCCGGGGGGCGGTGGCCTCTCACTGCGTGCTGCTCTATCATGCCCCCTTGTCCAAGACGGCCCAGAGCCGACTCGGGGTGCTGCGGGAGACCAACGACGGCTTCCTCATCGCCCAGCGCGATCTGGAACTGCGCGGCCCGGGGGAACTGCTCGGCACTCGCCAGACCGGTCTGGCCGATCTCAAGATCGCCGATCTGGTGCGGGATCAGCCGCTTATTCCGCAGGTGCAAAAAATGGCGCGCTTCCTTATGGATAGGCACCCAAGCCATGTCGAACCCTTGATTCGCCGTTGGCTCGGCTTACGGGATCACTATTCCAATGCCTGACCTGCGGAATCACGCTGCCAACGCCTGATCACTCAACCAATAATACAGGAGGAAAGCACTTATGAATTCCTGGCTACGCGGCCTGCTCTACACCTTTGCCTTCCTGCTGCTCTTTGTCTGGGTTGCCCTCGGCCTGTTCGACGCCGAGCGCGCCAAAGGCCCCATCGCCAGCTGGATCAGCCAGCAGACCGGCGTGCCGGTCACCATAGGGCGACTGGTGTTCAACCCGCTCCACCCTTACACCCTGCTGGCAGAGCAGGTACGCTACGGCGATGCAGTCTCCCTCGACAAGATCTATCTGGAGATCGAGAGCATCGACTGGCTGAGCCGCGACGTGCGCATCGCCCATCTCGATCTCATTCGTCCCGCCATCAAGCTGCCGCTGCCTCAATCGTTATCCAATCTGCTACCGAGCCTGCCGGTGCACTCCCTCACCATCAGTGACAGCACTATCGATCGCCTCAGTCTGGAGAGCCCCGAGCTGACCCTGCGCGGTCTCAACGCCACCCTGAGCGACTGGGAGCTGATCGATCCGAAACGGCAGCCACAGGCCAACCTGAGCCTCAATATCGGCCAGCTGGAGACCCCGCAATTAACCTTCGCCCGTCTCAACCTGCAAGGACGGCTGGAGGGGGAAGTGCTGCGCAGCGACAAGCTGGTGACCAACCTGTTCGACGGTCTGCTGGAGACCGGCATGGTCCTGGACTGGCCCGCCCGCACCCTGCAACTGCACGATCTCAAGGCGCGCGGCATGCGGGTAGAGCTGGGTGACCTGACACAGCAAGGCTTTCCGCAGCGCTTCCCGTTGCAAAGAGTGTCGCTGGATCGCGGTCAGCTGGACGGCGTCAGCCTCAACGACATCAATCAGGAGCTCTCCTTCAACAACTTCAGCGGCCAGCTCACCGCCTTCAACTGGCAGGCGGGCAACCAGCCCACCGGCTATCTGAGCGGCACCCTGGGCGACATGGGCCGTGGTCTGTTCCAGCTGGAGGAGATCAAGGGCAAGCTCGCCTTCTCGCCCCAGCAGATCGACGGCGAACTGCAGGGCAAGGCCTATGAAGGGGCGTTCAATGTCGAGCTCTCCCTCGATACCCAGCAGCAGAAGCTGACCCTGAAAGACGTGGCGCTGAGCGGCATGGATATCAGCCTGCCGCAAGGGTGGTGGCAGGATTGGCAGAGCTGGCGCCCGCAGCAGGTCGATATCCGCAAGCTGGCGTTCGACAAGCTCAAGGTGCTCTCCTTCGACGATTCCATCCCTCTGTCGCTGACCGGCTGGCAGCTCTATCTGAGCGATCTCGCCCTGCGCGATAACCAACCCGGCCCGCTGCTCGGCCGTGCCCGTATCGAGAGCAAGTGGTTCGAGCTGGTGTGGGATGGCCTCAGCGCCCGCAACGGCGAGCTGGATGGGGAGCTGACCCCCAGCTCCTGGCAACTGGGCAAGCTCACCAGCTCGCTGCCGGATGAGGGCAGCCTCAGCATGAGCGGCCAGTGGGGCCGCGAACCAGGCCAGAGCAGCCGCCTCCAACTGCAGGCGACCAAGCTGGATCTGCAGCAATGGGGCAAGATATTCCACTCCCCTGTCTCGTTCGCAGGCAAGGCGGACGTGAGCGCCGATCTGCAAGCCGAACATGGCAAAACGGCAGGCGAGTGGCGCCAGACCCTGCAGGGGAGCTTTGCCCTCGATGCCGACGAGCCGTTCTGGGACAAGGTAAAGATAGATCCGCTGCTGGATGAGTGGTTCAAGGGGGCGACCCCGCCCACCCTGACGCCGGATCAGCTGTGGCAGGCGATGCAGGAGGGTGACACCCCCTTCTACCGCATCAAGCTGCTGGGCAAGATCGACAAGGGGCAACTACAAGTCGAGCAGGCTGGCGCCTCCACCATCACCCATCTGCTGGCGCTGCAAGGGGGGATCGATCTGGTCAACGAACAGTGGCAGCTCGATCTGGGAGTGCTCAATGGCAACCGCTGCGCCGAGCTGCTCGGCCAGTGGCGCGGGCCGCTGACGGAACCCACACTGGCCTGGAGCTTCCCGCAGAAGCAGGACGCCTGCGGCTGGGAAGTGGGAGTACGCTATCCGCCGCAAGGCAACAGCGCCCCGCTCTGGCGACCGGCTCCCGCACCGAAAGCCCAAAACCAGGCCCAAGTGCAGACCCAAGCCGGGCAGACAAGCGACAGCCAGCAAGGGTAAAAACAGACAAGGCCTCATGATGAGGCCTTGTTGTTTGATGGGGAAACGACGCGGTTACTGGCCCGGGCGGCGGGGCGGCTGCACCACGTAGTGACCGCAGAACTCCGCCGCCAGCTTGCTGCCGCTGAACATCTGGATCTTGAGGCTGAAGGTGGCAGGCTCGCCCCGTTTGAGCGGCTGCAGCACGGCGGGCATCCCCTCGCGGGCCACTCGCGCCTCGGGCTCCTCATCGACCGGGCCATGATATTTGATGGTGCTCTCGGCCAGCACCGGCTCGCCCACCAGCCCCTCCTCTTTAAGCTGCAGCCAGATCAGCCCCCAGCCCGCCAGCACGCACTGGCTGTAGACACTGCCGGCAAACATGCTGCCATGCACGTTGAAGTTGGCCGCCAGATTGGCCTTGAGGTGGAAAGTCTGGCCATCGTAGTGGCTGATGTGCATCCCCATCTTCTCGCTGATGGGTACCCCGCGCGACCAGCGGGTGGTGAGATCCTGACACCACTCCGGCCGGTACTGGATAGTCTGCAACGGGCTCAGGGATTTGATCATCTGGCGATGGGGAATCCGACCAAAGGAGACGGGGCCGCCCCCCACTTCGAGAAAGCCGCACTTGCGATAGAACTCCACCGCTTCCTGACGGGCGTTCATCACCAGCCGTTTCACCTTCTCGCTGCGGGCCAACTGCTCGAGATCTTCCACCATTTGGGCACCCAGCCCCTGGCCGCGATATTCGGGCCGCAGCGCCATAAAGCGGATCTGCGCCTCGTCACCGCCGATAAAGAGGCGGCCTACCGCGATGGGAGTGCCATCGGGTGCCAGCATCAGCCGGTGAATGGCGACCGTATCGTACTCGTCCCGCTCGGAACCGACGGGCAGATTGAAGGGCTTACGCAGAAGTTCCCAGCGCAACTGGTAGTAGGCATCCAGCTCGGCGACTGTCTGAGGGGTGACTACCCGGTACATAGTTTCATCCTTGAGTTACACTGGTCGGAAACCATCTTGCCGTGCAAATTCATGGACTTCAATCTGCAAGCGTACCAAGCCGATCTCTTGTTGCACCTCAGCGTCAAACCCCAGCGCCGCCTCACGGTACAGGAAAATGACCAGCACCGCTGGCTGGAGATAGACGGCGTGGTGCAATCCGCCATGTCGCTCGCCGACCCCGCGACCCTCTGTCTGCCCCATCAACGGGTCATCGCCTGCCTGCTGCCGGAGCGGGCTGAGCAGATCCTCGAACTGGGTCTGGGTGGCGGCGATCTCACCCGCCACCTGAGTCAGCGCTGGCCCGATGCACGCCACGAGTGCGTCGACCTCGACGAAGAGGTGCTGACCGTTTATCAGCAGTTTTTCCAGCATCAGGAGAGCGATGAACGCGCTGCTCCGGCACTCCATCAGGCCGATGCCCTCGCCTTTCTGGAGCAGAGCGAGCAGCAGTACGACCTCATCCTGCTCGATCTCTTCAGTCAGGATGGCAACCCGCTGCTGCTGTTTCAGGAGCGGCTCTACCGGGCGCTGGCTCCCCGCCTCTGCGGCACTCTGGTCATCAACCTGTTGCCGCGCACCGCACTTGAGCTAACCCACGCCCTGACACTGATAGAACAGTGGATTGGCCCGGCCACCCCCTATCCGGTCGCAGGGCTCATCAACGTGATCGTCCACGTCATACCGCGGGATCAGGCATCCTCAGACCTGTAGCCAGAAGGTAACCGGGCCGTCGTTGACCAGCGCCACCTTCATGTCGGCGGCAAAACGCCCGGTTGCGGTCGGGATGCCGCTGGCAGCAGCCTTCGCCACGAAGTAGTCATAGAGGCGTTCGGCCTCGCTCGGGTGGGCACCGCAGGAGAAGCTGGGGCGCATCCCGCTCTTGGTATCGGCCGCCAGGGTAAACTGGGAGACCACCAGCAGGCTGCCACCGATCTGGCTGACATTGAGGTTCATCTTGCCGTTCTCGTCACTGAAGACCCGATAGCCGCTCACCTTGTGCAGCAGCTTGTCGGCCTTGGCCTCGTCATCCCCCTGCTCTACCCCGAGCAGTACCAGCAATCCCTGACCGATGGCGCCGGTCACCTCCCCCTCGACAGTCACGCTGGCCTCGCTGACCCGCTGAATCAATGCAATCACATCCCTCTCCTTTGAAAACAGAACGACCGCCCCCTCGCGGGGGCGGTCGTCGATGCTACCAATAAACCGGTGGGCAAGACGATGGCTTAGCCCAGCTCTTCACTGGCTGGCTTCTCGTATTCACCGAGGCAGGCCGTGGTTTCAGCACCAAGCAATACCACCAGCCAACTCAAATAGACCCAGACAAACAGGATCGGGATGGTGGCCAGCGCGCCGTAGATGGCCTGATAGGAGGGGAAGCTGGTGATGTAGATGGCAAAGCCGCGCTTGGCCAGCTCGAACAGGGTCGCCGCCACCAGCGCGCCGATAAAGGCGTGTGCCAGCCGCACCTTGCAGTTCGGTACCACGGTATAGACCAGCAGGAAGGTGAGCACCGAGAAGAGGAACGGCAAGCCGCGCAGCAGCAGATAGCCGATGCCAAACAGGCTCTCGGCGCCAAACAGCCGCAGCGAGAAGATGTAGGAGGAGATGGCGATACTGGCCCCGATAAGCACGGGCCCCAGGGTCAGGATCATCCAGTACATGGCAAAGGCCTGCGCCAGCGGGCGGCCCTGGGTCGAACGCCAGATGTAGTTGAGGTTCTTGTCGATGGCGGAGATCAGCATCAGCGCCACCACCACCAGCGCCCCGATCCCCACCGCAGTGGTGTTGGTAGCATTGGCGACGAAGCCATCGATGTACTCCTTGAGCACCTCTCCCGCCGTCGGTACGAAGTTGTGGTAGACGAACTGCTCCATCGCCTGCTTGAGGCTCTGGAACACCGGGAAGGCGGACATCATGCCAAAGACCACGGCAATCATCGGCACCAGCGAAAGCAGGGTGACATAGGCCAGATAGCCGGCGGTAACCGTCAATCTGTCCTGCTGGAAACGGCCCCAGACAAACTGGGCAAAGTGGCGACCATCATGGCGCAAGAAGGAGAGGGCGTGGGCCAAACGGCCGCTGACAGGCTGCTGCATCTTGATTCTCGTTAGCGTCATAGTGGCAATATTGTGTCAGAGGAGAGCGCTGTTTGACCACCTTTGAACCCGATTTGCCCCCATCTCCCCCAACCTGTCACCCGTATGGCGTCTCTGTCTGTCGCCAGAAGCAGAGATAAAAACGGCCCCGATATGGGGCCGTTTGCAACGCCGGATTACAGCATGTAGTCCGCAGCCAGCTCGATGCGGGCGACGCCGGAGGCCACCGCCGCCAGCGCCACGGCGCGGGCTACGCGCGGCAGCAGACGGGCATCCATCGGCTTGGGAATAACGTAATCCTTGCCGAAGGCGAGCTCGCTCACCCCGGCGGCGGTCAGTACCTCGGCCGGCACCGGCTCCTTGGCCAGCGCACGGATCGCCTCGACCGCGGCAATCTTCATGGCATCGTTGATGCGGCTGGCACGGGCATCGAGGGCACCGCGGAAGATGAAGGGGAAACAGAGCACGTTGTTAATCTGGTTCGGGTAATCGGAGCGACCGGTACCCATGATGAGGTCGCTGCGCACCCCGTGGGCCAGCGCCGGCTTGATCTCCGGATCCGGGTTGGAGCAGGCGAAGATCACCGGATTGGGCGCCATCAGGGCGACCGCTTCGGCGGGCAACACGTCTGGGCCGGAAACACCGACAAACACATCCGCCCCTTCGATGACATCCATCAGGGTGCGCAGCGGGGTCTCGTTGGCGAAGCGCTGCTTGTACTTGTTGAGATCGCTGCGGCCGGTGTGGATAACACCCTGACGATCCAGCATGAAGATGTTGTGCGCTCTGGCGCCACACTTGATCAGCAGATCCATGCAGGCGGTGGCGGCAGCCCCAGCCCCCATGCACACAATGCGGCTGTCACTGATCTGCTTGCCTTGCACTTCCAGCGCGTTGAGCAGACCGGCGGCGGTGACGATGGCGGTACCGTGCTGGTCATCATGGAACACCGGAATATCGCAGCGTGCGATCAGCGCCTCTTCAATCTCGAAACACTCAGGTGCCTTGATATCTTCCAGATTGATGCCACCGAAGGTATCGGCGATGGCCGCCACCGTGTCGATGAACTGCTGGCTGGTCTCGTGCTTCACCTCGATGTCGATGGCGTCGATGCCGGCAAAGCGCTTGAACAGCAGGGCCTTGCCCTCCATCACCGGCTTGGAGGCCAGCGGCCCCAGATTACCCAGACCCAGAATGGCGGTGCCGTTGGAGATGACGGCCACCAGATTGCCCTTGCCGGTATAGCGATAGGCATCGGCCGGGTTGGCGGCGATCTCGCGCACCGGCTCGGCAACACCCGGGCTGTAGGCCAGCGCCAGATCACGGGCGGTTTCGGCAGGCTTGGTCAGGGCGATGGCAATTTTGCCCGGTACGGGCAGGGCGTGGTAATCGAGTGCTTCTTGACGCAGATCGGACATGGGGGACCCCGATGTGGTTGGTGCAAATGAGGTGCCGACAGGGGGCACACAGAAGGGCGGGGATCATAAAAGAAAGCGGTGGGCATGCCCAGCAGATCATGCTGCCGCTAGCCAGATCAGACCAGTTATTTCAGCACCTTACCCCACCCACACCTACCACTTTAGTTATAGATTCTGCCGCGTGGGATAAAAATGGAGCAAAAAGGGCGGCAAATTGGCCTTGCCGCCCTTTCTGTCAGTGCTGTAGACCTGACTCAGTTGCCCAGATAGACCGGCAACAGATTTGCCATCGACAGGAAGTGGAACAGCGCGGTCGCCAATCCGAACAGGATCAGCAGCCAGGCCATCAGCTTGCCGCCGGGGGTGACGAAGTGGGGGGTCACTTCGCCCCGCTCGGCCCGCGCCCGGGTGCGCAGCACCAGCAATGCCGGGATGATGCAGGTCCAGATGGTGGCGGCGGCACCGGCATAGCCGATGGCCAGCAGGAAGCCGAACGGGAAGAGCAGGGAGAGCACCAGCGGCGGCAGGAAGGTGACCGCCCAGGTCTTGCTGCGACCGACGCGGCTGTTGTCGAACTTGAACAGATCAGCCAGATAGTCGAACACCCCGAGCCCCACCCCGATAAAGGAGGAGAGAATGGCCGCCATGGAGAAGCCGTTGATGGCGCTGGCCACCTTCTCCGATTCGATCACCCCTGAAAGCGCGGAGAGCAGCACACTCACGTCTCCCCCTTTGGCAATCACAGGGGCAAAATCCTGACGGGGCAGGTTGCCGAAGATCCCCAGCAGCCAGAGCACGTAGAGCGCCAGCGCGATCAGGGTTCCCCCCAGAATGGCCCATCTGGCCTGCTGCTCGTTCTGGTAATAGGCACGCAGGGAGGCAACAGAGTGGTGATAGCCAAACGAGGTGAGCGCCACCGGCAGCATTGCCATGGCATAGGGGGCGTAGCGACTCTCGCTGCCCGCCAGATCGAGCAGGGTCGGCAGCTTGATACTGCCGAGCAGCCCGGCCACACCGAGGGCGAAACTGAGGATCATAAAGGCGATCAGCACCACAGAGATGCGGTCAACGGCGCGAGTCGAGTGCCACACCACCGCAGAGAAGAGCGCCACGAACAGCACGGACGCGAGCTTGCTGTCGATCCCCAGTATCCCCTGCAGGATGGCACCGGAGGAGGTGATATAGGCGTAGAGCAGAATGCCGCCAACAAAGTAGACCGAGAGGTTGTTGAGGAGATTGAGCTTCTCCCCCAGCAGCTCGCGAGTCACGGTATTGAAGGAGACCCGCATATCGTGGTGCTGGAAGGATTCCAGCAACATCCAGCCGGAGAGGGTCATCATCACCATGGTGACGGTCAGCGCCAGCACCGACCAGAGGGTCCAGGCCCCCGCCCCCGAACTCGGCAGACCGAGCATGCCGGCTCCCACGCAGACGCTGGCAATGATGCAGGCGCCCCCCAAAATTGACGGTTTTTTCTTCATAATCCCTTCTTTTTCTGACTGATTATCTATCCGCGGTAAACAAGACCGCGGCATGATGCCAGCCTTTGCCATGAGACGCCTACCACTATCTGCCATTACCGGGCATGGTCGCCGCATAAAAAATGCCCCGAACGGGGCACTCTATCAGCGGGAATGGTGTGAAGAGGGGTTAATCCATCACCGGGATACCTGCCCTCGCTTCGGCCTGACGGGCGATGGCTTCTGTCATCCCCTGAAAAATGAAGAGGTGGAACGGCAGCATGGCGAGCCAGTAGGCCAACCCCCAGGCGCCCTGCGGGTGCCAGTGAGCGGTGACCCGGATGCGGGTCAACCCGGACTCCTCCGGCAGGATGTTGAACTCCAGCCGCCCGACGCCCGGGGCCTTCATGTTGAACAAGAGATCGAGCCTGCGCCCCTCATCCACCCCGAGGATCTGCCAGGAGTCGAGCATATCCCCCTTCACGAAGCGATCGGGATTGGTGCGGCCACGGGTGCGGGCCGGGCCACCGCTCAGATGATCCATCCATTCGCGCACCACCCACAGCTGGTTCATGTAGAAGTAGCGCTGCTCACCCCCCAGCTGCTGCAACACCTGCCACACCACCTCGGGAGAGGCGAGGCAGATGGCCTCGCCGCTGGCGGTACGGTCATAGAAACCATATTCGGGATGGCGCCAGCGCAGGCCGAGCGGCGTCTCCTGCCCCTGCTGCTCCGCACCCAGCTTCTGCTCCAGCGCCAGACTCTCCGCCAGCGCCTCGTCGAAGCTGAGCAGGGTCTGCGGCAGCAGGGCACGCAGCGGGCCATCGTCGGCCGGAATATCGTGCTTGAGACCGCCCACCAGCGCCTTGGCCACCGGCTGCGGCACAGAGGTGACAAACTGCAGCCACCAGGCGGAGAGGCGCGGACTCAGAAACGGGATGGGAATGATGGGGCAGCGCTTGCCGATATGGGCAGCGAACTTCTGCAACTGCTGCTGATAGCTGAGCAGCTCGGGGCCGACCGCATTGAAGATGCGCCCATCCACCTCGTCGGCTTCCACCAGCCCACCCAGATAGTGAAGCAGGTTGGACAGCGCAATCGGCGGCGTGCGCGAGCGCACCCATTTGGGCGTCACCATCATCGGCAGGTTGAACACCAGATCCCGCATCACCTCGAACGCCGCTGACCCTGGCCCGATGATGATGCCGGCGCGCAGCTCCACCGTCGGCACACCGGAGTCACGAAACAGCTCGCCGCAATGGCGGCGGGAGTTGAGATGGCGACTGTTGCACTGCTCGGGCTGGATTGCCCCGAGATAGATGATACGGCGCACCCCGGCAGCACGGGCGGCGGCAGCGAAGTTCTTTACCCCCTGCTGCTCCAATCGGTGAAAATCTGCCCCCGCCCCCATGGCATGCACCAGATAGAAGACGGTATCTATGCCCGCCAGCGCAGGCAGCAAGGAGATCGGCTTGAGGCTGTCGGCGAGGCGAAACTCGACTCCCTCAGGCAAGCGGCAGGGACGTCGCGCCCCGGCAATCACCCTGTAGCCCAGCGTTTGCAGGTGAGGGACCAGATAGGAACCGATATATCCTGCCGCACCCATCACCAGACAGTTACGCATGCGTGCAGCCCTCAACATCATTGATGCAAGGGGCGCCAGACAGGAATCCACCATAGCCCGCCACGTCCATCACCAGACAATTTCTCATGCAATTCTCCCTATCCTTACCGATGCCGCTTGTCAGCCAGAGTGCGCCGCGTTACCTGAAAATGTTCAACTACAGCGCCACCATCCAGTCTCTTGCCATCCTGCCACGCCACCACCTTGCAACCTAGTACTAACCACCTCTCTGATTAGTCCGATTTGGTGTTAAGCCCTGCTCATTGACTGGTCGATAACTGACCAGATGTATAGCACCGAGGGCGAACGTATGCGCATCGATCACTACGACCTCCGGGGGGAGGTGCAATACCGGCAACAACAGACCCAGAGCCGCAAGGTGCGCAACCTCGGGCCCGTGCCACCCGTCGTTAATCCACCGGAGGGCAACAACACGGCAGTGGCCGGCGAACGCAACAGCACCCTGACCCTCACCAGCGCCCTGACGCTGCAAACCGCAAGGCAATCCGCCGCCAACCAGCAAGCGGCAACACCTCCCGCCCCGCCCGCAGCGGACGTCGGCAAAGAGCAGGATGGTATTCCCGACGATGGGCTGGATAACCGCCAGCGGCTGATCAAGCTGATGATCGAGGCGATGCTGGGCCACGAAATCGAGCTGCCCAAGCCGATCAAGCCCACCGAAGAGGGGGGCGAAGGGGTGACCCAAGGAGACGCCGCGGCTCAAGCCGCCGAGCCGGATCAACTGGTGGAAGTAACCGACAGCCTGCTGCAACAGGAGCAGCTCAACGTGGTGGCATCGGCCAGCGTAGCGACTCGGGATGGTCAGACTATTCAGCTCGATCTCGGCTTTGTGCTCGACTGGCGCCAGCTGGAGGTGAGCCAGCGGCGCACCACCCTCAATGCCCTCAAGGATCCGCTGGTGCTCAGTCTGGATGGCAAGATTGCCGATCTGACCGAGGCTCGGGTCACTTTCGATATAGATCAGGATGGCAAAGAGGATAGCCTGCCGGGCTTGAGTGAAGGGAGCGGCTTTGTGGCGCTGGATCGCAATGGCAACGGCACCATAGACGATGGGGGCGAGCTGTTTGGTGCTCACTCCGGCAATGGCTTCGGCGAGTTGGCCACCCTGGATGAGGATGGCAACGGGGTGCTGGATGAGGGGGATAGCCAGTTTTCAGCCCTGCAGTTCTGGCATCCGGAGCACGCACCTATCGCACTGGTCGAACTGGGGATCGGCGCCATCCTGCTGCGCCCCCTCGACACCCCCTTCAACCATCTGGGGGAGAGCGGCAATCAGGGGGTGCTGCGCCAATCCGGCCTCTATCTCACCGAACAGGGTAAAGGAGGCTGGGTGCAGCAGATCGATCTGCGGGTCTGAGCCTTGAAATGCAATCACCCATCGGTCGCTGACGATAACTGCCAGCGACCGGCTCCGGTGCCACCATCAACTCAGCTCGGTGGGGTCGATATCCAGACTCCAGCGCACCTTTTTGGTTTCCGGCCAGCCTTCCAGCTCCTTCACCGCCCAATCCAGCAGTTGGGCCAGCGGTGCCCGGTTCGGCCCCTGCACCAGCAACTGCATGCGGAACTTGCCCGCCTTGCGCTCCATAAAGCCGCTGATGGGCCCCAGCACCTGAACGTGGGGATAGCGGGCGCTGCGCAGAGTATCGGCGAGGCGAGAGAGGAACAGTTGCACCTCGTCACGGCCGTTGGCCTCGGCCCGAAACAGCCCCTGATAGCTGAACGGCGGCAGCCCCAGCAGGCGGCGCTCTTTCAGCGCCGTATCGGCGAAGTGGCCGTAGCCATTCTGGGTCAGATCCTGCAGCAGGGCGTGCTCGGGATGGTGGCTCTGCAGCACTACCAGCCCGGGTTTGCTGGCGCGACCGGCGCGGCCCGCCACCTGGGTGTAGAGCTGGGCCAGTTTCTCGGCGGCGCGAAAATCGGCGCTGAACAGGGCGCCATCCACATCCAGCAGACCCACCAAGGTCACATCCGGGAAGTGGTGGCCCTTGGCCAGCATCTGGGTGCCGATCAGGATCTTGTACTTGCCCGCCTTGATGTCGCCGAGATGGGTCTCCAGCTCCCCCTTGCGGCGGGTGTTGTCCCGATCGATGCGTACTACCGGATATTGCGGGAAAACCGTGGTGAGCAGCTGTTCCAGCTGCTCGGTGCCGACTCCCGATCCGATCAGTTCGTTGCTGCCACACTCGGGGCAGTGGTGGGGCAACGGGCGCACGCTGTCACAGTGGTGGCAGTGCAGCCGTCGCCCGGCCTGATGCCAGGTGTACCAGGCATCACAGCGCTCACAGGCGGCGCTCCAGCCGCACTGGTGGCAGATCAGAGCCGGGGCATAGCCACGGCGGTTGAGAAACAGCATCACCTGATTGCCCGCCGCCAGATGCTCTGCCATCAGCTGCTCCAGCTGGGGAGAGAGCCCGGCCTGCAGCCGCACGTTCTTGATATCCAGGATCACCTGACGGGCGGTCTGGGCATTGCCGGCACGGCGAGTCAGGGTGAGATGGTGATACTTGCCGGTGCGGGCGTTGTGCAATGTCTCCAGCGACGGGGTAGCCGAGCCAAGCAAAATGGGAATACCGGCACGATGGGCCCGCATCACCGCCAGATCCCGCGCGTGGTAGCGAAAACCGTCCTGCTGCTTGAAGGAGCCGTCGTGCTCCTCGTCGATGATAATGATGCCGAGGTTGTGAAACGGGGTGAACACCGCAGAGCGAGTGCCGATCAGGATGGCGGCGGCGCCGTCTCGACAGGCGAGCCAGGCATCGAGCCGCTCCCTGTCGTTCATGGCGGAGTTCATCGCCACCACAGGCACGTTGAAGCGGCGACGGAAGCGGTTGATGGTCTGTGGGGTGAGGCCGATCTCCGGCACCATCACCAGCGCCTGCTTGCCCGCCTTGAGCAACGGCTCGAGGATGCTCAGGTAGACCTCGGTCTTGCCGGAACCTGTGATGCCATCGAGCAGGAAGGCACCGAACTTGTCGCTCTGGCTGGTAACGGCGGAGACGGCCAGTGCCTGTTCGCCGTTGAGGCGCAGCCCCTCCCCCGGCTCGAAACGGGTAGCCCACTCGCCGTCATGGCTTGGCTCCAGCGAGCGCTTCTCCAGCAGCCCCTTCTTCTCCAGCGCGGTGAGAGCGGCGCTCTGGATCTCCTCCTGCTTGAGGGCGGAGGGGGTCTGCGACCCTTTGCGCAGCAGGGCGAGCGCTTGCTGCTGCTTGGCCGCCCGCTTGAGCTCGTTAAGGTCGATGGCCATGCCTGCCTCGGTGGCAAACCAGAACTCCAGTTCACGATAAGCGGCAGGCTCCCCCTTGCGCACCAGCACTGGCAGGGCGTGAGGCAGCACTTCCCCCAGCGGATGCTGGTAGTAGCTGGCGCTCCAGTTCATCAGCGCCAGAATATCCGGCCCCAGCACCGGAGCCGTGTCCAATACCCGTTTGATGGGCTTGAGCTTGTTGCGGGGCACCTGGCTGTCAGCCGGATGATCCACCACCAGCCCGACCAGGGTCTGGGGACCGAAAGGGATCTCGACCCGGCAACCGGGGGCAGGTAACGGCAGGGGAGAGAGATAGTCGAAGTGACGGCGTAACGGTACCGGGACAGCGACACGAACCAGATCCAGCGTTTGGGAAGAATTCACCAGGGGTTGCCTATTTTTTCTGCGAAGCCACTTGCCTGATCTCAGGCATTTCCTATATTATTCGCAGCCTTTGAAACTGTGTTCAACAATCGTGTGGTGTCCGACAAGAGATCGGATGGCGACACGGCCTATTAATTGAGGTTGTCCATGAAAGCTGGTATCCATCCTGACTACGTAGCCATCACCGCCAAGTGCTCTTGCGGTAACGTCATCAACACTTTCTCTACCATCGGTAAAGATCTGAACCTGGACGTGTGCTCCGAGTGCCACCCGTTCTACACCGGCAAGCAGAAAGAAGTTTCTAGCGGCGGCCGCGTAGACAAGTTCAACAAGCGTTTCGGTGCGATGACCACCAAGAAGTAATTTTACTTCTGAAGAATTCTGAAAAAGGCGCCCATCGGGCGCCTTTTTTACGATCCCTGTCTTTACATCCTTCATGTTCCCGCAGCCAGACGCACTCGCCCCTACTGGCCAAACCCTTTGGAACGGCGCAAATAGACATACCCCTCACCCGGGCTACCCCAGCGCGGGCTCCCTGCGTTGTCATAGGCGCGATCCAGCAGTCTGACGCTGTCGGGGCCAATCCAGATATGCTGCACCAGCGTCGTGGCACCACCAAAATCGGTGGAGCAGTGGCCCACCCGGGTATGACCGGCATATTCGCCGGAGGGAGTGCGGGTCAGCCAGATCTCGCAACCGTGGCGCAAGGAGAGCTGCTGCGGGGTCAGACTGTCGAGCAGGGCGGGATCATGCCAGGCTCCGGCAAAATCGGTGGCACGGGGCATGGTCAGCTCTGCCATCAGGATCCGCCCGTCAGGGGCGGGGGAGAAGCGATAGATGCGCTGGCGGAAAGGACGGACGGAGCGCAGACTCAGGTACTGCTCGGCATAGACCCAGCGATAGCCCTGATAGCCGGGCCAGATCTCCATCAGGCGCAGCTCGGCACTGGTAAAGCGGCTGTCGTAACTGGCCTGCTCCCGGCTCGTAAAGGCCCCGTTGAACCAGCTGAGTAGCGGCTCCATACCGGGCTTGAGTGGGGTAGCCTGAGGCGCCGATCCTGCCAACACCAGACAGGAACAGAGCAGCCCGAATACGGCCACCAGCAACTTTGCCATCGAATCCTTCCGAATCATCATAGTGGCGGCGATTATATGAGCGAATTTCCCCAATAACAGCCATTACGATCAAATCATTGCCACTCTGGTGTAAAAACCTCACAAGGATGCCAGTCCGCTCACTAAACCCGATATTTTGCCACCGCCTTGTTGAGCAGCTGGGCCTGCTCGTTGAGGCCCTCGCTGGATCTCGCATTTTCCTCCGCCATGATGCTCGACTCCTGGGCGATGTCGCGGATGTTGTTGACGTTGCGGTTCACCTCGTTGGCCACCAAACTCTGCTGTTCGATGGCGGCGGCAATCTGGGTGCTCATGTCCATGATGTTGGTAACATCCTGAGTGATCTGCCCCAGCAACTCCCCTGCAGTACTGGCCTGATCCGAGCTGCGGTTGCCCTGCTCGCGGCAGGTTGCCATCACCTCGACGATGCTGCCGGTCTGTTTCTGCAGCGAGCTGATGATGCCGGCGATCTCCTGGGTCGATTTCTGGGTACGGATGGCCAGATTGCGTACCTCATCGGCCACCACCGCAAAGCCGCGCCCCTGATCCCCTGCCCTGGCTGCTTCTATAGCCGCGTTGAGGGCCAGCAGGTTGGTCTGCTCGGCAATGCCACGGATCACGTCAAGCACGGAGCCGATGGTCTCGCTCTCTTTTTGCAGCTGGCTCACCTCGCGGGATGAGCTCTCCAGATTGCCCGCCAGCGAGCGGATCTGCTCGACAGTATTCTCGACCGCAGTCCGCCCTTCCATCGCCTTGTTGTTGGTCGCCTGCGCATTGTTGGCCGCCTGCTCGGTGTTGCGGGCGATCTCTTCGATGGTGGAGCCCATCTCGGTGGAAGCGGTCGCCACCATGTCGGTCTCCTGCAGCTGGCGCGCCGCCCCTTCACTGGTGCGCTTGACGTTGGCCGAGAGGTGATCCGCTGCTTCGGTCAGGGTGTGCACGCTCTGCTTCACATCGCCGATCAGATCGCGAAACCCGCCCAGCATCACGTCGAGATTGCCTGCCAGCTGGGCCATTTCATCTGCCCCGCGCAGATCTATCTTCAGGCGCAGGTCATTATCCTTACGAATGCGGTTGACGGTATCATTCACTTGAGTAATGGGACGGTCGATGCTGCGCCCCAGCAACACGCTCATGATGCCGATCAGCACCACAATCACCCCGCCACAGACCAGCATCAGGCTGTTGAGGCGAGCGCTCTGCCGCTCCAGTTCAGCGACAATGTGCTGATCGACGGCGGCAAACCCCTGTTCGGTCTGATGCACCAGATCCCGCATCTGGTTGCGCAGCCCCTCATCCTCTTTCAGTCCCAGTACCTGCATCCCCTGCACCAGCGCCACAAAGTCCTGCCGGTACTGCTTGCTGGCCTGCTCCAGCTTGCCGCGATCCGCCTCCGGCAAAGTGGCAAGACTATCCTGAAAACTCTTGTGCAAGGTCTCGAAACGCTCCAGATACTGGATATCGGAGCGCAGCATGAAGTCTTTCTCCGCCCGTCTCAGCTGCAACATGGTGATGAGCAACACCTGCTGATCCAGCTGCTTGAGCCCATTCTCCACCTCATGCACCGCCGCCCGCAGCTTGCCATAGAGCCCCTCCTCCGGTCCCAGACCAATCTTCTGCTGCTGGGCCACCAGATCGTTGAAGGCTTTGCCATAGCCGCTGATCTGCTGATCCAGTCTGGTCAGCTCCCCCTCGACAGCCGCCAGATTGTCATCGGTCACCAGCTCCCGGTTGTGCTGGTGAAAGTCAGAGAGCCCCTGATTGAAGCGCTCGACGAAGGTCATATCCTTGCGGATCAGAAAATCCTTCTCGGCCCGCCGCAGGTTGAGCATGGCGATCTCCAGCTGGTCGATATTGCGCTGGGCTTCGGTCAGGTGACGGTGCACCTGGCTGGAGTAGATAAACAGGCCGCTCAGTACCAGCATGGCAACGGCAACCAGCACGGTATTCAGGATCAACTTATGACGGATAAGCACGATGGACCTCTCGCAAACTGGCAGTGAACTGCATTGAGCTTATGCAGAAAAGCGGCGACAGGTGATCTGTGCAAGGAATATTCATTGAAATGCCACACCCACTCCTTATACTGGTTGCACCTGTTTCCAGCCGTGGATTTGACACTATGGAATACAATACTTCTGAACTGTGCGACATCTATCAGGACATGGTGGATGTGCTTGAACCCATGCTCTGCTCCTTCGGCGGCCGTGCCTCTTTCGGCGGCGTCATCACCACCGTCAAATGCTTCGAATCGAATGGTCTTATCCGTGAACTCGTCAAAGAGAACGGACTGGGACGCGTCTTGCTGATCGATGGCGGTGGTTCCATGCGCCGTGCCCTGATCGACAGCGACATCGCCACAACAGCAGCAGAGAACGATTGGGAAGGGATTGTCTGCTACGGCTGCGTCCGCGAAGTCGATATTCTGGAAGATCTGGATATCGGTATTCAGGCACTGGCAGCCATTCCGGTCGGTGCCGACAGCAAGGATGTAGGGGAGACCGATCTGCCGGTCAACTTCGGTGGGGTGACCTTCCTGCCCGACGACCACCTCTACGCCGATACCACAGGGGTGATCCTCTCCCCCGAGGCACTCGATATCGAGTAAGCCACAGACAGCGTGACGACGGGAGCCTTGGCTCCCGTTTTTTATGCCTGCAACTTTCTGAAAAATGACAAAAAAAGAGGGCCAGATAAACTGGCCCTTAACTGGAAGCAATGTGAGCAATGTCGTGCCTTCACAAGAAGTCCATCACGTTGGAACGAATGAAGTCTTTCCCGGAAAACAAGTTAACAATAATCATTCTCATTTAACTAGGCAAGCGCTATTTGCAGAAAGTGCAAAAAATTGACCACCGCGAAGGGTGGTCAATCTGGTCAGGCTTGCCGGGTGGCCGTTTGCAGGCTGGGTAATCCGGCCTCGCCCACCAGCTTGCGGCTGAGGTAGCGCAACAAGACACCGTAGAGCGGCACGAATAAACCAAGGCTTATCAGCAACTTGAATACGTAATCGACAGTTGCGATCTCGACCCAGTGCTCTGCCATGAAAGGATCTGTGGTGCGCCAGAAGGCCACACTGAAGAAAGCGATGGTATCAACCAGATTACCGAACAGGGTGGAGGCCGCAGGTGCAATCCACCACTGCTTGAGCAGACGCAGCCGGTTGAACACCACCACATCCATGAACTGCCCTACCAGATAGGCCATAAAGCTGGCCAGCGCGATACGCGCTACGAACAGGTTGAACTCGGCCAGATGACCAACGCCCTGGAAGCTCCCTTCAAAGAAGAGTACGGAGAGCGCATAGGAGACCGCCAGCGCTGGCAGCATCACGGTCTGGATAATCTTGCGTGCCAGACCAGCACCGAAGATCCGCACCGTCAGGTCGGTCGCCAGGAAGATAAACGGGAAGCTGAACGCACCCCAGGTGGTATGGAAGCCAAACACGGTGATCGGCAGCTGCACCAGATAGTTGCTGCTGGCAATGATCAGAATGTGGAACAACGATAGGCGAACGAGCGCCGTTTGGTACTGCGCAGGGGTCAGATTCATCTTGTGACCTTTTTGGTTAATGGGGTTAGGGAACCCATATCGCCACCATTGGCGATAATCGAGGGGCGAGATTATACGCCCCCAAACCGATAGTTCAATCTTTATGCGATTACGCTTGTCCAAGTTGGCCAGCGGCAAAGTTGGCCTGGCAGGCGATAATCACGCCTTGTGCTGTCTGGCGAGCCAGAGCAGTGCCTCCCGATCCGCCGGGCGCACCGCCTCCAGCCAGCAGCCGCTGTAGTGTTCATACTCCAGCCGAAACTGGCTCCCTTCAAACGCCAGCAACCAGCTATGGCGATCGGCCCCCGCATCCTGCTCGAGCGGCTGCAGCTCCCACTCTCGCAGCAAGGCCTGCGCCAACAGCGGAAACATGTCCCAGTCGAGCGCCGGACAATCCAGCGTCACTACGCCAGCTTCGCTATCTACCTGTTTGATTTGCCAACTCATTCCCTGTCTCTCAGCTACTGCAGGAGAGCTCACCACCGCAATACCATGCCGGAGTTGGGGTGGCGAGATCCTCATATTCGAGTTGTTCATCATAGGGGCGCTGCAAGGCGGCGAACAGTCGCTCGAACGGCTGCATATCCCCTGCGTCGGCGGCGTCTATCACCTGCTGGGCCAGCGCATTACGCAGCACATACTTGGGATTGATGGCATCCATCTGCGCCTTGCGCACGGCATCCTCGCTGCCTTCGCGCATTAGCCGCGCCCGATAGCGTTCCAGCCACTCCTGCCAAACACTTGGTTCAGACAACAGGGCCAGCAGAGATGTAGGCCACGCCCCCTCTTGCGTTACCTCACCGAGACGACGAAGGAACAGGTGGTAATCCACCTTGTGGGCCGCCAGCAACCGGAACAGCTCGCGGAACAGAGCCGGGTCATCCTCCTCCCACACCGCCAGTCCGAGTTTGGCCCGCATCAGCTCGGAGTAGTGCAGCATCAGCTGCTGCTCGTACTGGGCCAACGCAGCAGCTAGCGCATCACCGTCTACATGGCCAGCCAGCGCCTGCGCCAGCTTTTGCAGATTCCAGTAACCGACCGCAGGCTGCTGATCCAGCGCGTAGCGGCCCGCCGGATCCGAGTGGTTGCAGACAAAGTCCGGCACGTAGGCATCGATAAAGCCGTAGGGGCCGTAATCCAGCGTCAGGCCGAGCAGCGACATGTTGTCGGTATTCATTACCCCGTGACAGAAGCCCGCCGCCTGCCATTTTGCAATCAGGCGCGCGGTGCGGCGCACCACTTCGGCAAACAGTTCGGCACCACTCTCCAGTTCGGGGAAGTAGTGGCGCAGCAGATAGTCGATGAGATGCGGGATCTTCTCTCCCTGCCCGCTCCAGGCGAAATACTCGATATGGCCGAAGCGCAGATGGCTGGGGGCGGTGCGCAGCACGGTCGCCCCGGTCTCAGCCTGTTCCCGATAAACAGGCTCCTGACTCCCCACCAATACCAGCGCCCGCGTGGTCGGGATGCCGAGGGCATGGAGCGCCTCGGAGGCGAGATATTCGCGAATGCTGGAGCGCAGCACGGCGCGGCCGTCACCAAAACGGGAGAACGGCGTCTTTCCTGCTCCCTTCAGGTGGAGATCCCAACGCTGACCATCCGGCGCCAGCTGCTCACCCAGCAGCAGCGCGCGACCATCCCCAAGCCGGGGGCTATAACCCCCGAACTGATGGCCGGCATAGACCTGCGCTACCGGTTGCATACCGGGCAGCACTTTTCCCTCGCCACAACAGGCGATCCAGTCAGCCTCGCTGATGCCTCCCAGCCCCAACTCATCCAGCAAAGCCCGGTTGAGATGAAGCAACCGGGGTTGCTGCAGCGGCTGGGGGACCACGGGTTCACAGGCCCAGGGCAACTCGGTCGCAAAAGTGTTGATCAACTTCATGGTTGTGCCATTCGTCCCTGCGTATGCTCGTGTCACTCTTTATACTGCCGTCAGCCATGCTTGCGCTAACTGGCGACCATCATTTTTCAATTCAAGGAGAAGAAGATGCAAAAATGGGTATATGCCCTGCCCCTGCTGGCACTGGCGTGGGGTCATCAGGCCAAGGCTGCCGATATTGAAGCCGGCAAAGCCAAAGCGGCGGTTTGTGCCGCCTGTCACGGCGTGGAAGGCAAGGCGATGATCCCCAACTATCCCCATCTGGCGGGTCAGAATGCCGCCTATCTGGTGAAACAGTTGAAAGCGTTCAAGGATGGCACCCGCAAAGAGCCCTTGATGGACCCCTTCATGGCGCCGCTGACCGATGCGGATATCGACAATCTGGCGGCCTTCTACGCCAACCTGAAATAACCTCGCGTCTAACCCTTGGTTCTTCCGAGCCGCGCTTACCGTGGTCGATTAGGCTGCCTAATCGACCCTACCGCCGGCAGTAGTCGATGATCAGATCCATAAAGGCTTCGCCAAAGCGTTCCAGCTTGCGGTGCCCGACACCGTTGATGGCCAGCATCTCGTCTTCGGTCATCGGCATCAGCTGAGCCATCTCCACCAGGGTCGCATCGTTGAACACCACGTAGGGCGGCACCTCTTCGTCCTCGGCAATCTGCTTGCGCAGGCCGCGCAACTCCTTGAACAGCCGTTTGTCGTAGTTGGCGTTGTCGAGCAGGCCATTGCGCTTCTCCTTGCGGCTGGAGATGGGCTGCAAGCGGGGCACCGCCAGCTCCAGCTTCACCTCACCACGCAGCACGGGGCGGGCCGCTTCGGTCAGCTGCAGCACCAGATTGCGGGTGATGTTCTGGGTCAGCAGCCCCTTGTGGATCAGCTGGCGGATCACGCTCATCCAGTATTCGTGGCTCTGATCCTTGCCGATGCCGTAGGTCGACAGCTTATCGTGGCCGTGATCCTTGATGCGCTGGTTGAGGGAACCGCGCAGCACCTCCACCACATAACCCACCCCGAAATTCTGCCCCACACGCCAGACGCAGGAGAGCGCCTTCTGGGCATCTTCGGTGCCGTCATAACTTTTGGGCGGATCGAGGCAGATATCGCAGTTGCCGCACGGCTTGTCGTTGTACTCGCCGAAGTAGTTGAGCAGCACCTGACGGCGGCAGGTCTGCGCTTCGGCAAACGCGGCCATCACGTTGAGCTTGTACTGCTCCACCTGCAGCTGCTGCGGGTTCTCGATGTTGTCGAGCAGGCGGCGTACCCGGCCGATATCGGCGGGATCGTAGAGCAGCAGCGCCTCGGCGGGAGTGCCATCGCGCCCGGCGCGGCCGGTCTCCTGATAGTAGGATTCGATGTTCTTCGGGATGTCGTAGTGCACCACGAAGCGCACATTGGGTTTGTCGATGCCCATACCGAACGCCACCGTCGCCACCACGATCTCGATGTCATCCTTGAGGAAGGCATCCTGGGTCTGCTGGCGCTGCTCGAGCGGCAGCCCCGCATGATAGGGCGCGGCCTTGCAGCCGTGGCGGGATAGCCGCTCGGCCACCTCCTCCACCCGGTTGCGACTGGAGCAGTAGACGATGCCGCAGTTGCCCTTCTGGCTCTGCACGTAACGCAACAACTGTTCGGCCGCCTTGAACTTCTCCACCAGGCTGTAGCGGATATTGGGGCGATCGAAGCTGGCGGTGTGGATAAAGGGATCGTTGAGCTCCAACCGGTGCAGCATGTCGCTGCGGGTCGCCTCGTCGGCAGTGGCGGTCAGTGCTACCACCGGCACCTGCGGGAACCACTGCTTGAGTCGCCCCAGCGCCGCATACTCAGGCCGGAAATCGTGGCCCCACTGGGAGACGCAGTGTGCCTCGTCGATGGCGAACAGCCCGAGCGGCAGTTCGGCCAGCCGATCCATAAACTCGTGCTGCAGCAAGCGCTCGGGGGAGACATAGACCAGCTTGATCTCGCCGCGGCGCATGGCGGCGAAGTTCTGAATCATCTCCTCCCGACTGAGGGCCGAGTTGATGTAGACCGCCGCCACACCGTTCGCACGCAGGCTGTCGACCTGATCCTTCATCAGGGAGATCAGTGGAGAGACCACCACCCCGAGCCCGGGCCGCAACAGTGCCGGGATCTGGTAGCAGAGCGACTTGCCGCCACCGGTGGGCTTGAGCACCAGCGCATCGCGCCCCGCGACGATCTGCTCGATGATCTCGAGCTGACCCGGTCGAAACTGCTGATACCCGAAGACCGCCTGCAGCAAGGCAAGCGGACTCTCTGGCTGAGGATCTGGCAGGGTTTCGGCAATCGCGGTCATGGGCTCTCCTTTGGGGTCGCCATTCTAAAGCAGCCGCCGCCCACAATAAACCTGCCATTGCGACTGTTAAGGAACTGTTGCAGACTGGCTGGAGTTTTTGCTCGACTTTGATGACAAGGATTGGGATCAGAGAATGAAACAGATGCTCAAGAAGATGGCGCTCAGTGGCATTGCCAACCTGTTTGCCGAGAAGATGCCCTTCAACAAACTGATCGGCATGCAGGTGACCCACTACGACTTCGACAAGGTGGAGCTGCGTATCAAGATGGACGAGAAGCTGATCGGCAACCCTTTCCACAACATCCTGCACGGCGGTGTCACCGCCACGCTGCTGGATGTGGCGGGCGGCATGATAGTCGCGGCCTCCTGCATCGACGAGCTGGAGGAGTTCTCCCCCAGCTATCTCAAGGAGCGCTTCGCCCGCCTAGGCACCATAGATCTGCGGGTGGATTACCTGCGCCCGGGACGCGGCAACGAGTTTATCGCCACCGCCCACATCATCCGGGCTGGCAGCAAGGTGGCCGTCGCCCGGATGGAGCTGCACAACGAAGAGGGCACCCACATCGCCTTCGGCACTGGTACCTATCTGGTGGGTTGAACCAAATTAGTGCATAAAAACCACGCGGCTAATCCACTTTTAATCATTAGATTCCTTACCCCCTCTGGCCGAACAAGGTCCATACTGGTAGTCGGGATTGTGTGCAGAGGGAGGATTGCAGGCGATGAGTGCGAAACTGGCCATCAAACCATCCAGAGCCTTGTTGACACAGCTCGAGTCCATGCTCGACGAGGTGCAGACACCCGAGTGTCGCCACTGGTTGGAACAGGAGCTTGAGGGGTATTCTCTCTCCTCACCCCTGCCTTGGTATCGCATCGTACCCTGTCGGCAACGCGGTCACTTTCTGGATCTGAAAACGGGAAAATATTTGACCTGTCACATCAACAGTCAAACGCTATGCCAACGCGACCTGGCCCAAATTCAGTTCATTTATGCCCGTGAACCCGCCGCCCACTATTTGCTGCAACGCAATTCCGGTATTGAACCCTGGCCAGAGCAGCTGCTGGAAGATTATCAGGAGCAGTTGATCCCCGGCCATCTATGCCTGCAAGCCTGGCATGAGCCCGTGATTTCATTACGTGCACAACTGATGGAGGGAATAGAACATTTCATTAGTGAGTACCCCAAGCACGCGGCCTTGCTGCCTCAACACAGTTTCAAGGCTTTGCGGCATCAGCACTGGCATATCTGAGTAAGCGCCTTGCGCGCAAGGAGGGCACCATAGACAAGACCCATAGCGAGATTGCCACAATCTAGAGTGCCGGAGTCAGGATCAGACTCCACCGATGGGCCACCGAGCGGTGGCCCTTTTAATGTCTGTGGTCTTGCTTCGACCCTGCATACACCAAGTCTGATCACTTGGCCAGGTAACAGGTCAGCTGCTCAAGAACAGCTGAGTAACTGGAAAGAAAATGCAAAAAGGCCGCTCAATTGAGCGGCCTTTTCAAATTTGGTCGGTGTGAGAGGATTCGAACCTCCGACCCCTTCGTCCCGAACGAAGTGCGCTACCAAGCTGCGCTACACACCGATGTCTGCGGGACGGGAATTTACCGAAAGCCCAGACCCGACACAAGCCTTTTTTGCGTTTGGCAGGAAAAAAAGTGCCATTTGCTCAACTATTCAGCACTCTTTTCACCCGTTTACCGGACTGCAGCCAGCTGGTGACATTCCGGCAACCGGACGTCAGGCCAGGCGCAGGGAGGCTGGCCCCAGCAGACGGCGCTGCCAGTCAGCCACAGTGCCATGCTCCAGCCAGTCGGCTGCATGCTGGCGCCAGTTGGGGGAAAGGGCCGGATTCTCCAGCAACATCAGCAGATCCGCTTCATTGCGCACCTGATTGAACAGGATATCCGCCGTGCGCTTCACCGTCAGTTCGGGATAGGGTCTGTCTACCAGCTCCATGGCCGACTCCGGCGACACCATCCCCTCCTCCAGCACCCGCAGCAGCCAGCCACAACGGCCATTCAGTTGTATCACCTGCGACATCTGGCCATAGCCAAAGCGCTGGTTGAGCTTGAAACAGGGGGATCTCGGCTGGCTGATCTGGATCAGCGCCTCGCCGAGTCGATAGACATCGCCAATGCAGGCTTGCACCTCGGTCAGCCCGAGACCGGAGAGGTTCTCGCCAAAGGCGGCAGGTTGCCAGGCTGTACGTGGCGCAGGCAAGCCCAGCGCGGTTTGCCAGGTCTGCCACCAGAGATAGTGATCGGCCGGATAGTAGTGGAGCGCCCGATCCGGGCCACCGTGGTGGCGCGTGTCACACTGCTCATCCCCTTCCAGACCGGCAAAGGTACAGCGAACTGGTGCAGAGATCGGTTGCTTGTGAATGGCGCTGGTGAGGCCGGGCACCAGCTCGGTGCCACGACCACTGAAAAAGGAGATCCGCATACTCATCCTCCGGATTGACGAGAGTAGGCGGATCTTATCATCTGACGAGTCAGGCGACTGCCTGCATCTGGTTGCTCATGGCGATCTCGGCGCGACGGCGCTTCTCCGCCCTGGCCATCAGATACCAGCTGCCGAAGGTAAAGAGCGATACCGACAGCAGGATCAGGCTGGCCACCGCGTTGATCTCGGGTTTAACCCCGAGCCGCACCGCCGAGAAGACCTCCATCGGCAAGGTAGTGGAGCCCGGGCCGGAGACGAAGCTCGCCAGCACCAGATCATCCAGCGACAGGGCGAACGACATCATGCCGCCTGCTGCCAGCGAGGGGGCGATCATCGGGATGGTGATCAGGAAGAACACCTTCCACGGCTTGGCGCCAAGATCCATGGCCGCCTCCTCTATGGAGAGATCCAGCTCCCGCAACCGCGCCGACACAACGATGGCTACGTAGGCGGTACAGAAGGTAGTGTGCGCGATCCAGATGGTCAACATGCCCCGCTCGGCGGGCCATCCCACCAGCTGGGCCATCGCCACGAACAGCAGCAGCAGCGACAGACCGGTGATCACCTCGGGCATCACCAGCGGTGCCGTCACCATGCCACCGAACAGGGTGCGACCACGGAAGTGGGGAATTCGGGTCAGCACGAATGCCGCCACCGTCCCCAGCGCCACCGCGGCGATCGCGGTGTAAAAAGCGATCTCCAGCGAGCGGAACACGGATCCAATCAGCTGCTTGTTGTCGAGCAGGCCGAAGTACCACTTGAGTGACCATCCGCCCCACACCGTCACCAGCTTGGAGGCGTTGAAGGAGTAGATCACCATGATGATCATGGGCAGGTAGATAAACAGCAGCCCAAGCCAGAGCATCAGCTTGGCAAAACCGAAACGTCTCATCATGCCTTGCCCTCCAGCTCTTTGGCCTGGTTACGGTTGAAGAGGATGATCGGAATGATCAGCACCGCCAGCATCACCACCGCCAGTGCAGAGGCGACCGGCCAGTCGCGGTTGTTGAAGAACTCCTGCCATAGCACCTTACCGATCATCAGGGTCTCCGGGCCACCCAGCATTTCCGGAATAACGAACTCCCCCACCACCGGAATAAACACCAGCATGCAGCCGGCGATAATGCCGTTTTTGGAGAGCGGCACAGTGATCTGCCAGAAACGGGTCAGGTTGCGGGCCCCTAGGTCGGAGGCCGCCTCCAGCAGGCTCTGATCGTGTTTGACCAGATTGGCGTAAAGCGGCAGCACCATGAAGGGCAGATAGGAGTAAACGATGCCGATATAGACCGCCAGGTTGGTATTGAGGATCTGCAGCGGTTCGTCAATCAGCCCGATCCCCAGCAAGACGCTGTTGAGCAGGCCGTTGTTACTGAGGATCCCCATCCACGCATAGACCCGGATCAGAATGGCGGTCCAGGTCGGCATCATGATCAGCAACAGCAGAACGGTCTGGGTCTCCTTGTTGGCCCGAGCGATGGAGTAGGCCATCGGATAGCCAATCAACAGGCAGAGCAGGGTGCTGACGAAGGCCATCTTGAGGGAGCCCAGATAGGCTGCGATATAGAGCTCATCCTCCTGCAGCAGCAGGTAGTTCCCCATATTGAGCAGGATGGTGAGCTGATTGTCGGCCCAGCTCACCACGTCGGTGTAGGGCGGGATCGCCACATCCGCTTCCGCAAAACTGATTTTTACCACTATGACAAAGGGCAGCAGGAAGAAGAGGAACAGCCAGAAGAAGGGGATGCCGATCACCAGCCGGCGCCCTCCGCCCCGCTTCAGTCGTTGCAAGATCTTCATGATTGCAGCACCACGCCGCTGTCATCTTCCCAGTAGAGGAACACCTGGTCATCCCAGGTTGGCCGCTTGCCGTGGCGTTCGGCATTGGCGATGAAAGCCTGAACGATTTTGCCCGAGGGCAGCTGGATGTGGTACACCGAGTGTCCGCCCAGATAAGCGATGTCATAGACCTCGCCCTTGGTCCAGTTGAAGTCCGGATGCTCGATTTCGGCCGGCTTTTGCAGGCTCATCAGCAGCTTCTCCGGCCGCAGGGCGTAGGTCACCTTCTTGTTCTCGGCACGGGAGCTAATCCCGTGGCCCACATAGATGGGCTGCTCCAGATCGGCACAGGCGATGATGGCGTGGTCCTGCTCATCCTCCACCAGCAGGCCGTCGAACAGGTTGACGTTGCCGATGAACTCGCACACCAGCCGACTGGCCGGGGTTTCGTAGATATCCATCGGGCTACCGATCTGCTCAATACAACCGTGATGCATGATGGCGATCCGCTCCGCCATGGTCATGGCCTCTTCTTGATCGTGGGTCACCATGACACAGGTAACCCCGACCCGCTCGATGATCTCAACCAGCTCCAGCTGCATCTTGGAACGCAGCTTCTTGTCGAGCGCCCCCATGGGTTCATCCAGCAGCAGCAACTTGGGACGCTTGGCCAGGGAACGAGCCAACGCCACCCGCTGACGCTGGCCACCGGAGAGCTGATGCGGTTTGCGGCGGGCATACTGGGTCATCTGCACCAGCTTGAGCATCTCCTCCACCCGGGCATCGATCTCGGCCTTGGGCAGGCCATCCTGCTTGAGGCCAAAGGCGATGTTCTGGGCCACCGTCATATGGGGGAACAGGGCGTAGGACTGGAACATCATGTTGATGGGGCGTTCATAGGGGGGCATGTCGGTGATGTCGACCCCATCGAGGAACAGCCGCCCTTCGGTCGGGCGCTCGAAACCGGCCAGCATCCGCAGCAGGGTCGATTTGCCGGAACCGGACCCGCCGAGCAGGGCGAAAATCTCCCCCTTGTGAATATTGAGAGATACGTTATCGACCGCCAGCGTTTCGTCGAACTGCTTGCTTACCCGATCAATTTTCACCAGCACTTCTTTGCGCTGCTGACTGCCCTCGAGGGCTTTCTTGTAGGCACTGGAGGCTATCGCCATTACCAAACTCCCCAACGTGATACCGGCCTTGCGGCCGATTCATAAAAGCGATTTGGCGCCCCCGAACGGGCACCAAGGTTAGGTACCGGACTTGATCTTGGTCCAACTCCGGGTGATTAGACGCTGTACCGAGCGAGGATGTGCTTCCTGCACATAGAGTCGCTCCAGCACAGCCTGAGGGGGATAAACCTCCTCATTGTTGCGCACCGCCTCATCCATAAACTCGCCCGCCCTTGAGTTGGGATTCGCATAGCCCACATAGTCGCTGACCTTGGCGATCACTTCGGGCTGCAGGACGTAGTTGATGAGAGCGTGCGCCTCTTTGACATTGGTGGCATCGGACGGGATCGCCATCATGTCGAACCAGAGATTGCCCCCCTCTTTCGGAATGCTGTAGGCAATTTTCACCCCCTTGCCAGCTTCATCGGCGCGGGCAGCGGCTTGCAGGATGTCGCCGGAAAAACCGGCCGCCACGCAGATGTCGCCATTGGCGAGATCGCCGATGTATTTGGAGGAGTGGAAGTAGGCCACATAGGGCCGCACCTTGATCAGCAGCGCCTCGGCCTGCTTGATATCCCCCGTCGCATGACTGTTGGGATCGAGCCCGAGGTAGTTGAGGGCAGCAGGGATCATCTCGTCGGCAGAGTCGAGGAAGGCGACGCCGCAGCGAGAGAGTTTCGCCATATTTTCCGGTTCGAAGATGGTGGCCCAGGAGTCAATCTTGTCGACTCCCAGCACCGCCTTGATTTTGTCGACGTTGTAGCCGATGCCGTTGGTCCCCCACAGATAGGGCACCGCGTACTGATGACCCGGATCTACCTTGTCGAGCTGCTTGAGCAGCACGGGATCCAGGTTGGCCAGATTGGGCAGCAGGGATTTATCCAGTTTCTGGAAGGCTCCCGCCTTGATCTGCTTGGCCAGGAAATTATTGGAGGGAACCACCAAATCGTAACCGGTCCGCCCCGTCAGCAACTTGCCTTCCAGGGTCTCGTTGGAGTCAAACACGTCATAGACGGTCTTGATCCCGGTCGCCTGCTGGAAATCGCTGAGGGTGGTCTCGCCGATATAGTCAGACCAGTTGTAGAAGTGCAGCACAGGGGCAGCCTGGGCCACATTCGCCAATCCCATGGTCAGCGCTATGGTTAGCAATCTGGTTGTATTCACGGTGTCAGTTCTCCTGTTTCAGTGGTTGACCGTCTGCGCATCCATTCGCGCGGCCCATCCGGATGGATGGCATCACTACCCTCCCGGCCGAACTGCGGACCGGGAGGGGCATTCGTTACTTACTTGCCAGACTTGATCTTGGTCCAGCTGCGGGTCATCACACGCTGCACCTTGGCCGGCAGATCCGGGAAGGTGTAGATCTTCTGCAGGGTTGCCGCATCAGGGTAGATACCCGGATCGGTGCGGATCGCCTCATCCACCAGCGGGGTCGCCGCCTTGTTGCCGTTCGGGAACTGCACCACGTTGGTGATGTTGGCGATCACCTCGGGCTTCATCAGGTAGTTGATGAAGGTGTGGGCCGCCTCGACGTTCTTGGCATCCGCCGGAATGGCGATCATGTCAAAGAAGCTGCCTGCCCCCTCTTTCGGAATGGTGTAGGTGAGCGCGACGCCATTCTTGGCCTCGGCTGCCCGCGCCTTGGACTGCTGCAAGTCACCGGAGTAACCGACCGCGACGCAAAGGTTGCCGTTGGCCAGATCCGAGATGTACTTGGAGGAGTGGAAATAGGCGGTATAGGGACGGATGGAGAGGAACAGCTCCTCAGCCTTCTTCAGCTCGGCCGGTTTCTGGCTATCCGGTTTGAAGCCCAGATATTGCAGGGCAGCCGGCAGCATTTCGGTCGGTGAATCGAGGAAGGAGACGCCACACTCTTTCAACTTGGCCATGTTCTCCGGCTTGAACACCAGATCCCAGGAGTTGACCGGGGCATCAGCCCCCAGCACGGCTTTCACCTTCTCGGCGTTGTAGGCATAGCCGATGGTGCCCCACAGATAGGGGATGGAGTACTGGTTGCCCGGATCGCTCGGCTCGAGCGCCTTGAGCAGGTCGACATCCATGTTTTGCCAGTTGGAGAGCTTGGACTTGTCCAGTTTCTGGAACACGCCCGCCTTGATCTGCTTGGCCAGGAAGGGGTTGGATGGCACCACGATATCGTAGCCCGAACTACCCGCCAGCAACTTGGCTTCCAGTACCTCGTTACTGTCGAACACGTCATAGACCACCTTGATCCCCGTCTCCTTCTGGAAGTTATCCAGGGTATCCGGCGCTATGTAGTCGCTCCAGTTGTAGACGTGCAGCACCTTCTCTTCAGCCATTGCTCCGGCACTTGCCATGACCAGAGCCACAGAGGCAGCGATCACTCCTGTTTTGAAAGACATCATCCTTGTCTCCTAAGCAAATTGTATGCGCATGCCAACCTGCCCGACCCACCTCAACCCTTCAGCTTTGCGGCTGTCAGATCCAGACTGCGCCTGGCCAGATCGACCAATTCATCAACCTGTTCCTCGGTGATGACCAAGGGGGGCGATATGATCATGGTATCGCCTACCGCCCTCATCACCAAGCCATTGTTAAAGCAGAACTCCCGGCAGGTCATCCCCGCATTTGCCTGAGCCGGAAAACGCCGGTTGGTCTGCTTGTCCTCAACGATTTCCAGCGCGGCGACCAATCCTTTACCTCGGGTTTCTCCCACCAGTGGATGATCGGCCAGCTCCGCCCAGCGGCGCTGCAAATAGGGGCCGATAGTATCATGCACTCGCTTAACTATGCTCTCTTTCTGCATAAGCTGGATGTTGGCCACCGCCACGGCGCAAGAGACCGGATGACCCGAGTAGGTGAAGCCGTGGTTGAACTCGCCCCCCTCCTCCACCAACCCCTTGGCAACCCGGTCACTCACCATCACAGCGCCGAGCGGCAGATAACCGGAGGTGATCCCCTTGGCCAGACACATCAGGTCCGGCTTGATGCCAAACCCTTCGCTGGCAAACCAGTGGCCGGTACGGCCAAAGCCGCAGATCACCTCGTCGGCGATCAGCAGGATGCCGTAGTGATCGCAGATGCGCTGGATCTCCGGCCAGTAGCTGTCAGGCGGAATGATGACGCCGCCCGCCCCCTGGATCGGCTCGCCGATAAAGGCAGCCACCTTGTCCACCCCCAGCTCCAGAATCTTCTGCTCCAGCTGACGGGCCCGCTCCAGCCCGAAGTCGTGGGCACTCATCCCCTGTCCCTCACCGAAGTGGTAAGGCTGATCGATGTGCACTATGCCGGGAATGGGCAGACCACCCTGGGCATGCATCCCCTTCATGCCGCCCAGACTCGCCCCCGCCACGGTGGATCCGTGATAGGCGTTGTGGCGACTGATAATCACCTGTTTGTCAGGCTGCCCCTTGCTGGCCCAGTAGTGGCGCACCATCCGCAGCACAGTGTCGTTGCACTCGGAGCCGGAGCCGGTGAAGAAGACGTGGTTGAGATGGGCTGGCGTCACCTCGGCCAGCAGGGTCGCCAGCTCGATCACCGGCGGGTGAGCGGTCTGGAAGAAGAGGTTGTAGTAGGGCAACTGCTGCATCTGGTGGGTAGCGGCATCCACCAGCTCCTGGCGGCCATAGCCCATATTGACGCACCACAGGCCCGCCATGCCGTCGAGAATGCGTTTGCCCTCGGAGTCTTCCAGATAGACGCCGCTGGCGTTGGTAATGATGCGCGAGCCCTTCTTGTTCAGGGCCTGAAAGTCGGTAAAGGGGTGCAGGTGGTGGCTGGCATCCAGTTGTTGCCACTCACGGGTTGTCTGCTGCATTTGTTGCTCCTCGGTTCCTTCGATTTAGCAAGATTCAGTCGTCAAATAGTCAGGTGAGTAGTCAGGCGGGCTTGCATGCTCGCAGCCACAACCACTCACAGGTGGCTGCCGCCACCTGACTCGCGTTTAGGTCTCTTCGATACAGGGACCGGGGAGGCCGACTCCGGCCTCCCCGTTACAGGGGGATCAGACGTTCAGCAGCAGGAACTCCCGCTCCCAGCGACTGATCACCCCGAAGTAGGTCTCGTACTCTTTGCGTTTAACCGCGACGAAGGCGCGGGTGAAGCGCTCACCCAGCATCTCCTTGATGGGCTCGCACTGTTCGAGATGGCTGAGTGCCTCCTCCAGCGAGCGGGGCAGGCTGTAGGGCAGGTCATAGGCGCTCGACTTCATCTCCGGCAGCGGCTCCAGCTTCTCCATCATGCCGAGATAGCCACAAGCCAGAGTGGCAGCCAGTGCCAGATAGGGGTTGGCATCGGCACCGGCGAAGCGGTTTTCCACCCGCCGCGCGCTCGGGTCGGAGAAGGGCACCCGCAGGCCACAAGTGCGGTTCTCGACCCCCCACTGGACGTTGCGCGGCGCGCTCTCGCCAAAGGTGAGGCGGCGGTAGGAGTTGACGTTGGGGGCCAGCAGGGCGGTCACCGCCGGGGTGTATTTCTGCAGACCGGCGATAAAGTGCATGAACTGTTCGCTATTACCGCCGCTCGGGGTGCCGAACAGGTTGTGGCCGTTCACATCTTCCAGACTCTGGTGGATGTGCATGGCCGACCCCGGTTCGTCGCTCATCGGCTTGGCCATGAAGGTGGCATAGATGCCGTGGCGGTGAGCGGCTTCACGCATGGTGCGCTTGAACAGGAACACCTGATCCGCCAGATCGATGGCATCACCATGCAGGAAGTTGATCTCCATCTGGGCGGCGCCCGACTCGTGGATCAGGGTGTCCACCTCCAGCTCCTGCGCCTCGCAGTAGTCATACATGTCTTCAAAGATGGGGTCGAACTCATTGACCGCATCGATACTGAACGACTGGCGGGCGGTCTCAGGGCGGCCGTTGCGACCGACCGGCGGCACCAGCGGATAGTCGGGGTCCTCGTTGCGGGTGACCAGATAGAATTCCAGCTCGGGCGCCACCACCGGCTTCCAGCCCTGCTTCTCGTAAAATGACAGAACCCGACGCAGCACGGAGCGCGGCGCGATGTCGATCAGCTTGCCGTTGACGTCGAAACAGTCGTGAATCACCTGTGCAGTGGGCTCCAGCGCCCAGGGGACAAAACGGATGGTGTTGGGGTCAGGATAGAGCTGCATGTCCCGCTCCAGCGGGTCGATCATGCTGTCGTCATCCGGATATTCGCCGGTCACCGTCTGGGTGAAAATCACCTCGGGCAGACGCATGCCCCCTTCACGCAAAAACTTGTTGGCTGGGATGATCTTGCCCCGGGCGTTGCCGGTGAAATCCGGGAACAGGCACTCCACTTCCGTGATGCGATTGCTCTCCATCCAGCCTTTGATACTGTCCATGTTAAACCCCGACTTTACGGTTGCCATTGGCAAGGGTGTCTAATATATGGAACACCCTTGTTATAAAATTGTAATCAACATCACCATAAAAGCCCGCCATCAAGGGCAATGTCAAGCGGGCGTGTTTAAAAAACTATAAATAACGGCGCATATAATGACCAAGGCGGCACCAAATACTAAACACTCAAATCCGTACGAAGCCCCCCTCTCATCGTTGCAAAGGCGATGCCAACAGAGGGTGAAGCAGGCGCCAGATCCCGACCAATCCCCCGCAGGAACGGACCATTTTTTTGTAAGGGCGCACAATCCTTATCCTATTTGCTTTGCTTGGCTGCATTTTTTTGGTACAAGGCCCGCCCTGATTTGCACTCTCTTGCATGAAACAGGTGCAAATCGGGATACAAGGGCTTGGTCTGTAGGCAGACAGCCCCCATAAACAGGGATAATTGGGTTAGTAAACTGACTGGTAGTTAATCGTATGTGTGATTTCATGACTGAAGACCAACTGGCCTTTTACAAGGGGCAGATCGAGCGACAGATCGTCGAGCTCGAAGAGCGCCTGAACTCCCAGGCCAGCCAGGCCATCGCCACCGACACCAACGAGATGGCTGATGAAATTGACCGTGCCAGTATCGAGGAAGCCCGCCGTCTGGAGCTGAACCGCATCGAGCACGACAAGCTGCACCTGCGCAAGCTGCGGGGCGCATTGAAGCGCATCAGCGAAGGGGATTTTGGTTACTGCGAATCTTGCGGTGACGAGATCTCCCTCAAGCGGCTGCATGCCCGTCCGGAATCCCGTTTCTGCGTCGAATGCCAGAGCACCAAGGAATTTAACGATACCCACGTGTTCCGTCGCGTCGCCTGATTCTTCGAAGAACCGTCACCATTCTGGTGCAACAGACGCCAGCAAGGCAGGGCCCCGCGCTCAAACCTTGCACAACGCCTCGCAGCAAGATGGTGACAAGTTCTGTTAGACTCCGGACACCTTCCGGAATCTACAGGAGAACAGAGAGTGAAATGGCTCATCAAGCTGTGTTTGTGCCTGCCACTGCTGGCACAAGCACAGGTTCTGACGGTCAAGGTCCCCAGCCGTCCCGTCAACAATCTTGACCAGGAGTACCAGTACAAGCTGCTGGAACTGGCCCTGACCCGCTCCGGGCAACCCTTTCGCATCCAGCCTGTCGAACTCGACCTCAACCAGTTCACCCTCCAGCAGCAGCTAAGCAAGGGCAAGACCATCAACGTCTTCTGGATGGGCACCTCCAGCGCACTCGAATCCTCCCTGATTGCCGTCCCCATTCCGCTGTTTCGCGGGCTGGAAGGATTGCGGCTGTCCTTCATCCACGCGGATGCACAAGAGAAGTTCAACCAGATCAATACCCTGGCCGACCTCAAACAGTTGAAGGCGGCGCAAGGGGTCGGTTGGGCCGATAACAAAATTCTGGAAAATGCGGGGATCCCGACCTTATCCGGCCGATACAGCAGCCTGTTTCGCCTTATCAACGACGGCGACAAGATCGACTTCTTCCCGCGCGCCCTGGTGGAAATCTTCGCCGAGCGCAGCGAGCTTGTGGCGCAGTATCCCAACCTCGCCATCGAGCAGCATCTGCTGATCCGCTACCCCTTCGCCCAGTTCTTCTTCGTCAGCCCCGAATACCCCAAGCTGGCCAAGGCGATTCAGACCGGGCTGGAGCGGGCCTATGCCGATGGCAGTTTTATGAAGTTCTTCAATGACAACCCCAAGATCCGCGAAGCGCTCGCCAGCGCCAACCTCGATCAGCGGGTCACCATCGCACTGCCCAATCCGGATATGACCCCGTTGCTAAAATCCATTCCGGCCCAATATTGGGAGTATCCACCGCAGGGATAAGCATCCCGAGCGCCTAGCCACGAAGGTCAGGCAGCGAGAACACAGTGCGCCAGGGAGGTGCCATGAAGGGAATCCAGGAGTGGTTTGCGCAGTACGGCCAGAGTCATCGCCATCCGGTCAACGTCGCCATCCACAAACTGGCGGTGCCGGGCATCTATATCTGCTCGCTGGCGCTGCTCTGGTGTCTGCCACACGGGCCCTTGCCAGAGCCCCTCAACTGGGCGGCAGTGGCAGCCATTCCGGTGCTGCTGTTCTACCTGCAACTGTCGTTTTCGCTGTTCGCGGGGATGGCCGGGCTGACCGCGCTCGGGCTGGCCTTCTGCCACCAATGGCAGGGGCCGCTGTTGTGGCCCGCCGTGGCAGCGTTCGTGATTCTCTGGATAGCCCAGTTTGTCGGCCACAAGATCGAGGGCAAACGCCCCTCCTTCCTCGCTGACCTGCAATTTCTGCTGATAGGCCCCGCCTGGGTGCTTGCCAGCCTCTATCGTCGCCTGGGCATTCCCTATTGAGGAGTGCCGGGCCAACAGGAGAGACCATGACACATAACCACACGCGACATAATGCCCTGCGCCGCGCCCTGCCCCTGCTGCTGGGGGCCCTGTTTGCCGGCCCGGCGCTGGCCGACAAGGCCGACCCGGTCGGTGAAGTGAGCACTGCCTTCAAGCTGTTTGGCCCCAACCACAAGATCCTGGTGGAGGCGTTCGACGACCCGCGCATCGACGGCGTCGCCTGCTATCTGGCGCGCCCCAAGACAGGTGGCGTCAAAGGCGGGCTGGGCCTGGCGGAAGATCCCTCCCACGCCTCCCTGTCGTGCCACCAGATCGGCCCCATCACCCTGCCCGAAAAGCTGAAGGCGGGAGAAGAGGTGTTCGATGTCAGCACCTCGCTGGTGTTCAAGGAGCAGAAAGTGGTGCGTTTTTACGACAAGAAACGCAATGCACTGGTTTACCTGACCTACAGCACCAAACTGGTGGATGGTTCGTACAAGAGTGCAGTCAGCGCCGTTCCCATCATGCCATGGGGACAATAACCAGCCGGTTTGTCCGGTGATAGCTGACCCATTTTGTTGTAATTTGACGACACACACGCTGCGGAGCACATACCATGAAAGTCGCCGTATTCAGTACCAAGAGCTATGACAAAGAGCATTTCAACCAGGCCAACAGCCAGTACGGCTTCGACCTAGAGTTTTTCGATGTGCGGCTGGAGGCCAAAACGGCCCGACTGGCTCACGGCTTCCCGGTGGTGTGTCTGTTCGTCAATGACGATGCCGACCGCGAGGTATTAACCGAACTGGCTGCCAACGGCACCCAGGTGATTGCCCTGCGCTGCGCCGGTTACAACAACGTGGATCTGGCCGCCGCCAAAGAGCTGGGGCTGAAAGTGGTGCGGGTGCCCGCCTACTCCCCCGAGGCGACCGCAGAACACGCCGTCGGCATGATGATGTGCCTCAACCGCCGCATCCATAAGGCTTATCAGCGCACCCGCGACGCCAACTTCTCGCTGGAAGGGTTGGTCGGCTTCAACATGCATGGCAAGACCGTTGGCGTCATCGGCACCGGCAAGATCGGTCTGGCCGCTCTGCGCATCCTCAAGGGCTTCGGGGTTCGCCTGCTGGTCAACGATCCTTACCAGAATCCGGCAGCCATCGAGCTGGGAGCCGAGTACGTGGATCTCGATACCCTGTTCCGCCAATCCGACATCATCAGCCTGCACTGCCCGCTGTTCAAAGAGAACTACCACCTGTTGAACAAGGAGGCATTTGCCAAGATGAAGGACGGGGTGATGATCATCAACACCAGCCGTGGCGGCCTGCTCGACTCCAACGCCGCCATCGAGGCACTCAAGACCTCCCGTATCGGCGCACTGGGGCTGGACGTCTACGAAGAGGAAGAGGATCTCTTCTTCTCCGACAAGTCCAACGAAGTGATCACCGATGACGTGTTCCGCCGCCTGTCAGCCTGCCACAACGTGCTGTTCACCGGCCATCAGGCGTTCCTGACCCGCGAGGCGCTGCATGCCATCGCCGATACCACCCTCGGTAATATCCGTGCCATCGAGAGCCAGGGCCGCTGCGACAACGAAGTGGAATAAGGGCTAATCCCTTCATCCTGCTCTTCATTGCGGTGCGCCGGGTTGTGAGACCCGGCGCCTTCGGGTAGGCTAGCCCCCCTTTTTTATTCAGGAGTCTGGCGCCCATGTTTATCGGATTTGATTACGGCACCTCCAACTGTGCCGTGGCCGTGATGGAACAAGGTAGCCCCAGGCTGCTGAATCTTGGTGCATCCCGCTATCTCCCCTCCACCCTGCATGCCCCCCACCGGGATGCTATCGCCGGTCTGTTGGCCGAAGGGCTGGCCCCCGCCCAGCAGGCGGAGTACCTCAAGCTGCGTGGCCCCGTGGTCACCCGCGCCCAGATGGTTCGCCGCCAGATGCGCGAAGAGGGACTGATCGACGAGCTGAGCTTTGGTGGTGCCGCGCTGGAGCGCTATCTGGAAGAGCCGGACGACGGCTACTACATCAAATCGCCGAAATCCTTCCTCGGCGCCTATGGCCTCAAGGCCCCCCAGATCGCCCTGTTTGAAGACATCGTCTGCGCCATGATGCTCCATGTCCGCCAGCAGGCGGAGCAGCAGCTCGGCGCCCCGATCCGCCAGGCGGTGATCGGCCGTCCGGTCAACTTCCAGGGTCTGGCGGGGGAAGAGAGCAACCAGCAAGCTATCGCCATCCTGACCGAGGCAGCCCGTCTGGCCGGTTTCGAGCAGGTGGAGTTCCTCTACGAACCGGTGGCGGCCGGGTTTGAATTCGAGGCGCGCCTCACCGAAGACGCCGTGGTACTGGTGGTGGATATCGGCGGCGGTACCACCGACTGCTCCATGCTGCGGATGGGCCCCAGCTACCGCGATCAGCTGGATCGCAGCGGCGATCTGCTCGGCCACAGCGGCCAGCGGATCGGCGGCAACGACTTCGATATCCGCCTGACGGTGGAGGGGATGATGCCGCTGCTCGGCATGCACGAGACCCTCAAGACCGGCAAGCCGCTGCCCCACCCGCTGTTCTGGGATGCGGCCGCCATCAACGACGTCAGCGCCCAGAGCCGCTTCTACAGCCTCGACACCGCCCGCCAGCTGCAGGATCTGCAGCTCGACAGCCAGCCCGGCAGCAAGCTGGGACGTCTGGCCAGCCTGCGGGCCCACAAGCTGAGCCACCAGCTGGTATGGCGTGCCGAGCAGGGCAAGATCGCCCTCTCGGAGCAGGAGCTCAATCGCCAGTCGCTGGCCGAGCTGGAAAAAGGGCTGGAAGCGGAGCTGACCCGCGAACAGCTGGCCAACGCCTCGGCCCTGCTGCTGGAGAAAATTGGCGAGCTGATGGACGAAGCGATTGCCGCCGCCGGTGTGCAGCCGGATCGCATCTTCGTCACCGGCGGTAGCGCCCGCTCGCCGCTGATCGCCAGCTTTATCCGCCAGAAGCTCCCGTCCATCCCGCTTGAGGGTGGCGATGACTTCGGCTCGGTGGCCGCCGGTCTCGCCCGTTATGCCGAGCGGCTGTTCGCCAACTGAGCCCTGAGATAGCGTAAATCGATGGCAACATCCCCAAGGTGTTGCCATTAAGCGACAGTCATGCGGGGCAAGGGGCGACAGAAGCGGTCGGTCGTCCCCTCTCCCGCCCTGCTCCCGACTGCCCAAAAAGGGTATTCTTGACGCTCCCCCAACCGGAGCCCCCTCATGCCCAGATTGCCCTTTTTGCTGATCCCCCTGTTACTGCTCGCTGGCTGCAGCTCGACCACCTTTGTTCAGCAAGATCTGCAACACCACCACTGGGTACTGAGCAAACTGGATGGCCAACCGATTGAGGCCCCCCGCGACAATCCCCCCGATTTCGAGATCGGCGAGCACTTCACCGTCAACGGCATCGCCGGTTGCAACCGCTACTTCGGTCAGGGCCATCTGGAAGATGACAAACTGTGGGTCACCAGTCTGGGCAGTACCGAAATGGCCTGCATGCCACCGCTCGACACTATCGAACAGGCCGTACTGACCACCCTTACCGAGGGTGCGACCCTGAGCGGCACCAGTCAGAACCTGATCCTGCAGGGCAAACAGCACCGTTTGGAATACACCTTGCGCGACTGGGTGTTCTAGCGCTCACAAAGCCGCATCACAAACAGGAACATGTTGTCCGGCTGTGGCACAATATGAGGCAGAGTTCGCAACGGAGGCTGCCTCAGCCATGTCGATGGATCGCCTGTTTGACAAGATCAAACAACTCCCCACTATTCCCAAGCTGCTACACGAGTTGATGCAGAGCTTCAACGACGAGAATGCCCGCATCGACGAGATTGCGGCCAAGATCGCCATGGATCAGGTGATCAGCGTCAAGGTGCTGCGGATGGCCAACTCGGCCGCCCTGCGCAGGGGCAACGAAGTGACCTCCATCGAACAGGCGGTGATCCGGCTCGGCTTCAACCGGCTGCGCTCCGTGGTGGTCGCCTCTGGCATCATCGGCACCTTCAAGGCCCCGCCCAGCTTCGACAAGAACAAGTTCTGGACCGAGACCTTCCAGGTCGCCACCATCGCCAAAACCCTGGCGCAGGAGGCCAAGGTGATGGATCCCGAGACCGCCTTCACCTGCGCCCTGATCCACAACATCGGCGAACTGCTTATCCAGAGCACCTTGCCGGAAGAGGCCGAGCTCATCAACATGGCGATCCAGAACGGCAGCAGCCGGGTCGAGGCCCAGCGGGAGATGCTGGGCTACGACTATGCCCAGCTCGGTGCCGAGCTGGCGCGGCGCTGGAACCTCTCCGAGGCCTTCGTCGATGCCATCTCCCAACAGCTTGACCCGCTCTCCCACGATCCGGTCAGCAAGGAGGCGGTGCTGATCCGCCTCGCCGTGTTTATCTCCTTCGCCTGGAACGCGGGCGTGCCTGCCCAGGCCATCATCGCCCGCTTCCCCAAACCGCTCGCCGACCAGTTGGGACTGGATCCCAAGTCGCTGGCAGGCCAGCTCGAAACATTGCATGAACAGGGTAATGCCCTCGCCGATCTTCTGACTCAATAAGCATCATGACCCATCCGTTTCTGTTTCATCCCCAGGTGGCGCCCTGGTTCAAAGAGAGCGCCGACGCACTGCAATTGACTCTTTTTAGCGAGCTGGATGCGCCGATCCGCGAAGTGTGGCTGCGCCACGAGCCGAATAACGAGGAGTGCCTGATCCCGATGACAGCGGTCTCCACCCGCGATCGGCTGCAGGTGTGGCAGGCGACCCTGCCGCTCATCAAGGGACAGGATATCCACCTCTACAGCTTCAAGTGCCTCACCGACGAGGAACAGTGGTGGCTGCACGGAGCGGGCGTCAGCGCGTCCATGCCGCCACGGGAGCAACATTTTCGCTTCAACAGCCTGCACCAGCCACCGGCCTGGGTGCAGGATCAGGTGTTCTACCAGATCTTCCCCGACCGCTTCTGCAACGGCGATCCGTCGCTGAGCGTCAAGCATCACGAGTACGAGTACCGTGGCAAAGCGGTGATCAGCAAGGCGTGGGGCGAGCCGGTCAGCCGTCATGAAGAGGGCCACGGCGCCTGCGAGTTTTACGGTGGCGATCTGGCGGGGATCGATGCCAAGCTGCACTATCTGCAATCTCTCGGGGTAACGGCGCTCTACCTCAACCCCATCTTCGATTCGCCGAGCAACCACAAGTACGACACTCAGGACTACTTCAAGGTGGATGCCCACCTCGGCAGCAACGAGCAGTTCGCCGAGCTGACCCGCAACCTGCACCAGCGCGGCATGAAGATCATCCTCGATGCTGTGGTCAACCACACCTCTACCGAGCACCCCTGGTTCTGCCCGCCACTGGGGGCCCAGAGCAACCCGGACTCCCCGTGGCGCAGCTTCTACACCTTTGATAAAGAAGGGGATTACGTCAGCTGGAAGGGCATTCGCAGCCTGCCCAAGCTCGACTTCTCCTGCGAGAAGGTACAGGACGCCGTCTATCGGGCCGATGACGCCATACTCCGTTACTGGATGCGCGCCCCCTACCAGATCGATGGCTGGCGCTTTGACGTCATCCACATGCTGGGTGAGCGCGGCACCGCCGAAGGCAACAGCGGCCACGTGCGCGCCATTCGCGGCGCGGTGAAGCAGGAGAACCCGGACGCCTACGTGCTCGGCGAGCACTTCTTCGAGGCGAGCCAGTGGTTGCAGGGGGATCAGGAGGACGGCGCCATGAACTACTACGGCTTCGCCCATCCGATCCGCGCCTTCCTGGCCGGTAAGGACATCGCCTACCACCCCATCAAGATCAGCGCCGAAGAGCTGGATCGCTGGCTCAAGCTGGCGCGGGCCCACATCCCGTTCAAGAACCAGCTGACCCAGTTCAACCTGCTGGACAGCCACGACACTGCGCGCTTCCTCCACCTGCTGGGCGAGGACAAGCAGCGGATGCGCCTCGCGGCCACCCTGCTGCTCACCTATATCGGTGTGCCGTCCATCTACTACGGCGATGAAGTGGGGCTCTCTGGCGGCAACGACCCGGACTGTCGCCGCTGCTTCCCGTGGGATACCACAGACTGGGATCACGTGCTGCACGACCACTATCGCCGGCTGATCCAGATCCGCCGTCAGCGCCCCTCCCTGCGCCGTGGCGATATCCAGACCCTCTATGCCGGCCCCCACAGCTATGTGTTTGCCCGCACCCTGCAAAGCGATCAGGTGGTAGTGGCCTGCAACCGCCACCCGAGCGAGCCGCGCACCATCAGCCTGCCCCTGTGGCAGACCGCCAGCCCTGCCAGCCGCTTCACTGACGCCTTCAACGGCGAGAAGTTTGAAGTGGTGCAGGGCGAGGTGCAGCTCACCATCCCGGCCAACTCGGCCCGGGTGCTGATCTCCAGCTGAGCGGGCAACTTACGCGCTGAAAAGCAAAACCGGAGCCCAAGGCTCCGGTTTTTTTATTCCGTTGAATCCACCATGACGTCTGGCCCCTAACCTGCCGCCATCAGTAGTTGATGCTGACGTAGGGCACTTCCGGCACCTGCCAGCGCTGCTTGAGGTAGACGGTGAGCACGAAGAAGAAGTTGGCCAGCAGGTTGGCGAAGCGATAGAGAATGGGATCGAAGGCCACCCCGCTCTCTTCCAACCTGACCAACAGCCGCACCACCTTCTTGCTGCCGCAGCGGCACAGATGGAGGGTGGGAATGGGCTGTGGCCCCTGTGGCAGCACAAAACCGGTGACGCTGCCGCGACTCGCCTCGTTGTAGTGGTCATAACGGGCCTTGAGCCACTCAAGGTCTGCATCGAAGATCCCCAGCTTGCCGCGTACCGAGCCGTTGAGGTTGTAGATAAGCCGCTGCAACGCCGCGAGATCCACCAGCATGGGCTCGGTATCGGCATCCGGCGCAAGGTGTGACAGCACGGCCCCGACCTGACAGCAGAGCTCGTCGGTGGCGATTTCAAAATCACATTTGAGCGAGGTTTCGAAGATAAAGGGGTAGCAGAGCTCGCGCTTGTCTCTTGGCTTCTTGGGGTTCATGGGGCAACCGGATTGGAGAAAAGGCCAGTTTGCCAGCCCCGGAAAGGGCTGGCAAACGGCAGGTCATTACTTGCGTTACGCGCTGTGGCTCAGGCGTTCTTACTGGCGGGCTCGGTGGAGGGCTGGAACTGGTTGATCATCCGCAGCGCCTCCAGCATCCGCTGGTTGAAACTGGTGAAGCGATCGACCTGCGCCGGTTCCTCTTCTCCTCTCGCGGCCAGCACGGCCGGGGTCAGCGCCTGTTGCTGGGATGGTGGCAGCAGGGTATCCGCCTGTTTCTGCACCTGATCCAGCTTCGGCAGATAGTCGGCAAACGGCTTGATCAGATCCTGCAGGGAGTGCGCCCCCTGATAGGTCTGGCTCAGCTTGACGCTCTGCTTGAGCTTGAGGGAGTAGGAGGCCAGCTGGCTGTCATCCAGTTTCAGCTCGCCCGCCTTGTCCAGCAGATCCTCGAAGTTGCCGGAGAAGAAGTTCCCCGCCAGCTCGTCGATCCCTTTGACCAGCTTGCCGATGGACTCCATCTCGTCGCTGCTGAGATCCCCCTCCAGCGAGAAGCTGAAGCTCTGGCTCGACTTGAGGCTGAACTGGCTGCCGCTCTCGCTGCTCTGGGACTTGGTCTGCCAGCTGTCGTTGAAGCGTAGCACCACCTTGTCGCCATCCTTGGTCTGGATCTCCAGATACCCCTGCTGGCGACTGGCCATCTCGGCCTGTCCCATGTCGGTCGGAGAGACCTTGCCGAAGAACTCCTTCTCGAACTCCTCGAGCCCTTTCTGGATCAGCTTGTAGCTCTGATCGATACCGGTTTTGATATCGTCGTTGTCAGTCGCCCACTTGCCGAGCTGCTTCTTCGCCTCGTCAAAGCCCTTGTCGACCCCCTTGCGGGCCTGCTCCATCATCCCGGTCAGGTCGTCGTCGGATTTGCCATCAGCCCGTGCGGCGCCAAGCCGCCCGGTCACAAACTGTAGCACGTTGTCAGCCACCGACTGGAAGTCGAACAGGGTCTCCGGCGTGATCTCCTCGGGCTCTTTCACCTTCGGAGCCTGATAGCCCTGGCCGTTGATCTCCAGCGAGAACTGCAACGCCTGCTGGATCAGCACCTGCGCCCACTTGGGCGGCTTGTGCAAGGAGACCTCCTCCTCGCTCTTGACCTGTTTCTGCTCCGCCTGTTGGGGCGATTTGGGAGAAACACCCACTCCCTTGGGTTGGGCTGCGCCCACGCCTTCGATCTGCATAATGTGTCCTCCCACCATGCCTGTAGATCAGCTATCGGCCTGACTGAACACTTCTTGACCACAAAATGCTGGACAATCTGCGGCTGGCTTTTAAAATCGGGCCCCTTTGGGTGGCCTGTTGCCTTCCCCCGATTTCGACCCGGCCCGGCCGGTGTGCATGTGAGGTATTTATGACCCAGTCCCAACAGCCTTCCGCGAACGCTCCGGCGCCTAGAACCGCGGCCGACTATCAGGCCCAACTCGACGAAAAGCGCGCTCGCCTCACCGAGCTGTTTGCCGGCTTCACCCTCCCGGCGCTGGAAGTGCACAGCTCACCGGCGGAGTACTACCGGATGCGCGCCGAATTTCGCATCTGGCACGAAGGGGATGACCTCTTCCACTGCATGTATGCCCCGGCGACCAAAGAGATCATCAAGATAGACCACTTCCCTACCGCCAGCCTCCTCATCAACCAGTTGATGCCGCTGCTGCTGGAGGGGCTGCGCCCACACCCGGTGCTGCGCCGCAAGCTGTTCCAGATTGACTACCTCTCCACCCAGTCCGGCCAGATCATTGTCAGCCTGCTCTATCACCGCAAGCTGGAGGCCGAATGGCAACAGGCCGCCGAAGCGCTGCAGGCCGATCTGCGCGCCAAGGGGTTCGAGCTGCAACTGATTGGCCGCGCCCACAAGCAGAAGATCTGTTTGGGGGATGATTTTGTCATCGAACAGCTCAACGTGGCGGGTCGCCAGCTCATCTACAAGCAGGTGGAGAACAGCTTCACCCAGCCCAACGCCGCCATCAACGAGCAGATGCTGGCCTGGGCGCTGGATGTGACCAAGGGGAGCGAAGGGGACCTGCTGGAGCTCTATTGCGGCAACGGCAACTTCTCCATCGCGCTGGCGCAGAACTTCCGCAAGGTGCTGGCCACCGAAATAGCCAAGCCGAGCGTCGACTCTGCCCAGTTCAACATCGCCGCCAACGGCGTCGACAACCTGATCATCCTGCGCATGTCGGCCGAAGAGTTCACCATGGCGATGCGTGGTGAGCGGGAGTTCAACCGCCTCAAGGGGGTCGATCTCAAGAGCTACCAGTGCAACACCATCTTCGTCGACCCGCCCCGCGCCGGTCTCGATGATGCCACCGTCAAGCTGGTGCAGGAGTACGACAACATCCTCTATATCTCCTGCAACCCCGAGACTCTGCAGGCCAACATGGCGGTACTGGGCGAGACCCACGAGATCGCCCGTTTCGCCCTGTTCGACCAGTTCCCCTGGACCCATCACATGGAAGCCGGGGTCTATCTGCGCCGTAAGGCCGGTTGATTCAGGCAGACAGGAAAACAACAACAGGGCCGGATGGCCCTGTTTTGTTATTGACTGAACACCGGCCTCACTCCAGCCGGAAGTGGCCCACGATCTCCCGCAGCCGGTCGTAGGTCTGTTGCATCGCCGCGGAGCTGGCGACCGTCGCTTCCCCGTTGTGGGTCAGCTGGCGGATCACTTCGGCGATGGCACTCATGTTGCGGTTGATCTCTTCGGCCACCGCACTCTGCTGCTCCGCCGCCGTGGCGATATGGCTGATGAGATCGTTGATCTCCACCACTTCCCCTGCCATCAGATCCAGCGACTCGTTGACCCTGGTAGTGTTCTCGGCCGCCCCCTGACAGCTCTGCTTGGTGTTGCCCATGGCATCCACCACAGTTCGGGTGCCCCGCTGCAGACTGGCCAGCATGGTCTGGATCTCCGCTGTGCTCTGCTGGGTACGGGCCGCGAGGGAACGCACCTCGTCTGCCACCACCGCAAAGCCACGACCCTGTTCACCAGCGCGGGCCGCCTCGATGGCGGCATTGAGGGCCAGCAGGTTGGTCTGTTCGGCAATGCTGCCGATCACCCCGAGCACTGAGCCAATCTGCTGCACATCCTGCTGCATCGCTTCGATGGAGCGGGCAGTGGCTTCCACTTCGTCCACCAGCGCCATCACGCTGGCCATCGCCTGATCCACCACCTGACGGGACTGGCTCGCCAGCTGCTGGCTCTGGCCGGTGAGCCGGGCGGTGCTGGCCGCACTCTCGGAGACGGAGACCGCGGTGCGGCTCATCTCGTTGATGGCGGTCACCACCTGCTCGGTCTCGCGTACATGATCCGCCAGCAGGGACTGGGCGGCGCCGGTCTGGCTGGCCAACCCCTCGATGCCGCTGTTGAGCTGGCCGCTCGCCTGCCGCACCTCCCCCATCATCTCCTGCAGCCGCTCGATAAAGCGGTTGATCCCGGCCGAGATCTGACCGAGGTCATCCTTGCTGGTTACCGCCAGCCGGCGAGTGAGATCGCCGCTGCCACGGGAGAGCTCCAGCACCAGATCCCGCAGCGAGAGGATGGGGCGATATGCCACGTTGAGCGCCAGCATCGCCAGCACCATCACCACGATCGCCACGCCGCAGAGCGCCATGATGATCTGGCCGTTGAGAGCCCGGGTCATGGCCCGGATGTAGTCAAGATCGATGTAGCCGGTCAGCGTCCAGCTGCTGCCGCGAATATCCAGCTGGTTGGGGCGCGCTTCGCTCTCCCCCTGCGGCTTGCTGTCATAGAGGCTGTTGCCCTGACTGTCGGCCAGCGAGAAGTAGCGGCCATCGCCACTCATCTTCTCCAGCAGGCTTTTGAACTCGCTCATGTCGAGGTAGTAGAGATAGGCGGAATCGGCACCGCGTGGCACCAGAATGGTGATGACCGACTTGCCATCCACCTGTTGCAGCGGGCTGACGGTGATCTGGTTGTTGGCGGCGGGGATCAGCTTGCGCAGGGCATCGACTTTGGCACTGTCGTTGATGACCCCGTTCACATCGAAGGCCATGTCGCCGATCACCTTGACGATGTTGTGAAAGCCGGTCTCTTGCAGGGTCTTCTTGACGTTGGTCACCCCGAAGTTGAGGTTGGCGGCCAACAGGATCTTCTGATTGATGTCGCTGGCCAGCTTCTCTTTGACCAGAGTGATCTGCTCGTTGATGTTGTGGGTGGCCTGAGTGCGAATGTAGCCACTGATGAAGTGGTTGACGCTGAGCCCGGCGGTGCCGATGGTGACCAGAATGGCCAGTAGCAGCAAGAGGTAAATCTTGACCTTGAATGGCATGGGTTCCCTCCAGAAGAGAGGGCTGGCAACACCAACCCTCTCTGCCAATCGTTATTTCTTCTTGGCGTACTTCATGGAGTCCAATGCCACCGCCAGAATGATGATGCCGCCCTTGATGATGAACTGCCAGTAAGGGCTGACGCCGATATAGGTCAAGCCATAGTTGATCAGGGTGAAGATAAGTACGCCGGTGATCACACCCGCGACCGTTCCCACCCCGCCGGCAAACGACACCCCGCCCACCACGCAGGCCGCGATGGCGTCGAGCTCGTACATGAAACCGAGGTTGTTGGTGGCACTACCGATCCGGCCCGCTTCCAGCATGCCGCCGAAGGCGTAGAAGACCCCAGCCAGCGCATAGATCATCACCAGATTGACCGCCACGTTGACGCCGGAGACCTTGGCCGCTTCCGGGTTGCCGCCGATGGCGAAGATGTTCTTGCCAAAGCGGGTCTTGTTCCACAGCACCCAGACAAAGACGCTGGCGATGGCCGCGTAGAAGGTGAGGTACGAGAGCTTGAAGCCGCCGATCCGGATAAAGCCCTGGGCGAAGCTGGAGAAGCGGGGGTCAAACCCGGCCACCGGCGACGCCCCTACCGAGTCAAAGTAGAGGGAGTTGATACCGTAGACGATGATCATGGTGCCCAGGGTGGTAATGAACGGGGTAACGTTCAGGTAGGCCACAATGAGACCGTTGACCAGACCAATCAGCGCCCCCACTACACACACCAGCAGGATCACCGCCGGAATGGGCACCTCCCCCAGCGTCGGGAACACCTTGTTGACGTTGGTCAGCGCCTGCAACATGGTTGCCGCGATGAGTGCCGCCAGACCGACCTGACGACCGGCCGAGAGATCCGTCCCCTGAGTGATGATGATGCCCGCCACCCCCAGCGCTATGATGACCCGCACCGAGGACTGGGTCAGGATGTTGCTGAAGTTGGTGAGGCTCAGGAAGGAGGGCTCCTGGATCACGATGACCATGAGCAGCACCAGCAGCACCAGATAGATGGCGTTTTCCTTGAGCGCCTGCATCAGATTGAAATTTTTAGCCGACTCCATAAATGTCTTCCTGTCTCTAGAGGTACAGAGATGCCAGGCGCAGTATCTCGCTCTGGTCAGTTTCTTTGGTATTGACGATCCCGGCGACCCGGCCATTGCTCATCACCATGATGCGGTCGGTGATCCCCAGCAATTCCGGCATCTCTGACGAGATGATGATGATCCCCTTGTCCTTCTTCGCCAGCTCCAGAATGAGCTGATAGATCTCGAACTTGGCCCCGACGTCGATGCCGCGGGTGGGCTCGTCGAGCATCAGGATCTCCGGCTGGGTCAGCAGCCAGCGGCCGATAATCACCTTCTGCTGGTTGCCCCCGGAGAGGGAACCGATCTGGGTCTGCTGGGTCGGCGTCTTGACCCGCATGGAGTCGATCACCCACTGGGTATCGCTCTTCATCTTGTTGTCGCTGAGCAGCCCCATGGAGCCCTTGTAGCTGTCCATGTTGGCGATCAGGGAGTTGAAGGCGATATCGAGTCGGGAGTAGATACCGGTGGAGCGGCGCTCTTCCGTCACCAGCGCAAAGCCGTTGCGGATCGCTTCGTGGGCGTTGTGGTTGGCTACCTCTTTGCCGTGCAGCTTGATGCTGCCCTGACTGCGATCGCGAATACCGAACAGGGTCTCGACGATGTCGGTGCGCTTGGCCCCCACCAGTCCGGCGATGCCGAGGATCTCCCCCTTGTGCAGGTTGAAGGTGATGTCCTGAATGGAAGGCTGGTTCTTCGCCGTCAGGTGTTCGATCTCGAGGATCACCTCTTTCGGCTGGTTGGTCTTTTCCGGGAAACGCTGGGTCAGTTCACGGCCGACCATCATGCCGATGATCTGATCCATGGTCATGCCCTTGAGCGGCTGGGTTGCCACCCACTGGCCATCCCGCAATATGGTGATCTCGTCACAGAGCTGGAAGATCTCCTCCATCTTGTGAGAGATGTAGACGATGCCGCACCCTTTCTCCTTCAACTTGTTGATGATCTTGAAGAGGTGGTTCACCTCTTTCTCGGTCAGGGAGGAGGTGGGTTCGTCCATGATGACGATCTTGGCGTCGTAGGAGAACGCCTTGGCGATCTCGATCATCTGCATCTGGGAGACCGACAGGGTCGCGACCTTCACCTTGGGGTCGATGTCGATATCCAGCTCATCGAAGATGCGCTTGGTGTCGTCATACATCTTGCCGTGGTCGATAAACCACCCCTTGGTGGGGTAGCGGCCGAGCCACATGTTGTCCATCACGGTACGCTGCAACACCAGGTTGAGCTCCTGATGCACCATGGAGACGCCATTTTCCAGCGCCTCTTTCGAGGAGGTGAAGTTGATCTCCTGCCCCTTGAAGAAGATCTTGCCCTGATCCTTCTCGTAAATGCCGAACAGGCACTTGAGCAGTGTGGATTTTCCCGCTCCGTTCTCGCCCATCAACGCATGCACAGAATGAGGACGGACCCGTAAATTGACATTATCGAGTGCCTTGACGCCGGGAAAGCTCTTACTGACGTCAATCATCTCCAACAGCCATTCTGATTGTTGCTGTGTTGTCATATCAGCCATCACATCTGGTTGAAAAAAGGGCAAGGGGATCTCCCTTGCCCTGGAGGAGGGAATTACTCGAATTGGGACAGGTTGTCTTTATCCACACCGACGTAGGCAACACGTACTACCTTGTCGACGATATTCCACTTGGTGCCTTCACCGGCCGGTTTGCCTTCAGCCAGATTCTTGGTCAGCTCGAAGGTGGCTTTGGCCTGGTTGGCCGCATCGTTCAGCACGGTACCCGCCATGGCACCGCTCTTGACCATGGCCAGCGCTTCCGGCAGCGCATCGACGCCGAATACCGGAATGGCAGTCTTGCCCTGGGCTTTCAGTGACTCGACCGCACCCATTGCCATGCCGTCGTTGTTGGCGATGACCACTTCGATCTTGTTGGCGTTGGGGCCGGAGATCCAGGCATCCATCTTGTCTTTCGCCATGGCGGTATCCCACATACCGGTATCCATGTGCAGTTGCTCGGTCTTGACGCCGCCATCGTTCAGGGTCTTGACCACGTAGGAGGTGCGCGCTTCGGCATCCGGGTGGCCCGGCTCCCCTTTCAGCAACACGAACTGGATCACGCCATCCTTGTTCAGATCCCACTCCGGATGGGCTTTCCAGTGTTTGGCAATCAGCTGACCCTGGATGATCCCTGACTCCTTGGAGTCGGTGCCCACGTAGTAGGCCTTGTCGTAGCTAGCCAGATCGGTAGCGCTCGGCTCCTTGTTGTAGAAGACCACCGGGATATCTTCGCCACGGGCTTTCTCAATCACCACCGGGGCCGCAGCCGGGTCTACCAGGTTGATGGCCAGCGCCTTCACCCCTTTGGCCAGCAGCACGTCGATCTGGTCGTTCTGCTTGGACTGGTCGTTCTGGGAGTCGTTCATCAGCAGTTCCACCCCCGGAGTGGCTGCCGCCTCCTTCTCGATGGCCTTGCGCACGACCGCCATGAAGTTGTCGTCGTACTTGTAGACGGTTACCCCGATACGGGTGTCAGCCTGGGCATTGGCTCCAGCCATCATGCCCATCAGCAGGGCGGCAACTGTGGTCAGTTTTTTCATTATGTGTGCTCCGATGTGTCTATCTGTGTTGTAGGGTGGCGAGCAATTGAGCAAGCGCCAATCAATGTAATCAGTTTGTTGTCATTTCTTCTGTGATCATGACGACAAAATGAAAACGTTTACACTCTGTTACATTGAAACTTTATATTTATTTTTCAAATACATATAAATAAAAATCAGATTTGAGACTCAATCTTTCCCACAGCATTGAGGCTAGTCGTTACTGGTCTGTTGTCAAAATGGCGCACTGGCTAGGCAGTCGCTTCAATAGCTGGATTAACGGAGAGTGCAGCTCCAACGGTAACGGCGCTCAAGCAGTTGATACTCGGGACGCACGCTCTGGCTCCAGGAGTCATCCCCGCCCACCCCCATGTGGGCGCCATCGAGACAGACCCACAGCCCTGCTTCGGCCACCAGATCGCTCTGGTGACGGGCGGCGGCCAGCTGCTGCTGACTGAAGCGGCTGGCACTGAAATGGAAGGTGCCGCTCACCGTCGTGCTGCCCAGCTGCAACTGGCGGGTATCACAGCGCAAGCCGTTGTCGCTCGGGAAGATGTAAGGGGTATGCATCGCCTCCAGCGGCAAACTCCAGCGACCCAGATCGGCGCCCAGCAGGCGATCCGGATAGTTCTCGTGAGGGCCGCGTCCCAACCATTCGGCTCGTGCTGGCACCTCGGCCAGATGAAGCAGCAGGCCAATCCGCGGCAGCGACGGCAGCACCTGTGCCAGCTCGGTCTCTATCTCGAGGCTCATGGCGCCATCGTCGGTAAAGTGATGATGCCAGTGACTCACCAGCAGCAGCTCATCGTGGTGGAAGTAGCCATGGCTGACCCGGATATCCCCTCCGGCGACCGCGATCCCCAGACAGCGGTGCTGCCACTGACCGAGGCCACAGCCCTGCCAGCGGGCAATCCAGGAGTTGGGGTCAGCGTGATCCGCTTCGCTGGTGCCGATGTCGTTGTCGAGCGGCGCGCGGTAAAAGTGATCCATGATCGGCGCCAGCAACTGCTCCTGCCCCGATTTTTGCCAACTGGTGATGCGACCGCTCTGCTTGTCGAGCCGCCACTGACTGTTTGCGGTGGTGATCCGCCAGCCATCCGGCTGCTCGCTCAGGGTGGCGGCAGCGACCTGCGCTGGCAGAGCAAGGGGGGTCGGCAAGGTGAACTGCTGACGGGCGACCTTGTGATCCGCCTGCGACCAGAGGGTGGCCTGTGGCTGCACGATGGCCAGATCGAGCCAGGCCAGTGAGCCTGCCGCAAAGGGGGGCAGCCTCTCGCTCAGGGTCAACTCGACCACTCCCTGTGGCACCAGCTCAAGGGAGATCTCCCCCTGCAGCTGCACATGGCCGTTCTCGCACACCTGCCAGCAAAGCCGCTCGTTATCGGTGGAGCGGAACAGGTATTCACTCTCGATCCGCACCCGCAGCGGGGTGTGCTCAAGCAGGGTGAAGCGGAACGGCTGCTGGGCACGTTTTGCCTCGAACAGGGTGGGATGGGGGGTGCGATCCGGGAACAGCAGACCGTTGCAGCAGAACTGGCGATCATTTTGCACATCACCAAAATCGCCGCCATAGCCCCAGTAGTGGCGACCATCGGCGGTGTATTTGTCGAGCCCCTGATCGACCCAATCCCAGACAAACCCGCCTTGCAGGCGTGGATGATCGCGAAACGCCTGCCAGTAGTGGGCGTAGCCCCCCAGACTGTTACCCATGGCGTGGGCATATTCGCAGAGGATCAACGGCCGGTGCTCGCCGGGCAGGCCGATCCACTTGGCCAGCGCCCACTTTGGCACCGCCGGGAAAGGCTGATCCTGATGGGTTCTGGCATACATGGGGCAGATGATGTCGGTGGCCGGGGTATCGGCCCCGCCCCCCTCGTACTGCACCGGACGGCTCGGGTCGCTGCGCTTGATCCAGCCATACATGGCATCGTGGGCCGGGCCGTAACCCGACTCGTTGCCCAGCGACCAGATGATGATCGAGGGGTGGTTGAAATCCCGTGCCACCATGCGGGTCGCCCGCTCCAGAAAGGCGTTGCTCCAGGCGGGATCCCGCGCCAGCCGCCCCATCGGGGTCATGCCGTGGGTCTCCAGATTCGCCTCATCCACCACATAGAGACCGAGCCGATCGCAGAGGCGATAGAAGTCGGGGTGGTTGGGATAGTGGGAACAGCGCACCGCATTGAAGTTGTGCCGCTTCATCAGCAGCAGATCCCGCTCCATGGTGGCGCGATCAATGGCATAACCCTTGGCAGGGTGATGCTCGTGACGGTTGGCACCGCGAACAAGCAGCGGCTGCCCGTTGACCCGCAGCAGGCCGCCACGGATCTCCACCACCCGAAAGCCTACATCGCACGCCTCGCTCTCGATAGCCTGGCCCTGCTCGTCCAGCAGGGTCAGGGTCAGGCGATAGAGATGGGGCGTCTCGGCGCTCCACTTGCGCGGCGCAGCCACGTCGAGCCAGAACTCGGCGCGATCGTCATACGCCCCTTTTTCATCAATGGCTTGGGTACCGATCGGCTGGCGCAGGGTCGCGACCCGCTCGCCACCGTCATAGAGATTGGCCTCCACCGACAGACCGGCCCCATTAGCCACCTGCAGTGCAATCTTGAGACGGCCATCCCGATAGCAGGCATCCAGTTCAGGCGTCACCCGCATATCCATCAGATGGCGGGTCGGTTTGTGCAACAGGCTGACGGAGCGGAAGATCCCCGACAGCCACCACATATCCTGATCTTCCAGATAGGAGCCGTCGGACCAGCGCAGCACCAGCACCGCCAGCCGGTTGCGACCGCTCTGCAGATATGGGGTCAGATCGAATTCGGCGGGCAGCCGGCTGTCCTGGGAGTAACCGACCCAGCGGCCGTTGCAGAAGAGGTGGAAGGCGCTGCTCACCCCGTCGAAGATGATCCGGCTCTGACCGCTTGCCAGCCAGCCGGCGGGCAGATCGAACTCGCGGGAGTAGCAACCAGTGGGGTTCTCTGCCGGTACCCGCGGCGGATCGCAGGGAAAGGGGTACTTGATATTGGTGTAGATGGGGCCATCGGTGAGCGGCCGCGCAGCCGGATAGGCGGCATCCAGCTGCCAGTTGCCCGGCACTGTAATGGGGCAAGCATCCACCAGATCCTGCGCCAGCCAGCTCTCGGGCACCAATTCGGGAGCGGCAAAGAAGGAGAAGCGCCACTCGCCATCGAGCAAGAGACGGGAGGAAGAGGCCAGATCCCCCCTGGCATCCGTTTCGCTGCGCCAGCTGAACATGGGGGTATGGGCAGCCAGCCGGTTTACCGACGTAATGGCCTGAGTCTGCCAATCCTGACGCGCCACTATCTCCCTGAGCATTCACTCTCTCCCTGCTGATTGGAAAACGTATTCAGTCTAGAGAAGTATGACGCAGGGAACGGCGATCTCGCTCACACAGATGTAAACGATTACACCGATTTTGTTAAGTAAAGCGGAGTAAAAATGATTAAAAATAGGTAAAACAATAACTGTGCAAGAAACGGCCCCGAACAGGGCCGCAAAAGGGGGCTATCCGGCCCGAACCGGTGCCACCGAGTGGCGATTGATCAGGGTGGGGGTATAGATCCGGCTCTGGGTCGCGTCACTCTCCCCCGCCGCCAGCTGAATGGCCAGCTTAGCCGCCTGGGCCGCCATCAGCTCGATGGGATAGCGCATGGTGGAGAGCTTGGGGCGCAAATATCTGGCATAGATGATGTCATCGAAGCCCACTACCGAGACCTCCTCCGGCACTCGCAGGCCGTTGTCCGCCAGCACAGAGATGGCGCCAGCCGCCATGGCATCGTTATAGGCCACCACGGCGGTCACCTTGAGCCCCTTGGCCAGCAGGTTGAGCATGGCACGCTCCCCCCCCTCCTCGTTTGGCGTGCCGCTCTCGATAAGCTCGGGATCGGCTGCCAGACCGGCTTCCATCAGTCCATCCTGATAGCCCTGCAGCCGCAAGGTGGCATCCTCGATGGCGTGATCCGAGCTGATAAAGGCGATATGGCGGTGACCCAGTTCGATCAAGTGGCGAGTCGCCGTAGCCGCACCCAGCCGATTGTTGAGAGCGATGCAGCGTCCCTTGAGGGCTGGAATATCGCGGTTGATCAGCACCATACCGGGCACCCGCATGGCGTAGTCGCAGAGCTCTTCGTCGCTCAGCGCCTTGCTGTGCACCACCAGCGCCTCACAGCGTTTGCCGATCAGCAGCTCGATCGCCTCACGCTCCTGACGCGCCTTGTGAAAACCGTTACCCATCAGCAGGTGAAGGTTCTGCTCGACGGCGATGCCGGAGACCCCCTTCACCAGTGCACCGAAGAAGGGATCGGCCACGTCACCGACCACTACCCCCATGGTGTCGCAAGTCTGGCTGACCAGTGCCCGCGCGTTGGCGTTGGGAGTGTAGCCCAGTTCGGCCATGGCCTTCTGCACCACTTCGCGAGACGCGGCGCTGGCCTTGGGGGAGTTGTTCATCACCCGTGAAACCGTTGCCACCGACACATTGGCCAAACGGGCGACATCCTTGATGGTGCTCATGCTGTTTTCACTTCTTTCACTGTGCAATAGAGCGCCATTATACCCAGCAAACCCATTGAAAACAGGGGTGAAACGCATATCTGCCGTCAGGATGATCACAAAAACAGTGTAATCGTTTACACTGTTTTGCAAGCAAGCTCACAGTTTGGTCGCCACACCCTCGGCTAGACTGCTTCCAGACACTTTTTCAGTGGAGAGCAAGATGAACGTTCTGGTCACCGGCGGTTGCGGATATATCGGCAGCCACACCTGTCTGGCCCTGCAAGCGGCAGACATGAATCCCGTGGTGGTCGACAACCTCGGCAACAGCAAGCGCAGCGTGCTGGCCAGAGTCGCCGCCATCAGCGGCCAACAACCCGTTTTCTATCAAGGAGATATTCGCGATGCCGCCCTGCTGGAGCAGATCTTCGCCGAGCAACAGATCGATGCAGTGATCCACTTTGCCGCCCTCAAGGCGGTCGGTGAATCGACCCGCATTCCACTGGATTACTACGAGAACAACCTCGGCGGCACCCTCACCCTGCTACAGGCGATGAAGCGGGCTGGCGTGCACAATCTGGTGTTCAGCTCCTCGGCCACCGTCTATGGCGATCCAGCTAGCCTGCCGATCCGCGAGGATTTCCCTCGCTGCGCCACCAACCCTTACGGGCGATCCAAGCTGATCATCGAGGAGATCCTCGAAGATCTGCAGCTGGCCGAGCCCCACTGGAGCATGACCCTGCTGCGCTACTTCAATCCGGTCGGCGCTCACGAATCGGGCACCATGGGGGAAGACCCGCAGGGGATCCCCAACAATCTGATGCCCTATATCACCCAGGTCGCCATCGGCCGTCGCGACTGCCTGTCTGTCTTTGGAAACGATTACCCCACCCCGGACGGCACCGGTGTGCGCGACTACATCCACGTGATGGATCTCGCCGAGGGGCACGTCAAGGCGCTGCAACACTGCGCCGGCAAGGGTGGCGTGCACACCTACAACCTGGGCACCGGCGAGGGCCAGAGCGTGTTGCAGCTGGTCGCCGCTTTCTCTGCTGCCTGTGGCAAGCCGTTGCCATTTCGCATCGAGCCGCGTCGCCCGGGCGACATCGCCGCCAGCTGGGCCGATCCGGCCAAGGCCGAGCGCGAGCTGGGCTGGCGGGCGACCCGCAACATCGACGCCATGTGCGCCGACAGCTGGCGCTGGCAATCCGCCAATCCGAACGGTTACGAGGAGTAGGCCTGCCTGCTCCCTGTTAATAGACGCCCCTATTTTTCAATACCTTATTCAGGAGAGATGATGTTCAACCCCGTCGATCATCCCCATCGCCGCTTCAACCCGCTGACCGGCCAGTATGTGCTGGTCTCCCCCCACCGGGCCAAACGCCCCTGGCAGGGACAGGTGGAGAAGGTGAGTCAGGCCCCCAAACAGGCCCACGATCCCGACTGTTTCCTCTGCGCGGGCAACACCCGGGTCACCGGCGACATCAACCCCGACTATCAGGGCACCTTCGTCTTTACCAACGACTTCGCCGCCCTGATGCAGGATACCCCGGCCGCCAATAGCGCCAGCGATCCCCTGCTGAAACTGGAGGCCGCCCGCGGCAACAGCCGGGTCATCTGCTTCTCGCCGGATCACGGCAAGACCCTGCCCGAGCTGCCGCTGCCCGCCATCGAGGGGGTGATCACCACCTGGATGGATCAGGTCGCCGAGCTGTCGGCCCAGTGGGAGTGGGTACAGGTATTTGAAAACAAAGGGGCCGTTATGGGCTGCTCCAACCCGCACCCCCACGGCCAGATCTGGGGCAGCGACTTCCTGCCCAACGAGATCGCCCGCGAAGAGCAGCACCAGCGTGACTGGCTGGCCGAGCATGGCCGCCCCATGCTGCTGGAGTATGTGGAGCGGGAGCTGGCGGATCGCTCGCGCATCGTGGTAGATACCGAACACTGGCTTGCCGTGGTCCCCTTCTGGGCCGCCTGGCCGTTCGAAACCCTGCTGCTGCCCAAGGCGCACGTCCCCTCCATGCTCAATATGACCCAGGCCCAGCAACAGGATCTGGCGGTAGCGCTCAAGGAGCTCACCAGCCGTTACGACAACCTGTTCGAGTGCAGCTTCCCCTACTCCATGGGCTGGCACTTTGCCCCGCCCAAATCGGATTGCCCCGAGGCGTGGCAGTTGCATGCCCACTTCTATCCGCCACTACTGCGCTCCGCCACCGTGCGTAAATTCATGGTGGGCTTCGAGATGCTGGCCGAAACCCAGCGTGACCTTACCCCCGAGCAGGCTGCCGAGCGGCTGCGTGCCCTGAGCCCCGTTCACTACAACCAGACCAGCCACACCAATGAGGAGGCCCTATGACCCCCAGCCAACGCGTCAGCACCGTTTTTGCCGAGCAATTTGCCAAAGCGCCCGATCTGCTGGTGCGCGCCCCCGGCCGCGTCAACCTCATCGGTGAACATACCGACTACAACGACGGCTTCGTGCTGCCCTGCGCCATCGACTACGAGACCTGCGTCGCCATCGGCCTGCGCGATGACCGGCAAGTGCAGGTGATCGCCGCCGACTACGACAACCAGCGCGACCAGTTCGACCTCGACCAGCCCATCGAGCACCACCCCAGCCAACGCTGGAGCGACTACATCCGCGGCGTGGTGAAGTATCTGCAGGAGCGCGGTTATGCCCTGCGCGGCCTCGATCTGGTGGTCTCCGGCAACGTGCCGCAGGGGGCGGGGCTCTCCTCCTCTGCCTCGCTGGAAGTAGCCATCGGTCAGGCATTCAAAGAAGCGCTGGGGCTCGATATCAGCCAGGCCGAGATCGCCCTCAACGGCCAGCAGGCGGAGAACAAGTTCGTCGGCTGCAACTGCGGCATCATGGATCAGATGATCTCCGCCAGCGGCAAAACGGATCATGCCCTGCTGCTCGACTGCCGCTCGCTGGAGACCCGTCTCATCCCCATGCCAAGCGATCTGGCAGTGCTGATCGTCAACTCCAACGTGCGTCGCGGTCTGGTGGACAGCGAATACAACACCCGTCGCCAGCAGTGCGAAGCGGCCGCCCGTCACTACGGGGTCAAGGCGCTGCGCGACCTCGATCTGGCCGGACTGGAAGCGGGCAAAGCCGGGCTGGATGAGACCTGCTATCGCCGTGCCCGCCACATCGTCGGTGAAAACGCCCGCACCCTGGCGGCCGCCGATGCGCTGGCGAGCCACGATCTGACACGACTCGGCGAGCTGATGGCCGAATCGCACGCCGCCATGCGCGATGACTTCGAAATCACAGTGCCCGCCATCGACGGTCTGGTGGAGATCATCAAGGCCAGGATCGGCACCGAAGGCGGCGTGCGGATGACTGGCGGCGGCTTCGGCGGCTGCGTGGTCGCCCTGCTGCGTCCCGAGCAAGTGGCCGAGGTGATTGCCGCCGTCGAGGCGGAGTATCCGGCCATCTCGGGCCTCAAGGCCGACTGCTACGTCTGCTCTGCCAGCGCCGGTGCAGGCAAGCTATGAGCAGCGCCATGACGCCATTCGAGCTGGAAAATGAAGAGGGGCTGCGGCTGCGCGGCCTCGACTTCGGCGCCACCCTCACCTCCCTCACCCTGCCGGTGGCGGGCAAACGGCGTGAAGTGCTGCTGGGCTGTGCCGACGACACCTATCCCATCCAGCAGGTGTGGCTGGGCGCGGTGGCAGGACGCTTTGCCAACCGCATCGGCGGTGCCGAGCTGGTGCGTGATGGACAGCGCTGGCCGCTGAATGCCAATCAGGCCCCCAACTGTCTGCACGGCGGGCAGGCAGGCTTTCATCGCCAGCGCTGGCAAATCAAGGAGCTGGAGGCGGATCGGGTCAAGCTGGCGTTGCTCTCCCGGGCGGGGGATCAGGGCTTTCCCGGCAATCTGCTGGTCACCCTGGAGTACCGGCTGGAGCAGAGCGATCTGGTGGTCGATTTTGTGGCCAGCACGGATGCCACAACCCCGGTCAGCCTCACCAGCCACGCCTACTTCAATCTCGATGGGCAAACCGATGGCGGAGATGTCCGTGACCACCTCATCAGCATCAATGCCGACCACTTCCTGCCGACCGACCCGATCGGTTTGCCGATCGCCATCACTCCGGTGGAGGGGCCATTCGATCTGCGCCGCGAGCGCCTGATTGGCCAGGATTGGCTGAACCATCCCCAGCAGCAACAGGCCAAGGGGTACGATCATGCGTTTCTGCTCAACGGCCCGACATCAGAATGGGCCGCTCGGATAGTCTCTGGCGACAAGCAGTTGGCGATGGAGGTCTACACCAACCAACCCTCGCTGCAGTTTTACACCGGCAACTGGCTGGCCAATACCCCGAACCGCAGCGGCCTGTCGCACCGGGATCACGACGGCTTCTGTCTTGAGGCGCAACAGCTACCGGACAGCCCGAATCGCCCCGAGCTGGGCAACCCCTGGCTGCTGCCTGGCGAGCGTTATCACCACCAGACCCGCTACCGCTTTATCCGCGACTAACTTAAAGAATTCATGATTTTTACATAGCCTCAGCAGTCACAATCGAGCAAGATATGCCGCCCCGAGACCCTTTCGGGGCGTTTTTACATCAACGAAGTTAAGGATTGTTTGTTCGATGACTGACACTTATAGCCTGCTGGTCGCCTTTATTCTGGGCGTCGTCGAGGGGCTGACCGAGTTCCTCCCCGTCTCCTCCACCGGCCACATGATTATCGTCGGCCATCTGCTGGGCTTTGAAGGGCCCAAGGCTGCCACTTTCGAAGTGGTGATCCAGCTTGGCTCCATCCTCGCCGTGGTCGCCGTCTTCTGGCGCCGCCTGTTTGGCCTGATTGGCATCCACTTCGGCCAGAAGCCGTCCCGGGATCACGCGACCCTGTCGCTGGTGCATGTCATCCTCGGCATGATGCCCGCCATCGTGGTCGGTCTGGCCATCCACAGCTGGATCAAGGCCAACCTGTTTGGTCCGCAGACCGTAATGTACGCGCTGGTCGCGGGGGGCATCCTGCTGATCATCGCCGAGAAGTTCCGCCCGGCCGTCACAGCCGAAACCCTGGATGACATCAGCTACAAGCAGGCGTTCGGCATCGGTCTGTTCCAGTGTCTGGCCCTGTGGCCCGGCTTCTCCCGCTCCGGCGCCACCATCAGTGGTGGCATGCTGATGGGGATCAGTCGTCACGCCGCCGCCGAGTTCTCTTTCATCATGGCGGTGCCCATGATGGTGGCGGCCAGTGGGCTTGATCTCTACAAGAGCCGCGATTTCCTCTCGATGGCCGACTTCCCGATGTTTGCTGTGGGCTTTATCACCGCCTTCGTGGTGGCGATGTTTGCGATCAAGACCTTCCTGACATTGATCCGCCGCATCGACTTTATCCCGTTCGCCATCTACCGCTTTATCGTGGCATTCGCCGTCTATCTGGTGTTTGTAGCCTGACCGGCAACCAGCAATCAAATGAAAAAAGGGACCAATATGGTCCCTTTTTCTATGGCGTCATAGTGCTCAGTAGAGGTGCTGGCTGATGCCATTCAGCAGCCGCGACAACCCCTTGGTGAACTGCACCGGCGCATCCTGCACCGTGTAGCAGAGGCAACCGTCCGGCGTATGCGGGCTGTGGGAGTGGCTGGCATCACGCCAGATGAAATCCCCCGCCTTGTAAAGGGTATCGCCATCCTGAATATTGCCAGCCAGCAGCAGGGTCAGCTCATAGCCCTGATGGGTGTGCTCGGGGATGCGGCCGCCCGCTTCGATATGGAGCAGGCTGGCGCGTGCCCCCATCTCGTCCAGCGGCAAACTCTGCTGACGAATAGCCCCGATATGGCGCCACTTGGGCGAACGGTAGCGGGCCAGCACCCGTGGCAAACGGTAGGCGTGACCGGCCACCTCCAGCTCGCCGGGCTGGACTCGGGGCTGGTCATATGTTGGCTCGGAGAGGGGCTCAGCCAGCGGCTGGGCCAGAATCTCCGCCAGCATGGCGTCGAATCCGGCATCCAGCGCTACTTCATCTTCATCGCGGGAGTCCAGCTCGGGCTCTGCTGGCGAAGCAAGATATTGCTGCGCCAGCTCCTCTTCGAATGTCTTCAGTCGGGCAGCACAATCGGGGCAGAGTTCACAGTGGGCGGAGAGCCCCACCGCCAGCGGCAGAGGGAGCTCGTCGGCGGCGAAGGCACGCAGCATAGGGTCGGTCGGATGGGCTTTAATCATGGCCTTGCTCCACTTGCTCTTTCAATTTCTGTAACGCCAGTCTAAGGCGGGACTTGATGGTGCCGAGCGGCACGCCGAGTCGCTCCGCCAGCTCCTGCTGGGAGAACTCCTGCAGATAGATGCCGCGCACCACCTGCTGTTGCGGCTCCGGCAGGGTGCCCAGATAGTGGGCCATCTGACGGGTCAGCACCGCATCCTCACCCCCGCTCAGATGCTCCTCTTCGGCCTGAAACTCCAGCACCGGCCACAGCTCCTCGGCACAGAGATCCTCCTTGCTGGCGCGACGACGGCGCAGCATGTCGAAGCACTGGTTGCGCATCACGGTGTAGATCCAGGTGGTCGGCGCCCCCTTCTCGGGGTGGTAGAGGCGCGCCTTTTGCCACACCAGCAGCATGGTCTCCTGCACCAGCTCCATGGCGTTGGCTTCGCTGCCGAGGTGGCGCAGGCCGTAGCTGCGAATGCGCGGCGCAAAGTGTTGGAACAGGCGGGCAAAAGCAGCCTTGTCGGCCTGCTCTGCCACCCTGATCAGCAGAGATTTGAGGTCGCCATCCGGGTTATCCATCACGGGCGAGGTCCTGCGTATGGTCGAGTGTGGTTGGCCAGTATATGCCATTGCGCCATCCCTTTGGTGTGCTGTCGAACATGCTGTGGTGATGACTTGTACGACGCTGCGGCAGTGGCGGATCAGCGGGTCAGAAAAAATCAGTGACTGGCCACCAGTACCCCCTTGAGCAGGGCGATGGCGGGCTGATTGTCGGCGGCGGCCAGCAGCAGCTGCTTCTGTTCGGGGGGGATCGGCAGCACCTCCAGCCAGCGCTGGGCCACCCAGTTGCCATCGTCCCAGCAGGGGGCGGGATAGAGGGCGGCATAGTCGGGATAGTCGGCAAACACCTCCCGCAGCGCCTCGACCAGCGGTTGCTGATCGGGATGGAGCCGGCGGGGCGGCCAGGCCGTCAGCGGCGTCACCTCGCCGATACGCAGGCCATCCTGCTCCTGCCACAGATCCTCTATTTGCACCCGCTCCATCCCCTGCACCGTGATCCCCAGCATGCCGTCCGGCAGCCGATCGAAATCGATGATGGTGACCCGGGTGGCGATGGGCAGCATGTTGCGCAGGGCGTCGGGCTGGCGAGGGTCCACCATGCAGAGGGCAAAGCCGGACTCCCCCGCCTCGGCAATCATCCGCTGGTATCTCGGTTCGAAGATCCGCAGCGGCATGATGCCGCCGGGCAGCAGGTGAGCAGATAGGGGAAACAGCGCCAGTCGCATCGCAAACTCCTCGGTTGGGAACCTCTGTTGATACGCCGGGCCAGAGGGAGGAGATCATTCCCGTCATCGGAAAGGAAAAACCCTTAACAATCAGGGGAAAATAGCCTGGACAAGCCGCTTCGATATGCAGTAGAAATGGATAAGCACCGTAATTTCCGCCCAATATTCTGGAATATGGCGCCAAACGCAGTGAAATATCCGCCCGACAGCGAGCGGCGGGTCATCCCTATAGTTTTCTCGGGCCGATGCGGGTAAAATTCACGCCCTTATATATCAGTCATTTTTCGACGCGCAACCTTGGTGGTCAGTTATGAAAGAGCATATTCATCATCTACTTGAACAAACGGTAGCCAATCTCAAGTCAGCAGGCGTCCTGCCGGCGGACCTGGAAGCCCGCGTGCAAGTAGACCGATGCAAGGAAAAAGCTCACGGCGACCTGGCTACCAACCTGGCCATGCTGCTGGCCAAACCGGCCCGCAAGAATCCCCGTGAGCTGGCGGCTGCCATCATCGAGCACCTGCCAGCCTCCGACCTGATCGCCAAGGTCGAGATCGCCGGTCCCGGCTTCATCAACTTCTTCTTCGACCAGCGCTGGCTGGCCGGTCAGGTCGAGGCCATGGTGACCTCTGCCAACGCCAACGTACGGTTGCCCGCGCCACAAACCGTGGTGGTGGACTACTCCGCCCCCAACGTGGCCAAAGAGATGGCGGTGCACCACATCCGCTCCACCGTACTCGGTGACGTGGCCGCTCGCGCGCTGGAATTCCTCGGCCACAAAGTGATCCGCGCCAACCACATCGGCGACTGGGGCACCCAGTTCGGCATGCTGATCGCCTATCTGGAGAAGATGTCCAACGAGCACGCCAGCGACATGGCACTCAAGGATCTGGAAGCCTTCTACACCCAGGCCAAGCGTTGCTACGACGAAGACGAAGCCTTCGCCGAGCGTGCCCGTAACTATGTGGTCAAGCTGCAGGGCGGCGATGAGTACTGCCGTACCATGTGGAAGAAGCTGGTCGACATGACCATGGAACAGAACCAGATCAACTACGACCGCCTGAATGTCTCCCTGACCAACAAGGACATCATGGGCGAGTCCATGTACAACGACATGCTGCCGGAGATCGTGGCCGACCTGAAATCCAGGGGGCTGGCGGTCGAGAGCGAAGGCGCCACCGTTGTCTTCCTGGACGAGTTCAAGAACAAGGATGGCGAGGCCATGGGCGTCATCATCCAGAAGAGCGATGGCGGTTTCCTCTACACCACCACCGACATCGCCTGTGCCAAATACCGTTATGAAACCCTGGGCGCCGACCGTGTCATGTACTTCATCGACTCCCGTCAGCACCAGCACCTGATGCAGGCCTGGACCATCACCCGCAAAGCGGGCTATGTGCCGGAATCCGTCCCGCTCGAGCACCACGCCTTCGGCATGATGCTGGGCAAGGATGGCCGTCCCTACAAGACCCGCTCTGGTGGCACCGTCAAGCTGGTTGATCTGCTGAACGAGGCCGAAGAGCGCGCCGCCGCCCTGCTGGAAAGCCGCAACAGCGACCTCTCCGCCGAAGAGAAGGCCAACGTGGTCAACGCCATCGCCATGGGGGCGGTGAAGTATGCGGATCTCTCCAAGAACCGTACCACCGACTACATCTTCGACTGGGACATGATGCTCTCCTTTGAAGGCAACACTGCTCCTTACCTGCAGTATGCCTACACCCGGATCCAGTCCATCTTCCGCAAGGCCAACATCGATGCCGAGACTCTTGGCGGTAATGTAACCCTGAACGAAGAGGCGGAAGAGGTGCTGGCCCAGAAGCTGATCCAGTTCTCCGACGCGGTCAACGGCGTGGCAGACAAAGGCATGCCGCACCTGCTCTGTACCTACCTGTACGAGTTGTCCGGCAACTTCATGACCTTCTATGAAGCCTGCCCGATCAACAAGGATGGCGTGGACGAGGCAACCCGTCAGAGCCGTCTGCTGCTGTGCGCCGCTACCGCCAAGGTGCTGAAACTGGGCCTCGGCGTACTGGGCATCCATACCCTGGAGCGCATGTAATAGATGGCAACCCGGGATTATGTCGGCAGCCGCCCGCGACGTCGGGCGGGTGGCCGCAATACCAAGAAAGCGGCCCCTCGCCGCTTTCCTGTTATTCCAGTGCTGCTGGTCGTGGCACTGCTGGCAGGCTTTGGTGGCTTCCTTTACATGATCAATGGCAAGGGTAATGATGCCCCCACCATTGAGGAGCAGGTAAAGGCCAACAAGCCAAAAGCGCAGAATAACGGGCTGCCTCAGGAGAAGTGGAGCTACATCGAACGGCTTGAGAACAAGCAGGTCGATATCATAGAGCCGCCGACCCAGCCGGGTGTGCTGCCGCCACCACCGGCAGATACCCTGACCCTGCAGCCGGAAAAACTGCCTCAGCCGGTGCCGACCGACATTCCCCAACCGGGAACGCCCATCGGCCAGCCCAAGCCCTATCAGCCGAATCCGGCGACCACCCCTTCCACCTCGGGCGCACCGGTTGCCAACGCGCAAGAGCAGGCGATCGACCGCAAGGCCGAACGGGAGCGGATGGAGCGGGAGATCCGCGCCGAGCTGGAACGGGAGCGCGCCGAAGCGGCCAAGGCCAAAGCGGCCACCCCGCCAGCCCAGACCGCAGCCGCCGACAGTGGTCGCTATATGATGCAGTGCGCCGCCCTGCGCTCGCAGGATTCCGCAGAGTCGCTCAAGGCGCGTATCGCCTTCACCGCCGGCCTCTCTTCCAGCCTGCAGGTGATCAATGGCGCCAACGGTACCGTCTACAAGGTGATGGTGGGCCCCTTCAACGGCAAGGCGGCCGCCGACGCGGCCAACAGCAAGCTGCAGAGCTCCGGTATCAGCGGCTGCATTCCCAAGAAGGGTTAGCATACTGTCACCAGCAGGAGAACCAGAGCATGACAAATTCGAAACAGCCACCAAATGGCCTTCCGGTTTACCGCTTAATTACTGGGCCTGATGACGCGACATTTTGTTTTCGTGTCAGCGAGGCACTAGCTCAAGGCTACACGCTGTATGGTTCTCCCTCGGCGACGTTCAATGGCCAAACTGTGATCGTGTGCCAAGCGGTAGTCTGGTCTGAAACAAAATAATGCGGATAGTTTGCAGCAGGGCCGGGTGGCAACACCCGGCCCTGTTCTTTTGGTGTCACTCGCACCCACCCTGATTGCTACCCCGTTTATCCCGACCAAAGGCAGGGTTGAAAAGCCCGTTTGCCATCCCCATCTTTCTTGCCATGCACAGTCAGGCCGTCATTCGGCTCAAGCGAGGTAAGTAAAGTGACTACCATAGTTTCAGTTCGCCGCAACGGTCAGGTCGTCATCGGTGGCGATGGCCAGGTCTCTCTTGGCAATACCGTCATGAAGGGCAACGCCCGCAAGGTTCATCGTCTCTATAACGGCAAGGTACTGGCAGGTTTTGCCGGTGGTACCGCCGACGCCTTCACCCTGCTCGAGCGTTTCGAAGCAAAACTGCAGGCCCATCAGGGTAATCTGGAGCGCGCCGCCGTGGCGCTGGCCAAAGATTGGCGCACCGATCGCGCCCTGCGCCGCCTCGAAGCGCTGCTGGCCGTGGCCGACGAACACAAATCCTTCATCATCACCGGCAACGGTGACGTGGTGCAGCCGGAGCACGATCTCATCGCCATCGGCAGCGGCGGCAACTTCGCCCAGTCCGCCGCCATCGCCCTGCTGGAAAACACCGAGCTGGATGCCAGGACCATTGTCGAGAAGTCCCTCAAGATTGCGGGCGACATCTGCGTCTTCACCAATGGCAACCACACCATCGAAGTGCTGGACTACACAGCCAAATAAGGCCACCAGCCAACCCCCATTCTCCAAGGGGCGGGCACTGCCCGCCCCGGATACAGGAACACCATCATGTCCGAGATGACCCCGAGAGAAATCGTCCACGAGCTGGACAGACACATCATTGGTCAGGCCGATGCCAAGCGTGCCGTTGCCGTTGCCCTGCGCAACCGCTGGCGCCGGATGCAACTCGATGAAGAGATGCGCCATGAAGTAACCCCGAAAAACATCCTGATGATTGGCCCGACCGGTGTCGGCAAGACCGAGATCGCCCGTCGTCTGGCCAAGCTGGCCAACGCCCCCTTCATCAAGGTGGAAGCGACCAAGTTCACCGAAGTGGGCTATGTCGGCAAGGAAGTGGACAGCATCATCCGCGATCTGACCGATGCCGCCATCAAGCTGGTGCGCGAAACCGAGATGGAGAAGATGAAATACCGCGCCGAGGAGGCCGCCGAAGAGCGCATCCTCGACGCCCTGCTGCCCAACCCGCGCAACACCTGGGGTGAGGAAGAGAAAGCCGACAACTCCAACACCCGCCAGATCTTCCGCAAGAAGCTGCGGGAAGGTCAGCTGGATGACAAGGAGATCGAGCTGGAGCTCTCCGCCTCCCCGATGGGCGTCGAAATCATGACCCCGCCGGGCATGGAAGAGATGGCCAACCAGCTGCAGGGACTGTTCCAGAACCTGGGCCAGAACCAGAAGAAGAAGCGCAAGATCAAGGTCAAAGAGGCCATGAAGACGCTGATCGAAGAGGAAGCGGCCCGTCTGGTCAATCCGGAAGAGCTGAAGCAGAAAGCGATCGCCGCAGTTGAAAACAACGGCATCGTCTTCCTCGACGAGATCGACAAGATCTGCAAACGCGGCGAGAGCTCGGGCCCCGATGTTTCCCGTGAAGGGGTACAGCGCGACCTGCTGCCGCTGGTCGAGGGCTGCACCGTCAACACCAAGCACGGCATGGTCAAGACCGACCACATCCTGTTTGTCGCCTCCGGCGCCTTCCAGATCGCCAAGCCGTCAGATCTGATCCCCGAGCTGCAGGGCCGTCTGCCGATCCGGGTCGAGCTGACCGCGCTGACTACCGATGACTTCGAGCGGATCCTGACCGAGCCGAACGCCTCCCTGACCGATCAGTACAAGGCGCTGATGGCCACCGAAGGGGTCAATATCGAGTTCACCAAGGATGGCATCCGCCGTCTGGCCGAAGCGGCCTGGCAGGTCAACGAGCGTACCGAGAACATCGGTGCCCGTCGTCTGCACACCGTGATGGAGCGCCTGATGGAAGATATCTCCTATGACGCCTCCGAGAAGTCCGGCGAGACCTTTGTCATCGACACCGACTACGTCAACGCCCACCTCGGTGCGCTTGTCGAGGATGAGGATCTGAGCCGCTTTATTCTGTAAGCGCAGTTCCGTTTGTAAAAAAACGCCTCCAGAAATGGGGGCGTTTTGCATTTTAAGACATAGCCCCCTTCTCTCTATGTCCCACTCGCACCCAGCTGCAAAACACTCAACTGGTATACCTATTTTTGTATATCTTTGAATTTTATCGAATTACCCCTGATGAGATATATAAATAGACACTTGATTTGCATCAATTGCCCGCCCCGACTGACTGGGTAGCCTAGCCCCAGAATGATGTTTTATTACTCCAAACTAGAGGCAATCATGAGCAAAGTCAGACTGGTCGTTGTGGGTAACGGCATGGTGGGGCACCGCTTCATCGAAGAGTTGATCGAGCGGGCCGCCCCGGGCCGCTACGAGATCACCGTCTTCGGTGCAGAACCCCGCCCCGCCTACGATCGCGTCCATCTCTCCTCCTACTTCTCCCATCACACCAGCGAAGATCTCTCCCTCGTCAAACCCGGTTTCTACGACAAGCACGGCATCCGCCTGCTGCTCGGCGAAGCGGTGAAAAAAATCGACAGGGCCAACCGCGAAGTGCACTCCAACAAGGGTACTGTGGTCGGGTACGACAAGCTGGTGCTGGCCACCGGCTCCTACCCCTGGGTGCCGCCCATTGCGGGCAGTCAGCACCACGAGTGCTTCGTCTATCGCACCATCGAGGATCTGAAAGCCATCCGCAGCGCCGCCAAAAGTGGCAGGAGCGGAGTGGTGATCGGGGGCGGCCTGCTTGGCCTCGAAGCGGCCGGTGCCCTCAAGGCACTGGGTCTAGAGACCCACGTGGTGGAATTTGCTCCGGTACTGATGGCCGAGCAGCTCGACGGTCAGGGCGGCCAGCTGCTGCGCCGCAAGATTGAATCCATGGGCGTGCAGGTACACACCAGCAAGAGCACCAGCGAGATCCTGATGCATGGCGGCGAGCAGGCGAAACACCGCCTCGCCTTTGCCGATGGCAGCCAGCTGGAAGTGGACGTGGTGGTCTTCTCCACCGGCATTCGCCCGCAAGATACCCTCGGCCGTTACGGTGATCTCGCCATCGCCGAGCGCGGCGGCATCGTCATCGACGATCACTGCCTCACCTCCGACCCCGACATCTACGCCATCGGCGAGTGCGCCGCCTGGCAGGGCCGCTTCTTCGGGCTGGTGGCACCGGGCTATAAGATGGCCCAGATCACCGTCGACCATCTGCTCGGCGGCGACAGCCGATTCGAAGGGGCAGACATGAGCGCCAAGCTCAAGCTGCTCGGCGTCTCCGTCGGCTCCATCGGTGATGCCCACGGCCGCACCCCGGGCAGCCACAGCTATGTGTTCCAGGACGATCAGGCCGGCGTCTACAAGAAGATCGTGGTGAGCGAGGACAACAGCCGATTGCTCGGTGCCGTGCTGGTGGGTGACGTGGAAGATTACGGCAACCTGCTGCAGATGATGCTCAACGCCCTGCCGCTGCCGAGCCACCCGGACACCCTGATCCTGCCCGCCTACGCCGGTGCCAAGCCGACGCTGGGGGTGGATGCCCTGCCGGAAAGCGCCCAGATCTGCTCCTGCTTCGACGTCTCCAAGGGCGACATCGCCAAGGCGGTGGCCGAGGGTCACACCACGCTGGCCGCCATCAAGCAGCAGACCAAGGCCGGTACCGGCTGTGGCGGCTGCGTGCCGCTCATCAGTCAGGTGCTCAACGCCGAACTGGTGAAGCAGGGCATCGAGGTCAACAACCACCTCTGCGCCCACTTCCCCCACTCCCGTCAGGAGCTGTTCCATCTGGTCAAGGTGGAGGGGATCAAGAGCTTCGACGAACTGCTGGCCAAACACGGTCAGGGCTATGGCTGCGAGGTGTGCAAACCGACCGTCGGCTCCATCCTCGCCTCCTGCTGGAACGAGCATGTGCTGAGCCCGCGCAATATCCCGCTGCAGGACACCAACGACATCTTCCTCGGCAACATGCAAAAGGACGGCAGCTACTCCGTCATCCCGCGCATGGCCGGTGGTGAAGTGACCCCGGAAGGGCTGCTGGCGGTGGCCGAAGTAGCCCGCGACTACAAGCTCTACACCAAGATCACCGGCGCCCAGCGCATCGGTCTGTTCGGGGCCCAGAAGGATGATCTGCCCGCCATCTGGCGCAAGCTGCTGGCGGCAGGATTCGAGACAGGTCAGGCCTACGCCAAGGCGCTGCGCATGGCCAAGACCTGCGTCGGCAGCACCTGGTGCCGCTTCGGCGTGCAGGACAGCGTTGGCCTCGGGGTCTTCCTCGAGAACCGCTACAAGGGCATTCGCACCCCGCACAAGATGAAGTTCGGCGTCTCCGGCTGTACCCGCGAATGTGCGGAAGCGCAGGGCAAGGATGTCGGCATCATCGCCACCGACGCTGGCTGGAACCTCTATGTGGGCGGCAACGGCGGCATGAAGCCGCGCCACGCCGACCTGCTGGCGTCTGACCTCGACCGAGAGACCCTCATCAAGCTGATCGACCGCTTTATGATGTTCTACGTCACCAGCGCCGACAAACTGCAGCGCACCTCGGTCTGGCTCGGCAATCTGGAAGGGGGCGTCGACTACCTGCGCGAAGTGATCGTCGACGACAAGCTGGGGCTGGCCGAGACGCTGGAGCGCGATATCCAGACCCTCATCGACAGCTACGAGTGCGAATGGTCGCGCACCCTCAACGAAGAGGAGGCGCTCAAGCGCTTCAGCCACTTCATCAACAGCGACAAGCGCGATCCGGACGTCCAGTTCGTCGCCGAACGCGACCAGCATCGACCGGCGACCCCGGCCGAGCGCATCCCCGTCTACCAGATCGAGGTGGAGACCAAATGATGAAACTTGCCTGCCAACTCAACGACATTCTGCCGGGAACCGGTGTCTGCGCACTCATTGAGGGTCGCCAGATCGCCCTGTTCCGCCCGAGCGCGGCCGCCGAGGTGTTCGCCATCGACAACCGGGATCCCTTCTTCGCCGCCAACGTGCTGTCGCGGGGCCTGATCTGCGAACACGACGGCGAACTCTGGGTGGCCAGCCCGCTCAAGAAGCAGCGCTTTCGCCTGAGCGACGGCCACTGTTTCGACAATCCCGCCATGTCGGTTCAAAGCTACCCCGTTGAAGTACGCGACCAGCAGATCTGGGTCGCCGTCTAACGCCGATTTCACTCTCTTTCGGGCTGCCTGTGGGCAGCCCTTTCAAGGACTCACAAGATGTACACGGAAACCATCAACAAGTGCGCCGCCAACGCGGCCCGCATCAACCGCTTCGAGCGCAGCGACAAGCTCGGCTTCTGGCTCAGCTCCGCCATGGCGGGGGCCTATGTGGGCCTCGGCATCATCCTCATCTTCACCCTCGGTAATCTGGTGGATCCCGCCATACGGCCGCTGGTGATGGGGGCCACCTTCGGCATCGCCCTGACGCTCGTCATCATCGCCGGCTCCGAGCTGTTTACCGGCCACACCATGTTCCTCACCTTCGGGGTGAAGACGGGCAAGATCACCATGGCCGACCTGCTGCGCATCCTGCCGCAGACCTGGGCGGGCAATCTGATTGGCTCCGTTGTGGTGGCTCTGATCTACTCCTACGGCGGCAGCCTGCTGCCGGACGCAGGCAGTCTGGCCCACAAGGTGGCGCTGGCCAAAACCCAGGCCCCGGCGCTGACCCTGTTTATGAAGGGGATCCTCTGCAACTGGCTGGTCTGCCTCGCCATCTGGATGGCGCTGCGCACCGAAGGGGCTGCCCGCTTCATCGCTATCTGGTGGTGCCTGCTGGCCTTTATCGCCTCCGGCTACGAGCACTCCATCGCCAACATGACCCTGTTCGCCCTCTCCTGGTTCGGCGCCCACTCCGATGCCTATACCCTGGGCGGCATCGGCCACAACCTGCTGTGGGTGACCCTGGGCAACACCGTCTCCGGCGTCCTCTTTATGGGCCTCGGCTACTGGTATGCCACCCCCAAGGCGGAGCGCCCGGTCGCAATGAGCGAGACCACCAGCACCGCCAACCAGACCCGAACCGCCTGATCCGGAGGCCCCATGGACTACTTGCCCATCTTTTGCCGACTCGACAACAAACCCGTGCTGCTGGTCGGCGGCGGCGAGGTAGCGGAGCGCAAGGCGCGCCTGCTGCTGGATGCCGGTGCCCACCTCACAGTCGTAGCACCCGAGCTCGACCCCGAGCTGGCGGAACTGGCTGCCAACGGGAGCATCGAGTGGCTGGCGGGTGAATTTGCACCGCAGCAACTGGCGGGCAAGTGGCTGGTGGTGGCAGCAACCGATCGGCGCGAGGTGAATGCGCTGGTTTACCAGAGCGCCAATCAGGCGCGGATCTTTGCCAACGTGGTGGATGACCCGAAACGCTCCAGCTTCATCATGCCGTCGATCATCGACCGCTCACCGCTGATGGTAGCCATCTCCTCCGGTGGCAAGGCGCCGGTGCTGGCCCGGCTGCTGCGGGAAAAACTGGAAGCTATGCTGCCGCAACATCTGGGGGCCGTGGCGACCTTTGCCGGCAGCCTGCGGGATCGGGTCAAGGCCCGCTTCGCCAGCATGGGCGAGCGGCGCCGCTTCTGGGAGCGGCTGCTCGGGGCGGATCGGCTCGGTCAGGCGCTGGCGCGGGGCGATAGCGCCTCTGCCCACCAGCTGGCCGACAACCTGTTTGCCGACGAAAGCCAGAGCGCTGGCGAAGTAGTGCTGGTGGGAGCTGGCCCCGGCGATCCGGGCCTGCTCACCCTGCACGCCCTGCGCCAGATGCAGCAGGCTGACGTGGTGGTCTATGACAGACTGGTCTCCGACGAGGTGATGGCGCTGGTGCGCCGGGATGCCAAGCGCATCTTCGTCGGCAAGCAGGCGGGCAACCACTGCGTGCCGCAGGAGGGGATCAACCAGCTCTTGCTGGAGGAGGCGCAGAAGGGGCAACGGGTGGTGCGGCTGAAGGGGGGCGACCCCTTTATCTTCGGCCGTGGCGGCGAGGAGCTGGAGACGCTGGTCGGCAGCGGCATCGGCTTTCAGGTGGTGCCGGGGATCACTGCGGCCAGCGGCTGCGCCGCCTACGCCGGCATTCCGCTCACCCACCGCGATCACGCCCAGAGCGTGCGTTTCGTCACCGCTCACGGCAAGGGGGGCGCCCGGGATCTCGACTGGCCGCTGCTGGCCAAAGACAAGCAGACGCTGGTCTTCTACATGGGGCTCTCATCCTGTGCCACCATCCGCGAGCAGCTGCTGGCTCACGGCAAGGCAGGCAACACCCCGGTGGCGCTGATCGAACGCGGCACCCAGCCCTGCCAGCGGGTCATTCGTGGCACCCTAGACCAGTTGCCCGCGCTGGCGGTGGGGGTCGAAAGCCCGGCGCTGATCATGGTGGGTTCTGTGGTAACCCTGGCCGACCGGCTCGCCTGGTTTGGCGAGGCATCACAGCGCCAGCGAGCCCTCGCCTGAGGTATCCTCGGCAACTCACCATGAGGCCACCAGCAGGTGGCCTCACTTTTACCCCCCTCTTCTCCCATCACGGTCATAACCTGTTGTTTTAAGTCTGGTATCCTATGGGCATTGAGCCCTTGGCTACCATCTCAGGAATTCATCCCATGTCTCTTCCCATCAAGAACAGCGCCCGGCAGCGCGCGGATGACAGATCCCGCATTCTCACTCTGCTGCTGCGCGATGATGCCCTCACCGACAGCCTGCTCGATCCGCAGGTGGTGCAGGATGCCGAGCAGCGCGATCAGACCTGCGAACTCACAACGCTGGTCAACGGGTTGCCTGCCGCCGACGTCGCCGATGCGCTGGAGTCGCTGCCGCCCGATGAGCGTCATGCCCTGTGGGCACTGGTGGAGGAGGAGAAGCGCGGCCAGATCCTGGTCGAAGCGTCGGAGACGGTGTGGGACAGCCTCATCAGCGGAATGAGCGACAAGGAGCTGCTGCACGCCCTGCGCACCCTGGATATCGACGATCAGATCTATCTGGGCCAGTACCTGCCACGCAACCTGATGGGGCGGCTGCTCACCTATATGGCCCCCGCCGAGCGGGATCGGGTGCGCGAGGTGATCCGCTACGGCAAGCACACCGTCGGCGCCATGATGGACTTCGAGATCATCACCATCCGCCCCGAGGTGACGCTCGCCACGGTGCAGCGCTATCTGCGGCTGCGCGGCAAGATCCCCGCCAACACCGACAAGCTGTTCGTCATCGATCGACGCAACCATCTGCTGGGGGAGCTGCCGCTCACCACTGTACTGCTGCACAAACCCGCCACCCTGGTGAGCGACGTGATGGAGCGGGATCCGGTCACCTTCGATCCGGAGGATAACGACGAAGCGGCGGCCCGCACCTTCGAGCGGGATGACCTGCTCTCCGCCGCCGTGGTGGATGGCAAGGGCAAGCTGATGGGCCGCCTCACCGTCGAAGAGGTGGTGGATCTGGTCTATGAGGAGAGTGACACCGACCTGCGCCGGATGGGGGGTATCAGCGAGGATGAAGACGTATTCGCCCCGGTCTCCAAGGCGGTCAAGACCCGCTGGGCCTGGCTCGCCATCAACCTCTGCACCGCCTTTGTCGCCTCGCGGGTGATCGGCCTGTTCGAGCACACCATCTCCCAGCTGGTGGCACTGGCGGCCCTGATGCCCATCGTCGCCGGGATCGGCGGCAACACCGGCAACCAGACCATCACCATGATAGTGCGGGCGCTGGCGCTGCAGCACATTCAGGCGGGCAATCTCTCCTTCCTGCTGCTGCGGGAACTTGGCGTCGCCTTTATCAACGGGCTGGTGTGGGGCGGCACCATGGGCATTGCCACCTATCTGCTCTATCAGGATGCGGCGCTGGGCGCCGTGATGACCCTGGCCATGATGCTCAACCTGCTGGTGGCGGCGTTGATGGGGGTGATTATCCCCATGACCATGACCCGCCTCGGCCGCGACCCAGCGGTGGGAGCCAGCGTGATGATCACCGCCATCACCGACACCGGCGGCTTCTTTATCTTCCTCGGGCTGGCGACCCTGTTCCTGCTGTGAACCGTGCGTTGAAAACAACAAGGGAGCCATTGGCTCCCTTGTTGTTTCAGGCGCGTTTGCCCGCCCCTGCCGTTAGCTGCTTATCGCTTGTCAGCGGTGATCAGAAAGCCATTGGTGTCGGGGAAGCCGATGACCAGCGCCTCTTTTTTGGCATCCGTGGTAAAGGTGGTGACATAGGCAACGCTGTTATCCATCGCCCGGGCCAGAGCGGCATTCCAGAGGTTTTCGATCGGCGTGGCGGCAGCGGATTGCTTGAAGTTGCATTTGCCAAACCCGGTCATGGTCAGCTTGCTCAACCCTGCAGTGGCACTCCCCTCGCCCACCAGCGTACAACCTGCCGCCGGGAACTCGATCGCTACCGTCAGCTTGCCGCCGTTGTTGGTGGTATCCACCTTGCCCACCATGTCGCTGCTGAAGCCATCGCTGCCCGTGGCACTCCAGCTGGCCGTGGTCACCGCTTTGGTGGTCAGGGCTGTCACCGCCACATGACCGCTGAAACCGGAATAGATGGGGGAGTTGTCGGAGAACTTGGTGCCGGTGCGGGTGAAATCAAAAACCCAGCGCTTGATCTCCTTGCCCTGCAGATCGATGACCGGCTGATCCTGGAAGGTGATGAGGTTGTGGTCGTTGGTCACCGAGCTGAGCGCCGTGCTGGTGCCGAGCCGTTCGCTGTTGCGGATCAACTGCACCGGGTAGATCCCGTCTTTGTCGGCTTTCTGGTCAGCCTGACCCAGCCACTGGCTGTTGGTCTCGACCTTGCCCACCAGATGATCCACCCAGACACCCCAGTGCTGCACGGTTTCACCCTTCGGGTAGACCAGCGCCAGACCATCCAGATCCTTGATCATGCGCGGCGTCGCCTTGTCGCCGTCGCGGCTCATCAGATTCGCTTGGTAAAGACCCGCCTCCGGCAGGGCCAGTGGCACCCGTTTGGCGATGCTGTTGGCAGCTTTTTCGCTGTCACAGGCAGACAGGGCGGCGGCGCAGGCGATGGCCAGCAGCGCTTTGTTGTGCATTTTCATGAGGTTTTATTCCTTGCTGTCGCTTTGTAATTTTTTAGATGCAATCAATCGCCGCTGAATTTAAGGGAAAGGTCATCTATCAGTCGAATGGAGATCTGTAACCAACCATTACAGCCTCGCAGAAGCGCTTGGCCACGCAGCTTGCCCCGACCGCATAGCGGTGACGACAACAGGGTGACTAACAGTGAAATAGCGTTGAGGGTGGCGGCCCTAAAGAAAGACAAAAAAAGAGATTAAAATCAGAGTCATAACTCTATTAACAGGAGGGTAATTAGCCCGAATTGCCAGCCTGCTCACAATCGGATTCTTTTGCTGTCGATAGAATGCACCACGCTGGCATACCCATAACAAGAGAATCCAACAATGAAAACCACCCTCAAACTGAGCGCGGTGGCAGTTATCTTTTTGCTGTCCGGCTGTGATGACAACAACTCTCAGGCCCCCGGTGATCTCACCCTGCGGCTGATCGAAACTTCTGATATCCACTCCAACCTGCTGAGCTACGACTACTACCAGAACAAGCCGGATGCCTCGCTGGGCTTTGCCCGCACCGCTGTGCTGATCCGCAAGGCCCGCGAAGAGAACGCCAACAACTTGCTGATCGACAACGGCGACCTGATCCAGGGCACCCCGCTGGCCGACTATATCCACGACCAGCAGGTCAAACAGCAGTGGCTGAGCAAGCAGACCCACCCCGCCATCAAGGCGCTCAACACCATGAGCTATGATGTCGGCAACCTGGGCAACCACGAATTCAACTTCGGTCTCGACTTCCTTTCAGAGACCCTGAAAGGGGCCAACTACCCCTACATCAACGCCAACGTCTTCCAGGCCGATGCCTTCAGCCGTGATGGCAAGGGCACCATCGACTGGAGCAAGCAGAAGTTCAAACCCTATGTGGTGCTGGATCGTCAGGTGAAGGATGCCAACGGCAATACCCAGACCATCAAGGTCGGGGTGCTGGGGCTGACTCCGCCCCAGATCACCCAGTGGGACAAACGCAATCTGGAAGGCAAGGTGGTGGTGGCCGATATGGTCGAGACCGCCGAGCACTATGTACCCGAAATCCGCGCCAAGGGTGCAGACATCGTCGTGGTCGTGGCCCACACCGGCATCATAGGTGACCCGCGCGAACCCATGATGGAGAACGCCGCACTGCCGCTGGCCAAGGTGAAGGGGGTTGATGCCCTGCTGCTGGGCCATGCCCACCGCACCTTCCCGGGTGACTACCCCAACATGACCGACGTGGACAACGAGAAAGGCACCCTAGCGGGCGTACCGACCGTGATGCCGGGCGTCTGGGGCAACCACCTCGGCATCATCGACCTGCACATGACCTGGAAAGAGGGTCGCTGGGAAGTGGCCTCCAGCAAGTCCCAGCTGCGCAAAATCGACAGCAGCGCCAGCAACACCGAAGATCAGGCGGTAGTCGATCAGGTCATTGCCGAGCACGAGCAGGCCAACCAGTGGCTGGACGAGCCCCTCAGCAAGATCACCAAGCCAATCCACAGCTTCTTCGCGCTGGTGCAGGATGACCCCTCCATCCAGATCGTCAGCGACGCTCAGCTGTGGCATGCCAAGAAACTGCAACAGGATGGTCAGCTCAAGGAGAAATGGCCCATCCTCTCCGCCGCCGCGCCATTCCGTGGCGGTCGCAACGGCCCGACCGACTTCACCTATGTACCGGCTGGCGATATCTCCCTGCGCAACGTGGCCGACCTCTATGTCTACCCCAACACCCTGCAGGTGGTCGCCATCAATGGCGCGACCGTACAGGAGTGGCTGGAGAAGAGCGCCGTCCAGTTCAACAAGATCGATGCCGCCAGCACCGCCACCCAGTGGCTGGTGAACGAGAAGTACCGCACCTACAACTTCGACGTGATCGACGGGGTGAACTATCAGGTCGATGTGACCAAACCCGCCCGTTACGATGTGGATGGCAACAAGGTGAGCGACAGCTACCGCATCACCAACCTCACCTATCAGGGCAAGGCGATCGACCCGGCCCAGATGTTCTACGTGGTGACCAACAACTACCGCGCCAGCGGTGGTGGCAACTTCCCGGGCATCAACGCCAAGGTGATCGTCCATGAAGATCAGTTCGAAACCCGCGAAGTGCTCTCCGAATACCTCAAGGATCTGGCAGAGAAGAATCCGGCCGGTTTCGAGCCCCCGGCAGACAACAACTGGCAGCTGGCCCCCCTGCCCGCCAATCTGGATCTGCGCATCTACAGCTCGCCACGCAGCGAGGCGCAAGCCCTGACCGGTGGCAAGCTGAACTATGTAGAGACCCTGCCGCCCACCGATGCCAAACACCCCGGCTTTGGCGTCTACAAGCTGGTGCTGGCTCCCTGAGCCTCAGGGTTCATCCGGCAATAACCTCTGCAACCCCCTCCTGATAAGAGGGGGTTTTTAATGGTACTGGCAGCGGGATATGCACCTGTAAGCCAGCCGCTACCCGCAGCAACTCACGCAGCCCCTTTATCCCTTCACACCATCGCCTCCCTCTGTAGAACCATCCAGATCCCGGCTGGTCTGCCCCATACCGCCCATAAAAAAACAGGCCCACCGAAGTGGGCCTGCCGTTATTTGCGTGGGTGGGAGTATCGCGATAGAGGGCGCTACTCCCGCTCCTTCACATAAGGTGTACCAAGTGCCTTCGGTGCCACCGCGCGGCCAATAAAACCGGCCAGCAGGAACACGGTCAGGATGTAGGGCAGTGCCTCGATGGCCTGCACCGGAATGGCGAAACCACCGATGCTGACCCCTTGCAGCCGGATGGCAACCGCATCGAGGAAGCCGAACAGCAGACAGGCGGCCATGGCATTCCATGGGCGCCACTTGCCGAACACCAGCGCCGCCAGCGCCATAAAGCCCTTGCCCGCACTCATGTTGGGGATGAATTGGGCCGTCTGGGCCACCGCCAGATAGGTGCCACCGATACCGGCCAGCAGGCCGCCGATAAGGAGCGCGGTATAGCGCATCCGCACCACAGAGATACCGGCGGTATCGACCGCTGCGGGCGCCTCGCCCACCGCCCGCAGCCGCAGACCGAAGCGGGTACGGAACATCACCCACCATGCCAGCGGCACGCAGGCGAACGCCACGTACTCCAGCAGGGAGTGGCCGCTCAGCAGCTCGCTGTAGAGCTGGCCGATCACCGGCACATCCCACAACTCCTTGGCATAGGGCAGATCGATGGGGGCGAAACGGGCATCACCGGAGAGCGCCGGTGTCTGGCCACCCTGATCGAACCAGTAACGGCCCAGGGTGACGGTCAGACCGGCCGCCAGAATGTTGATGGCCATGCCGCTCACCACCTGATCACCGCGGTGGGTGATGGTGGCAAAGCCGTGCATCAGGGCAAACAGGATGGAGACACCCACCCCGGCACCCAGACCTATCCAGGCAGAACCGGAGACCGCCGCCGCCGCACCGCTGGCGAACGCCGCCGCCAGCAGTTTGCCTTCCAGCGCGATGTTGACCACCCCGGAGCGCTCGCAGAACATGCCCGCCATGGCGGCCAGAATAAGCGGCGGCGCGGTACGGATGGTCGCATCCAGCATCAGGATCAGAATTTCAAACATGATCAGACTCCTTTAGCTTGCGCGGCTGAGCGGTTGGCAAACGCCAGATAGAGCTGCTCGATGCGCGGACGCATCATGTGCTCAAGGGCGCCACAGAACAGGATCACCAGACCCTGCAACACCACCACGATGTTGCGGTCGACACCGAACTCGAAGCTGAGCTCTGCGCCCCCCTGATAGAGGAAACCGAACAGCAGGCTGGCGATGATGACGCCGACCGGATGGTTGCGCCCCATCAGCGCCACCGCGATACCGGTGAAGCCGAACCCTTCCACGAAGTTGAGCTTGATCTGGTGCAGCTCACCCTGCAGCACGTTGAGGGCAAAGAAGCCCGACAGCATGCCGGAGATCACCATCGCCAGGATCACCACCTTGGGATAGGAGATACCGGCGTAGGCGGAGGCGCTCTGGCTGGCGCCGACCGAGCGGATCTCGTAACCCCAGCGGGTGTGCCAGATAAAGACCCACACCAGCGCCGCACAGATCAGCGCCCAGAAGAAGCTGATATTGAGGGGGCTGTTGGGGATATCCATCCCGAACAGGCTCGCCATCCCGCTCATCTTGGGCAGCCAGCTTGCCTCGGCAAACACCTTGCTCTCGGTCGCCATCGAACCGGGCGGCTTGAACACCTCAACCAGCAGATAGGCCATCAGCGAGGCGGCGATGAAGTTGAACATGATGGTGGTGATCACGATATGGCTGCCGCGCTTGGCTTGCAGCCAGGCCGGAATAAAAGCCCAGGCCGCACCGAACAGACCACCGGCAATGATGGAGAGCGGCAACAGCAGGGCAAACGGCAGCACATCGCCGAGCGTCAGACAGACCAGACCGACACCGAGCCCGCCGATATAGGCCTGACCTTCACCACCGATATTGAACAGACCGGCGTGGAAGGCGACCGCCACCGACAGACCGGTAAAGATAAAGCCGGTTGCGTAGTAGAGGGTGAAGCCGACCCCTTCACCGGTGCCGAACGCGCCGTACCACATGATCTTGGCGGCATCGACCGGGTTGATGTCGAGGTAGTAGAACAGAATGGCCGACACCAGGAAGGCCAGCAGGATGTTGACCGCAGACAAGACGCCTACGGAGACCCAGGCAGGAATACGTACTTGGCTCATCAGTGGGCCTCCTTGGCAACTTCGTCCGGCACTATGTTCGCCATCATCAGACCAATGGTGCGCTCATCCGCCTTAGCACCATCCAGCTCGCCGACGATGCGACCGTCGGCAATCACCAGAATCCGGTCTGCGAGGCTCATGATCTCGTCCAGCTCCACCGAGACCAGCAAGACAGCCTTGCCCTTGTCACGCATGGCGATGATCTGCTGGTGGATATACTCGATGGCGCCGATGTCGACCCCGCGGGTCGGCTGGCCGATCAACAGCACATCCGGGTCCTGCTCCACTTCACGGGCGATCACCAGCTTCTGCTGGTTGCCACCGGAGAAGTTGGCGGTCTTGTGATCGGGATGGGGCGGGCGCACGTCCCACTTCTCCATCTTGGCCTGACAATCCTGCTGGATCGCCTCCTTGTTCTGCAGCCACCCCTTGTTGTATTGCGGGCGGCGGTGATAACCGAGGATAAAGGCCTCTTTCGCCTCGAAGCGGTTGATCAGACCCATCTTGTGGCGATCTTCCGGCACATGGCCGAGGCCGTAGTTGCGCACCAGCTCGGGATCGGCCGGGTGCTCCGCGCTCACCTTGTGCACGCCGCTGCGGCTGCTGATGGTAAAGCCACCCTTGCTCGGCTTGAGAATGCCGCCAAGCAGACTGAGCAGTTCGGACTGGCCGTTGCCTGAGACCCCGGCGATGCCGACCACTTCACCGGCCCGCACCTCGAAGCTGACCGATTTGACCCGCTCCACCTTGCTGGCGTCGACGTAGCTGAGCCCTTCGATCTTCAGCTTGGCTTCACCGGGCTGAGTTGGCCCCTTGTCGACCTTGAGGCGCACCTTGCGGCCCACCATCAGTTCGGCCAGTTGCTCCTTGTCGGTATCCTTGGTGGCGACGTGGGCCACCATCTCGCCACGGCGCATGATGGAAACCTGATCGGTAATGGCCAGGATCTCCCGCAGCTTGTGGGTGATAAGGATGATGGTCGCCCCCTGATCCCGCAGTTTTTTCAGCACCTCGAACAGGTGATCCGCCTCTTGCGGGGTCAGCACCCCGGTCGGCTCGTCGAGGATCAGGATGCGGGCGCCGCGATAGAGCGCCTTGAGAATTTCGACCCGCTGTTGCAAGCCAACCGGCAGATCTTCGACCTTCTCGTGCAACGGCACGTCGAGGCCATAATCCCGCGCCAGTTCGCCCAGCAGCTTTTCGGCTGACGCCACGCTCTGCTGAAGGTGCCAGCCGTTCTCAGCGCCGAGGATGACGTTTTCCAATACGGTGAAGTTATTGACCAGCATGAAGTGCTGGTGAACCATGCCCACGCCTGCGGCAATCGCATCTTGTGAGCCATGGGGTTTGAAAGGATTCCCGTCGATCAGCATCTCGCCTTTGTCGGCATGGTAGAAACCATAAATGATGCTCATCAGGGTGGACTTACCGGCGCCATTTTCGCCGACAATGCCGTGGATACTGCCTTTGCGAACCTTAAGGTCGATCAGCTTGTTGGCGTACACTTCGCCGAACCGCTTATCGATACCTCTTAATTCGATGGCATAGCGATCTGTCTGGTCCATGATGCAGCCCTGCGTTTCATGAAATAAGACTAAAAACCGGCCCGTGCGGGCCGGTGGTGCGTTGAGAGTCGTAGCAACTATCTAATTAGTATTTGCAGGTGTTATCGCTCATGTAGTCATGAACCTTGACCTTGCCAGCGATGATTTCAGCCTTGATGGCATCCACCTTGGCTTTCATTTCCGGGGTGATCAGCTTCTCGTTGTCCTTGTCGAGCGCCCAATCCACACCGCCTTCGGCCAGACCCAAGTTCTTGATACCCGGCTTCCACTCGCCTTTGGCAGCGTCATCCCAGGTCTGGTAAGCGGCCAGCCCCACAGACTTGACCATGGAGGTCAGCATGGTGCCCGGTTGCAGGTGGTTCTGGTTGGAGTCCACACCAATGGCGAACTTGCCGCTGTCCTTGGCTGCCTGATAGACACCGATACCGGTACCGCCGGCTGCGGCGTAAACCACATCAGCGCCCTTGGCGAATTGGGACTTGGCCAGCTCGGCACCTTTCGCCGGGTCAGCAAACGCGGCCGGGGTAGAGCCCGCCATGTTCTGGAACACTTCGATCTTCGGATTGACGAACTTGGCACCCTGCTCGTAACCGCACTGGAATTTGCGGATCAGCGGGATATCCATGCCACCCACGAAGCCGACTTTGCCGCTCTTGGAGGCGATGGCAGCCAGTGCGCCCACCAGGAAGGAACCTTCATGCTCCTTGAAGATGACGGACTGGACGTTCGGCTTGTCGACCACCATGTCGATGATGGTGAACTGGGTTTTCGGGAATTCGGTCGCAACCTTCTCTACCGCAGAACCCATGTTGAAGCCGACCGCTACGATCGGGCCGTTGCCACGGCTGGCCAGACGACGCAGACCCTGCTCGCGCTGGGCTTCGTTCTGGGGCTCAAACTCTTTGACCTTTACCCCTTTGTCCTTGTTGTAAAGCTCGACGCCGTTACGGAACACGGCTTCGTTGAATGATTTGTCGTACTTGCCCGCGGTGTCATAGATCACGGCCGGCTCGGAAGCAGCCTGAGCAGAGAGAGCAGCGAGAGTGAGGGAGGCCACGGTGGCCAGTTTGAGCACTTTAGTCACGATCGTATCCTTGATTGTTATTAAGTGAGGGAACTTGCTTGCCTGTCAGAGCAGGCTATCTAGCACGCAGGCTTACTCTAAGTCAGCCCCGATGCGGGTCAAGCAAATGATAAGGGAAAAACGTTTGCGTTAACGGTTTGAATTCTAAGCAAATAACCTTATAAGCAGTTGTTTTTTAGCTACTTTTCAGTTTTTTATGCTAACAACCAAAAGACCCAAACGACATTTCTCTTATTGTTCAGCAAGTTACTGTAAACCGTTTTCCCCTCTTATTCATCCAGCCCCCCGGCAAGCCCGTGATCCGGCTCGCAAAATCCCCACAAACCGCACGAGCAAGGATTGGCTACAGCTGGAAACCTCCCCGTCCTCCTCTCTCTGCGCCAGCCAAAAATGGCCGCATCGGCCCCCCTGCAAGCCCCCATCTCTCCCTTCCCCCCGAGTTTGGATTTGGTCTGGCAGGGGGGATGGCCGTATAATCCCCGCCTGTATAAATAAACAGGAGTGGTGATGGACGTTTCAACCCTGCTCGACGGGCTCAACGACAAGCAAAGAGATGCCGTTGCGGCGCCCCGCAGCAACCTGCTGGTGCTGGCCGGTGCCGGTTCGGGCAAGACCCGGGTGCTGGTGCACCGTATCGCCTGGCTGATGCAGGTGGAACGCTGTTCACCCTTCTCCATCATCGCGGTCACCTTTACCAACAAGGCGGCGGCCGAGATGCGCGGCCGGGTCGAGAAGGTGATCGGCGACGGCGTGCGCGGCATGTGGATCGGCACCTTCCACGGCATCGCCCACCGCCTGCTGCGGGCCCACCATCTTGATGCGGGCTTGCCGCAGGATTTCCAGATCCTCGACTCCGACGACCAGTACCGTCTCATTCGCCGGGTGCTCAAGGCGCTCAACCTCGACGAGAAGCACTGGGCCCCGCGCGCCGTGATGGGCTACATCAACGGCAAGAAGGACGAAGGCCTCCGTCCCGGCGACATCGACCTCTACGGTGACCCCGTCACCCGCACCTATCAGCAGATCTACAAGACCTATCAGGAGACCTGCGATCGCTCCGGTCTGGTGGACTTTGCCGAGCTGCTGCTGCGCGCCCACGAGCTGTGGCTGAACAAGCCGCACATCCTCGAGCACTACCGCGACCGCTTCCAGAACATCCTGGTGGACGAGTTTCAGGATACCAACGGCATCCAGTACGCCTGGCTGCGGATGCTGGCGGGCAACAGCGGCAAGGTGATGATCGTCGGCGACGATGACCAGTCCATCTACGGCTGGCGCGGCGCCAAGATCGAGAACATCCAGCGCTTCCTGACCGACTATCAGGGCGCCGAGACCATCCGCCTCGAGCAGAACTACCGCTCCACCGCCAATATCCTCAAAGCGGCCAACAGCGTCATCGCCAACAACGCCGAGCGCCTTGGTAAAGAACTGTGGACCGAAGGGGCCGAGGGCGAGCCGATTTCGCTGTACGCCGCCTTCAACGAGGTGGACGAAGCGCGCTTCGTGGTCGGCCGCCTCAAGGATTGGAAGGAAAAAGGTGGCCTCCTGGCCGACTGCGCCATTCTCTATCGCTCCAACGCCCAGTCGCGGGTGCTGGAAGAGGCACTGATGCAGGACGCCATGCCCTACCGCATCTACGGCGGCCTGCGCTTCTTCGAACGGCAGGAAATTAAAGACGCCATGGCCTACCTGCGGCTTATCAACAACCGTGGCGACGACGCCAGCTTCGAGCGGGTGGTCAACACCCCGACCCGTGGCATCGGCGATCGCACCCTCGAGATCCTGCGCGGCAACGCCCGCGATCAGGGGCTCAACCTGTGGCAATCGGCCAAGGCGCTGCTCAATGACAAGGTGCTGACCGGTCGCGCCGGCAACGCGGTGCGCGGCTTTGTCGAGCTGATCGACGCGCTGGAGGAGCAGGTCTCCCTGCTGCCGCTGCACCAGCAGGCTGATATCGCCATCCAGAACTCCGGCCTCAAGGCGATGTATCTGGCGGAAAAAGGCGAGAAATCCCAGGCGCGGGTAGAGAACCTGGACGAACTGGTCACCGCCTGCCGCCAGTACCAGCGCCCGGACGAGCTGGAAGATATGAGCGATCTCTCCGCCTTCCTCGCCCACGCGGCGCTGGAGTCCGGCGAGAATCAGGCGGACGAATATGCCGACGCGGTGCAGCTGATGACCTTGCACAGCGCCAAGGGCTTGGAGTTCCCGCTGGTGCTGCTGGTCGGCGTCGAAGAGGGGATGTTCCCCAGCCAGCAATCCACCGAGGAGTCGGGCCGGCTGGAAGAGGAGCGCCGCCTCTGTTACGTCGGCATGACCCGCGCCATGGAGAAGCTCTACATCTGTTATGCCGAGAGCCGCCGCATCTACGGCCGCGAGATGTTCCACAAGCCGAGCCGCTTTATCCGCGAAATGCCCGCCGAGTGTCTGGAAGAGATCCGGCTGCGCACTCAGGTCAGCCGCCCCACCCAGTACGGCCGCTTTAGCCAGAACGAGGTGCAGCAAAGCTTTGACGCCAGCGGCATCAAGCTCGGCCAGCGGGTGCTCCATCCGAAATTCGGGGAAGGAATCGTGCTCAACTTCGAAGGGGTCGGCCAGCAGAGCCGGGTGCAGATCCAGTTCGATGACGTCGGCGCCAAGTGGCTGGTGACGGCGTATGCCAGATTGGAAGCACTCTGATTTTTCCTGCTTTTTGAAAAAACCAACCCGGCTTAGGCCGGGTTGATTTTTATATTGCCTATCGCGACAACTTTAAATACGCGATCGTCCGAATACGCTTCGCTATTCGAACCTACGATGCTGGCATCAGGTTACAACAAGTGTTATTAATGCATTCAAATTAATTACCAGGCAACGCTAATGAATAACGTTTACTTTTTAGGTTTTACACCAAAACCATATGTTTGGGTTGTAGTAGATGCTGATGAGCATTGGTATGACTTTAATACCAGAAAAAATAAATCTCTTTTTATAAGAGATGTGGTTTTTGCTGCTGAAGGGAAAGATCTTTCTATAATAGTAACAAGACCGGGTATGGTTTGGATATCAAGCAACACAAAGAGACTAGCAACAACACAACAGGATGACTTTTTCAAAACTGTTGAATTGCGTAAAAATTTAATTAAGGTCGCTAATGTCTTTAACTATCTACTAGCTTTGACATCAAAGGATTACACTTCAGGCTGTGCCACGCCAATTATCCCAATAGAAATCACCCTTCATGAAACCATGTGCATGAAATTCTTCGGTGAAAGCGGTCAAAACCTCGATGAACCAACAACATTCATCCCGACATGCCCTAATGTAACCTCAGCTATGAATCTTGAGTTCAAAGAATTAGAAAGTCGAGATGGCCAAATTTATGTTGATGCATACAAAAAGGCTTTTGATGTTTTAGAACGTTTAGATGAGAAGGGAATTGAATGCTTAAACACTCTATCAAAATCTGAAAGCGAGTATTTAAATAGTGACTACAGCACCTCATTAATTCTCTCTTGGTTTATCATAGAGCATATCATACTTGATATTTTCTTAAGAGAAGCAAATGGCAACATGAATAAAAATGGGAACTCACCGAAGTTCGATGACATGCTATCAAAAGTACAAAGCACTGCTAACTATCGTGAGTATTCATCTGTTATTGCATTGATAACGCAAGCTAAGAATGCACGTAATGGTTTTGCTCATCGAAATGAGAAAGTGGATAAGGATTCAGCAGAAAAGTCCTTGAATGCAGCATTCGCTTTAGCTTCCTACAAATTAAAGATCGATTTGAAGCACAGTATTTATGTACCCCAGATTCTTTCTTACGGTAGGTAGGACCGTAGGTTCGATTAGCGAAGCGTAATCGGACGATCGCGTAATCGGACGTTCACATTGGCATAACCCTTGATAGATTTACTCCAATCCCCCCACCCCATCCACCGACCCGCACCAATCCGGCGGATAGACGCCATTCGCCACGTAACGATGGAAGGTGGAATACGGCCAATCTGCCACCCGCGTGACATGACCATGTTTGAGCGGGTTGATATGGACGTAATCCATATGGCGGCGGTAATCCTGCTCATCCCGGATCAGGTGTTCCCAATAATGGCGTTGCCAGATGCCCCGCTCCCCGTGACGTAGCCGCGTCTGGCTGCGCCGCTCATTGACCGGCAGGGCGCGGGAAAAGTGGCTTTTGATCAGCCGCCAACGCAGGGGGAAATCGGTGTCCCCCTCCGGCAAAGAGAGAATGCAGTGGAGATGGTCGGGCAACACCACCCATGCGTGAATGGCGAAGGGGTGAGCCTGTTGCACCTTGGCAACGCTGCGGCGCAGCAGGTCGATCTGCTCCACCAGCAACCGGTTGTTGCGCCGCTCCAGCAGGTTGACGGTAAAGAACCAGGTTCCTCCGGGCCACCATGCCCGCCGCCAATTGGCCATCCCTTTCCCCTCGTTGAGACTGAAAAGCCAAGCATAGCCTTGCCTCACTTCGATCTGCTTGCGGGCCGTGATGATGCGGATGTTACTTACGCGATCGTCCGATTACGCTTCGCTAATCGAACCTACATGGACAGGAAATCTGGAACACTCACTTTCGGGCAAAGGCGTAACTGGTGGAGCTACGCCTTGTTTTTGGTGGAAGCCTCTGGTCACTTGACCAACTTGCTCTCCATCACCCCTTGCTTGCCTTCCTCCTCACTGACCTGGCTCAGCTTGGAGCGGGCCATTAGCAGGCCCATCTTGACCTCCTGCCAGACGTAGTAGTTTTTACCCGCCTCGGTGCTGAGGGTCAGGGTGGCATCGTTCTCCGACTTGGAGGTGATGGTGTGGCTGCCCGGTGTCACCTGCTTGAGGATGTAGGTGTGGGCCACGGTATCGCCGACCGCCATACCATCCACCAGCAGCGGCATTTTGACGGCGGCACCGAAGGTCTCGTTGCGATAGATATAGAGGTTGGCCGCATCCTTGGGCGCCACAAACTGCTTGGCCTGAGCGTCTGCGGTGGCATCGGCCATAGGTACGGAAGCACAACCGGAAAGCAGCGCCGCCGACAGCAGGGCGGCACTCATCATTATTTGCCTGAACATAGTCGTTATTTTTTAGTGAGTTAACGGGGTTTAAAGGTTCGCATGAGCCTGCGCTGGCTGACAATCACTCAAATCGGTCGGGGTGTGACCCGGTTCAATTTTTCGGCATTTGGTGGGATGAAGGGGGGAACTCAGAAACCCGGCCGCCAGATGGGGCGCGGCGGTCGGGTGAATTGTAAAGAGTAGGGTGACAGGGAAAGGGATCAGCCTAGTCTAATCAACTCGATGGGGGCGTAGCGCTCACCGGAGTTTGCCAGCAGCACGCACTTCTCATGCTCCGCCTGATAGGGGGTCATATTGTCGGTGTGGGCCTCTTTCAGAAAATCGACTGCGCCAGTGGCGGCAATCATGACGCGCTGACCCAGATTCAGCACATTGCGGTTACGGTCATAGATCTTCATTTCATTCTCCTTTTCTTGTGTCCTGGCGGATGCGCAGGCGTCTGTCCAGGACAACGGCATTCAGCCTACGCCCCTGAAAAAAGGTGATTTATGTCACAGATCAAAAAAGGGGCGATAAGGGACTCGCAGGTTCAAAAAGCGAGCAGAACTGCTTGGCCAGCGGCTGTCGCGCGAAGTAACGCTACCCTGCCCTTTTCGTCGCGGCGGGCTCGAACCCGGCAGCGGTTGGGGTATATTGGTGGCCGATTAGCCAGTCTCATTCACTGTGGCCGCGCAAGCGGGCCGCTGTTTCAACAAGATGGAGAGTGCTCATGAATCGCGACATTACCGCCCAGTTCATCAAGATGCTGACCAACCTCGACCACTGCCTGGCCAAGGCCGAGGCCCACGCTGCGGCGAAGCAGTTCAACGTGGAGAACTTCTTCGGCGAGCGGCTGATCGTCGATATGCTGCCGCTGGCCAAGCAGGTACTGATCTGCTGCGATTCGGCCCGCGCCGTGGTCGCCACCGCCAGCCACAGCGAACTGCCGGCCATGGGCGATGATCCCAAAACCATGGCGGATCTGCGCGCCCATATCGGCAAGACCATAACTTATCTGCAAGGCAAGCTGGACGCGGACTACAGCCAGTACGCCAGCGGCCGTTACGTGCCCCACTGGGCGGGCGGCAAGGGGATGGATGGCCATACCTGCGTCCATGAGTACGGCATTCCCAACTTCTACTTCCACCTCACCATGGCCTACGCCCTGCTGCGCCGCGCCGGGGTCGATCTCGGCAAGCGCGACTATCTGGGCGGGCTCAACCTGCAATAAGCGCCGCTCGCTACAGGCGGCAAACAGATAGCAAAGCCTGCCACGCGGCAGGCTTTTTTATATCGGGTGGTGCTGGGCTGGTACGCAGAAGAGCTGCGCCCTAGAAGGGGCCGTTGCGCTTGCGCAGCTTGTCGGGTAGGCCGTCGTGATCCCCCAGCTCGCGCTCGGGCACATCATCCCAGTGCAGCTTGCCAAGGGTGATATTGCGCTCGGGATGCACGGCGTAGTGGATGCGGTTGTCCTCCCGATCCGTGTCGCCAATGCAAAGCAGGCGGACGATCTCCTCGGTGTTGTTGATAAAGGCGTGGGCCAGCCCGTCACCGGCCTTGAAGCCCACCGAGTCCCCCGGTTGCAGCCGATAGAGCACGCCATCGAGCCAGACATCCGGCGTCCCTTCCAGCACGTGAACGAACTCATCCTCGGTCTTCTCGGCGTGGGGCCAGCTGGTACGGTGGCCTGGCTCGACAATCTCGTGGTGAATGCCGATGCGGCTAAAGCCGAAGTGCTTGCCGAGGGCGCAGCCGCGAGAAAGGGGCTCCTGACTGCCGGAGTAGTAGCGCGGCGTCTGCTCTTGCAGCTCGCGCCAGTGTTTGATGCAGGGGTGGCGGGTCATAGCGGTTCCTTTTCTATGAGGATGTGGTCACGGGAGGGGTCATCCTAACTGCCAGAATGCGGGCGAGAAAAGCAGAAATCGGCAGCCGGTTTCACCGCTGACAGCGAAACGGCGGACTCGGCGACGGGCCGATCGCCTATCCCGCAAGGGCTACGCGGCCATGCCAGCGGCAGCGGTGCGGACAAAAATGGAGACAAAAAGAGGGTGCCGCTGGCTCCCTCTCTCGATCTGTCTGCACCGGTTTTCTGAGGCTGATTTTCCGCTCTTATTTCCCAAGATTGTCCGCCAGCTGTTTGGCGCGGCTGGCCGCCCACTGGTCGATCATCTTCTCCATCTCCTCGGCGGTGATGGGCTCATCCTTGTGGGTGGTATCTGTGCTCTCGCGGGCATCCATCACCCGTACCAATAGCTTGCCACTCCGGGAGTCGAGCAGCTGGGCCATGCTGCCCACCTTGAGCAGGTAAGGCTCCTTGCCGATCACTTCGCGGGTGACGTTGATGGCGATCTTGGCTGGCAGCAGATCCCGCAGCTTGGGGTCGGGGCGGGTCAGGTCGAAGTTGGTGACGGCGGCCTGGATCCGCATCACTTTCGGGCCGGGGGCGGTGGCGATCTTGACGCCCTGCTTGATCAGCTCGCTCTGGAACTTGTCGTGGTAGTAGCGGCCAATCTGGTTCTGTTCGTTGGCGGTCAGCAGATACCACTGACCATTCTCCTGACGAATAAACTGCAGCGGATCGAGCAGCACCTCATTGTATTGGCGCAGGTCAACGCCCGGCTCCTTGTAGACGCGCTGATTGGGGTTGCTCTCGCTCTGCTGGAAGGCTGTCAGCGGGATCGCCTGCAAGCTGTGGGATACCTGATTCTTGACGGCGCAGCCACCCAGCAGGGCCGCAGCCACGGCAACCATCACGACCTTTTTCATATTTGCTCCTGCATTTTACTGTTTGTTTTTGCTGTGGATTTCGCACCACATGGCTGGAGAACCCGTGCCGGATGCCGCCAATGTCACAGAGAAATAACCTATTCATCACCTTCCTACAAGGGACAGATCAGGATTGTTCAGCTCACATCCAAGTTGTCACAATTGCGGTGCTTTTATACAGGGTCAGCCAAGGTACGAACGGCAATCTGGCGAGGGTTTGATTGTTTAATCCGGCTAATTGGGGCTGCGGTAAGCGCGCAGTTTTTTCAAACGATGGGGGCCAACGAGCGGCGTGGGTTGAATGGGGGAATGCCCTGGAACACGCGATGACCGATCATCAGCCATCTTGCGCAAACTTGCCTGCCGCCGGACAAGCGACAGGCACCCCCATCAGTTATCGAGATCCCAGGGACACTGCTTGACCAGCCCCTCTTTGCCGCTGGCGACGATCGCCTGCTGTACCATCCGTTTGTAGCGATTCTTGATATGGGCAGGCAGCGCGGGCACCAGCAGTCGCTCGTCAAACTCCGGCAGCGGGCGATCCGGCAGCACCGCCTGCTCCTGCGGACTGAGGGGCGGCCGGGAGGCAATATTGCTGGCCGAGATGGTGGGCGTGCCCACCAGCATCTGGCGTTGCAGCGGCGCGCTCAGCAGAAAATCCACCAGCAGGTAGGCGGCCTTGAGCCGTGCGGGATCATCCCCGACATGGCGGGCGATGGAGATCGCATCGAGGGCATAGATGGCCCCCTCCTGCACCATGGCGATCCGCCACTGCTGATCGTTCTGCTTGTTGCACTCCACCAGCTCCAGCCCCCAGGTGGTGGCAAAGGTCTGCTGGCGCAGATCCTCACAGCGGTTGGCCTGATTGAACCAGAAGCCGCGACTGGCTCGCAGCCGCTGCGAGAGCTGCTGCTCCACCTCTTGCTGCAAGGTCTTGTCGGCCAGCATCTCGCCGCTGGCAAACAGAGCGGGCGACTTGCCCAGCGAGAGCAGCACCGAAAAGAGCAGCGGCTCGAACTGGTCGCAGAACTCGGCAAACTGACCCGGCAGCGAGCTGTTGGCGAGTACCTGCCAACTGGTGGGCGCTTGCGGCACCTGCTTGCTGTCATAGGCGAGGCTGAACATGGCGTAGGAGAAGGGCACCGAGTAGTTGCGCTCCCCCTGCTTGTCATACTCGGTGTTCTTGAGGGCGGGCTTCACCTCGGCGTAGTGCTGCAGACGGCTGAAATCGATGGGGAGCAGCAGCTTGAACAGCGGCTGGTGATGGGCCTTGTAGAAGTAGCTGGTCGGCAGCACCACATCGGCGCTGCGGGTGCGCAGGGCGCGGTAGACGCTGTCGAAATCGGTCAGCAGCGGCTCGATCCGGCTGACCGTCGCCTCCACCCCATGGGCGTTGGCGTAGTCGGCAAACTGTTGTTCATAACCCGCTGGCAGATAGCCCCACTCCAGCAATTTGAGCTGAACCGGGGCCGCCAGAGCCGGGGTCATCCCCAACAACCAGCAAAGAGGCAGTAGACGCATGGCCGGGTACTCCTGACAGGTAAACCTTGTTGGAGTATAGGCCCATGCGCCCACCCGTCAGACCATCAGCTCGGCCCCCATGCTCACCAGAATGGAGAGGCTGACCACCGCAAACAGCACGCCGGTCACCAGATTGAGTGGCCGCTGCACCCGCAGCAGCAGGCGCTGGGCACGATCGGTGGAGAGGCTCCACGCCAGCAGCCCGAACCAGCAGAGGGAGATGATGAAGAGCTCGCCCACCAGCAGGCTGCGGGTCATCCCATCCACCTCTGGCGTCACCATGGCGGCCAACAGACCGATAAAGAACACCAGCGCCTTGGGGTTGAGCAGATTGGTGGCAAGGCCAGTGCGCACGCCCCTGCCCCAGCCGCGCAGCTCGTTGGCGGCGCTGGCCATCACTGTACTGCTCTGCTGGCGAGCCGCCATCAGGGCGCCCCACCCCAACCAGCCCAGATAGAGGGCACCGCAGCACTTGATCACCATAAACAGCAGCGGGTGACTGGCGATCAGCATGCTGATCCCGGTCAGGCTGAGGGTAGCGTGCACCATGATCGCCAGCGAGATGCCCAGCGCCGCGCCAAGGGCGGTCGGCCGGTGCAGGCTGGTGCGCAGGATCAGGGCGAAATCGGGGCCGGGGCTGGCCAGTGCAATCAGGTGCATCAGGCCGAGGGTAACGAACAAACTGGTCAGCATAACAACTCTCGCTTTAACGACGGAGAGCCAGCATGGCGGATCAGCGGGGGGCGCGGCTTGTAAAAGATTGCATCTGGGCACGAAATTCGGCGGGTGTCAGACCGAATGCCTGGCGAAAGCCGTGGTGGAAGTGACTCTGATCGAAGAAACCGACCGCCAGCGCCACCTCGCTCACCGCCATGCCGCTCGCCAGCAGCCGCTTGCCCTGCTCCAGCCGCAGCCGTTTCAGCCAGGCGTAGGGGGTCATGCCGCTGCGCTTCTTGAACTGGCGCAGGAAGGCGAAACGATCGAGCCCGAGCAGCCCCGCCAGCTCTTCCAGCGAGTGGGGCTCGTCGAGGGCAGCCATCAGGTAGTCGCGCAGGAATCGCAACTGGGGATCGGCAAGCTGGTGCACCTCGGGGGCCAGATGCAGCAGCTCCCCCAGCAGGGCGAGCAGCTGGCTCTCGATCAGCAGGCCATCGGCCTTGGGGTTGTCGAGATAGCCGTGTAGCTGGGCAAAGCCCTGATAGAGGTCGGGGCGGCTCTGCAATCCCTTGTCGAAGAAGGGTTCCGGCTGCTCCGGCAGCCAGAGCGCCAGCTGCTGCGGATCGATGGCGAAGACCCGCACCTCGTACCCTTCCGGCAGCAGGCTGAGGCCGTCGTGCACCTCGTCCGGGTTGACGGTAGAGAGCACCCCGCGCACCAGATGGTGGCTGTTTCCCTTGTGGATAAACTTCTGGCCACCCCGCTGCACCAGCCCGATATGGTAGTCGAGATGGACATGGCGGCCGTAGCTGAACGCCCTGTGGTGGGAGTGTGACAGCTCGACCCCCGGCAGGTGCGGGGATTGCCAGTAGCGGATGAGGGAATCGGTGGTATTCATGGCTTATAGATACACCAGAAGCGGGCCTTGGACTTGTAGATTATTGCACGCAACCCCTCTCAACGCCCCCACAGCCGCGGGGTTGGCTCCACCAGCGAGGCGAGCGGCACCCGCTCCACCATCTGACGCATATGTTGCACCAGTTCGGGATTGCCATCCCCCAACGACTTGTTCAGCACGATATGCACCTGCAGCGGGGTGACCGGCAGGTAGATGAGGCGGGTCGCCGCAGGGAGCTTGGCGCGAAAATGGTTGGCGGAGATATCGTTGGAGAAGAGCGCGGCATCAATCCGCCCACGCAGCAACTTCTGCATGTTGCCATGCTCCCAGCTGAGCTGGGAGAGGGTGTCGATGTGGATCTGCGGATGCTGCAACAGCAGCGGCACGATCGCCTGACTCGACCAGCCGATGGTGGTGCCGTAGAGATCTTCCTGCCGCTCGACCGCGTGAAGTCGCGATGGCACCAGTACCACCAGCACCGGCCGCAACAGCAACAGGTGGGGGTCGATATAGCGAAAGTGACGAGCACGCTCGGGACTGTAACTCAGCAGCGGGGTCAGATCGCACTCGCCGCTCTCGAGGTTGCTGAGCAGCCGCGCCACATTGAGCCCCTGCCACTCGATGGTGCGCCCGATCGCGGGTTCGATATGACGGCGAAAGTAGTCGATCACCGGCCCGGAGACCTCGCCCTGCTGATCGATGGTGACCAGCGGCGCCAGCTGGAAGACACATCCCCGCAGTGGCGCGTTGATCGCCACGGCCTGGCTGATGGTCATAAGAGGGAGAAGAAGTGCCGATAGCAGTAATAACAAACGCGTGCCCGAACGAGAGATGCCCATAGGTGCCGACCCGATGCCCTGATAGCCATCAGCATGGCACAAGGCAAAGGGGCGGGCTATCCGCTCCCGACGCGCTTCGGCCTCTTTCGCCCCCTACTCCAATGACCAATGGGTCCCCGTTTTATTGCGGTGAAAATCAATAATCCCGCTGCTTTGATGGATTTTGGTCTCTTGAGATATAGTGCGGCCCCATTCATCAAACCGGCGGGTGAGCGCCCCGCTGGACAGGTAAATTCATGAGACTGTTTTTGCTGTTGTTGTCGTTGTTTGCTGCGACTGTAAGTTCTGATGAAAAGCCGCGCCTGCCCTATTACGACTGGGGTCGCTGCCCGTTTGAAGGTTGTACCTATCAGTCGTGGACTACCAAGCAAGAGGTGATCGTCAGAGCCGAGCCATCCCTGACGGCCAAAGCGCTGTTCCGGCTACCCCGCGGCCAGCAGGTGGAAGGGCTGACCGGGGTCGTCATTACCGAACAACCGGGGATCGTCGAAATACTCAGATCGGTCAAGCTGGGCTACAGCAAGGAGGGCAAAGGGCCGCTGTTGAATATGAAGGCAGGGGAAACGCTTTATATCCTCGGCGGACTGGGCGAAGGCAATAGCCTGTTCTGGTACAAGGGCAAAACCTTCATTCTCGATTATGACTATGCGCGCAAAGAGATCAGATACGGCCGGTCACCGCAGAACCAGTGGTGGGTAAAAATCCGGGACAAGCAGGGGCGTGAGGGTTGGGTTGCCGAAGCCAAAAACTTCGCCCATATGGACCGTTTAGAATAGTGACAGCCAGCCCCCCGAGATCGGGGCTGGCCGTGAATGACTCACTGCTTGGGTTGCAGCTTCATCTCTTGCAGATACTCCAGCACCTGGGTTTTATAGTCCGCCTGATAGGAGAACTTGGTGCTGTCGCACGCCGCGATCAGGTTCACCGCGGTGCAGAACAGGGTGGCTGCCAGCAGCCCCTTGCCAACCCACTGCGGGTAACGGCGGCTCCAACGCACCAGCAACAGCAGGATCGGGAACAGGGCGTAGGGGAAGATCAGCATCAGGTGCCAGTAGTTGAAGATGATGGGTGAGAGCGCCGCACTCACCAGCACAGCCAGCACCGCCGCCAGTGCATAGAGACCGAGCCAGCTTTCACCATCCACTGGCGCGCGGTCGCTGCGCAGCAGGCGCGGCTTGAGCTCACGCCACAGCTGCCAGTTGGCCTTGGCCGCCAGCAATACGGTCGCCGAGCCGACCCCGTAAATCACCACCCGCCACAGCCAGACTGCCGCCATCTGCAGGTATTCGTGCCCCGCCAACCAGATGAACTGGGTATCGTTGACCAGCTTGCTGGCAAACAGCCAGGAGCCGTAACGCAGCCAGTAGAGCACTGATTTCAGCACCGGATAGACATGCACCAGCCCCCAGCCGATATAGCGCTGGCGCGCCTCGGGATCGACGTTCTGGGTGATATGGCTGTTGCTCATCACTTCCATGGCGTAAGGGATCAGGGAGGCACCGATCAGCAGGATAGCCACCACCACCCCGCTCCAGCTCACCTTGAGAATGCGGCGCCAGAACAGATAGGTGGACATTACCGCCAGCAGCGGCCAGGAGTAGTGCAGTTGCATCGCCATACCGATGGCCAGCAGGTGAACGATCATGTGCCAAAAGGAGGCCCGCTCGCGCATATGCCAGGCAGACCAGCAGTGCATGGCCGAGAAGAGGAACAGATAGGAGGGGTTGTAGAGCAGACTCTCGTACTGGAACCAGGGGTTGAGCCAGCAGAGCACCAGAAACAGCAGACGCACCCTGTCATCAAACACCTGACGGATCACCGCATCAAACAGCAGGAATCCGACCAACCGCATCGCCAGCAGCAACACCATGGGGGCATAGGGAGAATCCCACAGCAGCAGCGGCCCGCCGATCAGCCAGGCCGACAAACTCCCCGGCACATTGCCCACCGCACTCGCCGCATTGCCATAGCTGAGCCAGACCCCCTCATAAGCCCCAAGGTAGCCCTTGTAGAGCATCTGGGTCTGGTCGCCGGTGAGGAGTTGGTGGCTAAAGAACAACCAAGATAACATCAGCCCAGACAAAATAACGGCCCCAAACATCATCTTGCTGTAGCGCTCACTAAACACAACCATCAAATTCATACCAACCAGAAAAATTTGACTGGAACTTTAACAGTTATTCACCAACGTTTCCCAACTGCAACTCACATTTTATCATCGACATCAAGCGTTAAGAATGAATGTAAAAAGCGTATCATTCCTTAACTCCTGAAGCGAAATAGCTCTTTTTGATATTCATATAGAAACCCCAACATACCCTTATGTTTTGATTTCAGAAATACTAATCCGTTTGAGCGTTTCCAACTATGTTGAAACCAGTGTGTTACATATCTATCTGGGTGTGGAGTGTAATTTATTTTTTCGCCACTATAATCATAAAAATAATGTTTATCAAAAACCCCAACATTTTCTACAATCGACTCACTTTTAAGAATATGGGTCATAATATCAGGCCCCATATAGAGCTCTGACTTCATGATTTCATTCTCGTAGAAATGGATCAACCGTGCTAATGTAGAAGAATCCTGCTTGGCGTAAATTATTGCCGTACCAATTCTATCACCCTCTTCATAACCAACCCCGAAATTATATTCATGGAAAATACCAAACGGGTTTTTATTTATTGTAACATCCGTATCCATATATAGACCGCCCTCTTCAGCAAGAATTTTCAAGCGAAGATAATCAGTCACAAAAGCATAGAGCCCCTTTTCATAGCATCGCCTTGAAAATTCACACCCAGCTATCCAATCTTTTATTTTAGGGTCGCAATCTAACCATATTTTATATTCATACCCCTGCTTACTCCAATCATCAATACATACATGTGCAAGTGGTGGCAAGCGGTCCCCCAACCATATTGCATGTATTTTATCACAACCTATTCCTGTATTATTTTTTGAAGCTTTCATGTTATCCCTTCTGATTTTTATATTTTTTATTCCAAAAATACATTCTTACAAAGCGATAAAACCTATATGTTTCTCGAGATGCCTTAAAAAGTAGCGGCACCTTAGCCAAGGCCACCTTGTTTTGAATTCCACTCTCCATATCACCAGGGCTATATATTGCATATGGCAGCACACCGACTGACTGGACTTTGTGTCGATATGACTCACCAATAAAGTTATCTACTGAACATAGCCATCTGCTACTGCAACCAACCAGCTTTCTGGCTCCTTCAGGATTAATACTATATCCCGTCGTCCACCTAACATTGTTATGCCAGAGCATTGTTTGTATTCCATGCTCATATTCCAGTGCCGTCGCGTCACCGATCTGCGGCTCCAGCTTCAAATACTCATATTTTTCATGTAGTTTAGGTAGGGCTTCGAATATATCACAGAAATATCTTGTCGGTAGAAAATCATCCTCAAGGATAATTATCGGCTCATTTAGCTCTATGCATTTCTCCCATAGTAAATAATGACTTGCATAGCAGCCTTTCTCACCGGGAGTCAGTGGACGACTTCTTAATAATTTTCGGTGCATATCATCCGGACACCCTTGTAATCTTTCGGGCAGTCCAGCAAAACCATTTATTGCATCAAAAAATTCAAACTCAACATCAAGTTCTGCCAAAACTCGCTTAACTCGTTCACGGCGAGACTCAGCATTTTTTAAGCTGACAATAAAAATTTTCATATATTATATTCGTCCAATTTATTTCGGCGAGATTGATATTCAAGAAAGTCACTATATAATGCAAATGAATACACTGTTCCCATAAAGGTGTTGAAAACCCATTGACCTGAACGCATATATAAGAACGATTCAAAATTATTAATTATTAGCCAATAGATCAAGAAACTAATGGCAATACCTTTTATTAAGGTAGGAGCATTACTCCTCACAGCCTTGTATACAGGATAAAACATCAGTACATAGGTGAATACGAGCCCCATTGCACCATAAGAAACTGCAGTTTCAAAATTTGAATTATGCAGATGTCTAAATTCCGCCTTAATATAGTCAGGCAAAACAGTTGACTGAGTAATAACTAAAGCGCGGCTGCCATCACCAGTACCAAAAATAGGATGAGAGTAAAACCAATTAATCGCCTCCAGCCATGTCTGTAGCCTGACACCAATACTTATATCTTTCACCTCCCGCCAGTTCCCTGATAACATGTTATGTAAATCACCTGGATGTGAAAAGCCAGCATAAATACGATTATGAACAAAATCAACATGGTATATGAGAATTCCGATGACGAATAATATACCATAGAGCATGATAATCTTTCTGAGTGAAACCCTGTCTCTAAAATAAGCATATAACAATGGTATCAAAAATATAGATATGAACACTGCCAGCCAAGATTGTCTTGACTGTAACATCATCAACAATGCCCCTAAAAGAACCAAAAACAAACATGATATTGAAACAACAATACCTTTGTTATTTATTTTCCGTGGCGCAATAGTATATATAAACCAAAGTGTACAAATGAAAGCTGCGCCTATTATCAAGGAACCATGCTGCGCATTTCTATAGCCAAAGTCTACTCGACTACCGTGCATTCCAATTATAAATTGTTCAAAAAAATCAGAGTAATAAAACAACGTAAAAACACTACCAACAGAAAATGCAAGTAGTGTCACGATCGATCTCTTAAGTGACCCCTTTAGCCAGAAAGCCACGACAAGAAACACCATTAAATAAGAAAACGGTTTGAGATTAGGAGTAGGCTGTGCGAGTTCAGGTATAGTTCTAGTTGACATAAACCAGCTTGCGAACTGAATTACTCCTCCAATTACTAGCAACCAAAATACTACATTTCTGGAAAAGAAATCCCGATACACTGCTATTGCTACCAAACCACCAATAATCATAACGGTTTGAAAGAAATCGCCAACAACCTGAAATGAATCTTTGAACATCACGTAGCATATAATGGAGAGAAACATTAATGATGAGCAACGGTCACTCTCCAAGTATCGCTTTATAGAGTCTGTCATACCTATTAATTACCTTGAGTATGGCAGGAAGCTATCAGTTCACTTCCTGAACACATAATTTCCGCGAATTTTTCGCCACAGCCCGAATACATCAGTACGGGGGAAGATAGCAATCCGGCGGATCTGGAAAGGGTCCTGGTGCATTGCTTTGGGGCCACTATTGGTAGCGACAGCAAAACGATACCCGGCGGCGATAGCCTGCTCCTTGGCACTCTCGTTCATATCTCCGTAAGGGTAGGCAAATGAGAGCAGCGGATGGCCAAGCAGGGCCTCCAGTTGGCGTTTATTCTCCTGAATTTCATGGGCTTGTTGTTCGGGTGTGAGCTTGCTCAAGCGGGGATGGGTCAGGGTATGCCCACCAATTTCCACATGACCGCTGGCGGCCAACGCCTTGACCTGCTCACCACTCATCAATGAGACCTTGGTATCCGGATTGGTCGGATGCTCCACATCCCAACGGTTATAACCTTCGCCGGTGACTACGTACACCACAGCTTTGTAACCATATTTTTCCAGCAGTGGCAGCATGCGGGTCAGGTTGTCCTGATAGCCGTCATCGGCGGTGATCATCAGATACTTCTTGCCGTATTGCAGACGGTGGATAAAGCCTTTGTCCGCCAAATCGCGGAAAGTCAGGGTTTCGTAGCCTAGCCACTTCATCAGTCGCAGATGCTTCTCGAACATGGTGATCGGCATCCAGGTGCCATGCACTCCTTTCTCGCTATCCTGCTCGATAAAACGGTGGTACATGATGACGGGCATCTCGCGGCGCAGGGTTTCGACTACGGCATCCTGATAGATGGTTTCGAGGCCGGATACTACCCCCTGCAAGCCATACTCATCCTGAATGCGCTGCCGAATGACTTCCGGCACCACCTTGCTTGCGAGGGCGGATTCGATTTCTCCCTTCAGGGCAGCAAAATCGATAGCCAGATCCTTGGGACCGATATCGCCAAAATTGCTGGCCAGCGCCTCGTCCAGATTTCGTTCCGTCACCAGACCAATGGCCCTGGCTTCACCAATGGCAAAGGCGGGCCGACCACAGAGCAGTGCTTCCATCGCTACCCGACCGGCACCAATCACCAGATCGCAACTCGCCAGCAGAGCGGGCACATCATCGACATAACCGACAAACTCGGCACGGCCTTCGAAACGGGCAAAGCGCTCCGGTACCTTGGTACCGCTGACAATCCGCACCCGACAGGTATCCAGGTCGAGCACTTCATCGAGCAGACGATAACAGAGCTCCCCTTTGGGGCCGCTCAAACGGCCAATGATGGCGATCACCGGCTTGGGATTGTCCGGCGCTGGCACAGGCTGGAATTTGTCGGTTTCGATACCGTTGCGCAGCACCTGCACTATCGCGGGATCCACCCCCAGATTGTCGACTATCTGATGGGCAATATCTTCACAAACGGCAACCGCACGATAGCCGAGTGCATGGAAGGCCTTGCGCGAAGCGTGCACCGGCTGGCGACCATGCACCGTGGTGATCATCGGGGTGCCAGTCAGCTTGCAAGCCACATAGCTGCTCCAGCCGGAGGCGCGGGAGTGAGCATGCACCAACTGAATATGATGCTTCTTGATGAGATAGATAAGGTAGAAGACGTGCCAGAAGCGGCGCAGAATGCTGCGCTTGTTGAATCTCAGCTTGAAGACGGGGCCAAGAGTCGGCTTGGTCAGGGTATCTGATACATAAAAGACGTTGTGACCACGCCGGGTCAGTTCGTTACCAACCGTGGTGGCATAGACCTCAGCTCCCGTTACCTCGAGCTGGGAGAGTGCCATCAATATATTCATCGCGCGGTTACCCGGTAGAGAAGAGAGGAACGGCAAGCAGCCACAGAGACCAGAAACCGGAAGCAGGCGAGTGCCCACTTCCGGTTTTGCGCTCAAACTGCCGCGTTGTGCTCACCTGTTAGCGGTTGAGCCAAGCCATGTAATCCGCTACCCCTTCGGCAACGGTTTTAAACTCGGCGTCATAACCCACGCTGCGCAGCTTGGTCATGTCAGCCTGGGTGAAGCTCTGGTAGCGACCCTTGAGGTGATCCGGGAAGGGGATGTATTCGATAGACCCCTTCTGATGATGCTTGATCACCGCTTCGGCCACGTTCTGGAATGGCTCGGCACGGCCGGTACCGCAGTTGAAAATGCCGGAGTGCTGCGGGTTCTGCCAGAACCACAGGTTTACCTTGCAGACGTCGTCGATATAGATGAAGTCACGCATCTGACCACCGTTCGGGAAGCCATCGCAACCTTCGAACAGCTTGGGATTCTCGCCCTTCTTCACCTGGGTGTTGAGGTGGAAGGCAACGGAAGCCATGGAGCCTTTGTGCTGCTCGCGCGGGCCGTAGACGTTGAAGTACTTGAGGCCAACGACCTGAGAGTTGATCTCCGGCATCCAGCGGCGCACGTACTGGTCAAACAGCTGCTTGGAGTAGCCGTAGACGTTGAGCGGCTGTTCGAACTTGGGATCTTCGATGAAGTTGTCGTTGCGGCCACCATAGGTCGCGGCAGAAGAGGCGTAAATGAACGGGATTTCACGCTCGATGCAGTAGTGGAACAGATCCTTGGAGTACTCGTAGTTGACCTCCATGATGAACTTGCCGTTCCACTCGGTCGTTGCAGAGCAGGCGCCTTCGTGGAAGATCACCTCGATACCGTTGTCCCACTCTTCAAACTCGTCACCGGAGACGATCCGAGCCTGAAACTCGTCTTTGTCCATGTAGTCAGCGATGGTCAGATCGACCAGGTTGACGAACTTGGTGCCGTCTGTCAGGTCATCAATGACCACGATATCGGTCCGTCCTTGAGCGTTCAGCTGCTTGACCAGATTGCTGCCGATAAAGCCAGCACCGCCAGTTACTACGATCATGGAGTTTGCCTCTCGTACGTTGATGGCTACATGTGACTGCTTGTTAAAGCTGTGTATAGTGAGCCAATTTGAAATTGCCGAAAAGTTTATCACGGGCCGTCCGGGGATTCGACCTTGTTCAAAAATGCCCCGAGCGGAACCTGTTGGAGGAATGAGTGATGAAAACCAGAGACAGGATCATTCACAGCGCGACCGAGCTGTTCAACGATCAGGGTGAACGCAACATCACCACCAACCATATTGCGGCGCACATGGGCATCAGCCCTGGCAACCTCTACTACCACTTCCGCAATAAAGAAGACATCATCCACTCCATCTTCGACCAGTATGCCCGTCACCTGAGCGAGAGCTTCGTGCCGACCCGCAATCGTGAAATCACCCTGCAGGATCTGATGGGCTATCTGGATGCCATCTTCTATCTGATGTGGCAGTTCCGCTTCTTCTACGCCAACCTGCCGGACATCCTGAGCCGTGACGAACCGCTGCAACAGAAGTACCTCAAGGCCCAGGAGCAGATGCGCTCCTCCGTGGTCGCACTGCTCAGAAGCCTGCGCGAAGGGGGCATTATCGATGTCAGCGATGAAGACCTGCCGGATCTGGGACAGACCATCAAGATGGTGGTGACCTGCTGGATCCCCTTCCAGATTGCCCAGGCCCCCAACACCCGCATCACCAAACCGCTGCTCTATCAAGGCGTATTGAAGGTGCTGTTCCTGCTGCGCCCCTATGTGCAACCCCAGGTGGCCGGACAGATCCAGCAACTGGAACAGCACTACCGTCAGCTGGCCCAACCAGCTGGGTGAGATCTGTTTCACATTTGTTGAATATCAGCACAATCATTTGAATTTACCGCAACAGATTGCAGTAAAATGTCGCCCTCTGTTGATACGCAGCTGAAATAGCCAATAAGGATCGAGGATGTCTAACGGATTCTATCGTCACCTGACCGAGCAACTGAACCAGGTGCAAGCTGAAGGGTTGTACAAGCAGGAGCGCATCATCACCTCCGCCCAACAGGCCAGCATCGCCGTCGGCGGTGAGCAGGTACTGAACTTCTGTGCCAACAACTATCTGGGGCTGGCCAACCACCCGGATCTGATCGCTGCCGCCCATCAGGGACTCGACAGCCACGGCTTCGGCATGGCCTCGGTGCGCTTCATCTGTGGCACCCAGGACCAGCATAAAGCGCTGGAGCAGAAGATGTCCGCCTTCCTCGGCACCGAAGACACCATCCTCTACTCCTCCTGTTTCGATGCCAATGGCGGTCTTTTTGAGACCCTGTTCGGCGCCGAAGATGCCATCATCTCCGATGCCCTCAACCACGCCTCCATCATCGACGGCGTGCGGCTGTGCAAGGCCAAGCGCTATCGCTACGCCAACAACGACATGGCCGAACTGGAAGCCCAGCTCAAACAGGCGGATGCCGATGGCGCCCGCTTCAAGCTGATCGCCACCGACGGTGTCTTCTCCATGGATGGGGTCATCGCCGACCTCAAATCCATCTGCGATCTGGCCGACAAATACGATGCGCTAGTGATGGTGGATGACTCCCACGCCGTCGGCTTTATCGGCGAAAACGGTCGCGGCACCCACGAATATTGCGGCGTGATGGATCGGGTCGACATCATCACCGGCACCCTGGGCAAGGCGCTCGGCGGCGCATCCGGCGGCTATACCTCCGGCAAGAAAGAGGTGATCGACTGGCTGCGTCAGCGCTCCCGCCCGTACCTCTTCTCCAACTCGCTGGCCCCCTCCATCGTTGCCGCCACCATCAAGGTGATCGACATGCTGGCGGAAGGTCACGACCTGCGCGCACGTCTGAAAGAGAACAGCCGTTACTTCCGCGAGCGGATGAGCGCCGCAGGCTTCACTCTGGCTGGCGCCGACCACGCCATCATTCCGGTGATGCTGGGGGATGCCAAACTGGCCTCCGAAATGGCAAGCCGCATGCTGGCAGCCGGCATCTATGTGGTTGGCTTCTCCTTCCCGGTCGTGCCCAAGGGTCAGGCCCGCATTCGCACCCAGATGTCTGCCGCTCACACCCGCGAGCAGCTGAACAAGGCGATCGACGCCTTTATCCGCATCGGCCGTGAACTCGGCGTTATCTGATTTGAATCAAGGGGCTGCAGCCCCTTTTTTCTGCATTCATATTGAAGGAACAGCCATGAAAGCACTCTCCAAACTGCACAAAGAGGTCGGCATCTGGATGACGGATGTACCGACTCCCGAGCTCGGCCACAACGACCTGCTGATCAAGATCCGCAAAGCCGCCATCTGCGGCACCGATATCCACATTTACAACTGGGACGAGTGGTCCCAGAAGACCATTCCGGTACCCATGGTGGTCGGCCACGAATATGTCGGCGAAGTGGTCGCAATCGGTCAGGAGGTGCGCGGCTTCGCCATCGGCGATCGGGTCTCCGGTGAAGGTCACATCACCTGTGGCCACTGCCGCAACTGTCGCGCTGGCCGCACTCACCTCTGCCGCAACACCATTGGCGTTGGCGTCAACCGCCCGGGTGCCTTTGCCGAGTATCTGGTGATCCCCGCGTTCAATGCCTTCAAGCTGCCGGACAACATCCCGGACGAGCTGGCCGCCATCTTCGACCCGTTCGGCAATGCGGTGCACACCGCCCTCTCCTTCGATCTGGTGGGTGAAGATGTGCTCATCACCGGGGCGGGCCCTATCGGCATCATGGCTGCCGCCGTCTGCCGCCATGTGGGCGCGCGCCACGTGGTGATCACCGACGTCAACGAATACCGGCTGGAGCTGGCCCGCAAGATGGGCGCCACCCGCGCGGTCAACGTGGCCAAGGAGAAGCTGGCCGACGTGATGAGCGAGCTGGGCATGACCGAAGGGTTTGATGTGGGGCTGGAGATGTCTGGCGTCCCGAGCGCCTTCCAGGAGATGCTCGACAAGATGAACCACGGCGGCAAGATCGCCATGCTCGGTATCCCCCCCTCCACCATGGCCATCGACTGGAACAAGGTGATCTTCAAGGGGCTGTTTATCAAAGGGATCTATGGCCGCGAGATGTTCGAGACCTGGTACAAAATGGCCAGCCTGATCCAGTCCGGGCTGGATCTCTCCCCCATCATCACCCACAGATTCCACATCGACGAATTCCAGCAGGGGTTCGATGCGATGCGCTCCGGCCACTCCGGCAAGGTGATCCTGAGCTGGGATAAATAGGCCGTTTCACCCCTTGGTTACTCGAAACCCGGCGAATGCCGGGTTTCTTTTTATCTCCTCCACCCAAATTGCCGTGATATCGGCCAAAACTTTGTACGCAGAGTGTTTAACACTTCACACACAAGCGTTTAAATGGCTGTAACTATTCGGTTATAATCCCGTCGTTTACATGGATAATAAAAGACTGCTGGGAGTATATGAGCGTGTTGAAAAAACTGAGCTATTTGCTGGCTGTCGGGATGACGGCCGCCAGCTTGTCTGGGGCAGTGCTTGCTGCCGATGAGATGTCACCGGAAGCCATTGCCGAGCGGATCAAACCAATCGGTCAGGTCTATACCGCCAAGGATCTGGAAGGTATTGCCGGCGCGAGTGCTGCACCTGCTGCGACCGCCTCCTCCGGTCCCCGCGATGGCGAAACGGTATACAAGGGCGCCTGCTTTGCCTGTCACGACACCGGCGCCGCTGGTGCCCCCAAACGGGGTGACAAGGCAGCCTGGGATCCTCGCATCGCCCAGGGCATTGATACTCTCAAGAAACATGCCATCGAAGGCTTTACCGGCAAGTCCGGCATGATGCCTCCGCGCGGCACCTGTGCGAACTGTAGTGATGAAGAGATTGAAAACGCCATCCACTACATGATCGACAAGCTGTAAGTATTTGAAAGGGCCGCAATTGCGGCCCTTTCAATCTATCGGCTTCCGACTACTCTTGTAAGGTAGACATATCGGGAGTTGCACATGTCGTCCCAATCCATCGAACCCCACTACTCAACTCCTCTGTTGGCGTTGGTCTCTGCCATTATGGACTTCCCGGCGCCACAAACCGCCACGTCTGACGATTACGATTCCCTGATCCAGCAGATTGACCAACTCTGCCCGCTGCAACATTTCGGCATGCTGGGCCTCTCCGATACCGGTCTGAACTGGCTTTACGCCTACAAGGTCAGCGACATCTTCAAGCAACAGCTGGGCCGGGAGCAGTCCCGCATCACCGATCAGCTCACCCAGCTGGATGAGGCCGAAGGGTGGTGCGTCTTCCCCATCGAGCATGGCCAGATACAGTGGTTGCTGGCGCGTGGCACCCCCGCCGACCTGCCAACCCTGCGTCTGCTGCTGGAGTGTCTGGCCAAACGGCTGACCGAAACCCAGGCGGGATCCCATCTCACCGAGCTCCCTTCACCGCTGATCCGCAAAGACCCGAACTGGAAAAAGAAAATCGAGAGCATCAGCCGCATCATGCGGCTCGCCAATACCCTGCCGGCTCAGGCGCTCTTCTCCCAACTGGAGGCGGTACTGCGCCAGATGCTCACCATAGAGGACATGCTGCTGGTCAGGTTAACCAGTCAGAAGCTGGAAAAGATCTACCCTGCCCATCCCCATCAGGGAGACGAGTTCATCAGCGGCTTGTGCCACAGCACCAGCAATATCGAGGTGAACAGGGAGTCCCGCTACTGGCACAGCATGCCGCTGCGGCTGCAACAACAGTACTTCGCCCACTTCATCATCAGCACGGCTCAACCGCTGGAGACCGACGACAAGCTGTTTCTCGACTTTCTGCGTGGCCAGCTCACCCTGCTGCTGGAGCTGAGACGGATCCGCCAGCAGCTCAACGACATTAATACCGAAGACTCCATCAACCAGCGGCTGCAACAGCTGCGTCAGACCAACCTCAGGCTGCAAAAGCAACTCAAGCAGCATCAGGAGCTGGAACGGCGGCTGCAATTCGATGCACTTCACGACCCGCTGACACAACTGCCCAACCGCGCGCTGTTGATGAACCACCTCAACCACGCCATGACCCACTACAACCGCTACAAGTCGCCGGGATTCGCGGTGATTTTTATCGATGTGGATCACTTCAAGCAGATCAATGACACCCTGGGCCACAGTGCTGGCGATCAGCTGCTCAAGGAGGTGAGCCGCCGCCTGCAGACCTGTATCCGACAAAACGATCTGGTGGCCAGACTGGGGGGCGACGAGTTTGTCATCTATCTGGACAGCAGCAAGAGCGACGATGACATCAGCCCGGTGCTCAACCGCATTATCAGCCGTCTCTCCTACCCGTTCCGGCTACTCGGCAACGAGTTGAGCATTACCGTCAGTCTGGGGGTATCAAGCGTCTCCGAGCAAACCTCAGATATCAGCCAGCTGCTCCATCAGGCCGATCTGGCCATGTATCAGGCCAAGCGCAATGGTCGCAGTCGCATCGTCAGCTACTCGGATGATTGCATCAACCAGAATTGGAATTCGCCGGAAGAGATGCTGGCCAGAGCCCTGCGGGAGGGGCGTATCGTCCCCTATTTCCAACCGGTGATCCGGCTGCAGGATAGCCGCCTGACCGGACTGGAGGTGATGGCGCGCTGGCTGACCGAGGAGGGCATCCTGAAGGATGCGTTCGACTTTATTCCGCTGGCAGAGCAGTGCGGCCTGATTCTGGAGCTGGATTACCAGATCCTGCGCCACACCTGTCAGCAACTGAAGAACTGGCTGCCAATCTCCGGGCAGGGCAAGTTCAAGATCGCCATCAATCTGTCGGGCAAGCATCTGGTCAACCATGACCACATCATGCGACTGATGGGGATCATCGAAGAGGAAGGGGTCGCCCCCGGCTATCTGATTTTTGAATTCAACGAGCGGGAGCTGTCGCGGCAAGATTCCGATGCGCTGGCATCCCTGCACGAGCTGCGCGCCAAGGGCATCCAGATCAGCCTCGACGATTTTGGGACCGGCTTCTCCTCCCTCAACGCCCTATTCCACTTCCCGGTGGACTACATCAAGGTGGATGACAGCTTTACCCAGAGGATGCTGCAATCGCCCAAAGATTTGGCGCTGATCCGCGCCATGCGGGATATCTGTCAGGATCTCGATTACACCCTGGTCGTCGAGGGGATCGAGAACCAGCAGCAGTTGCAGAAGCTGATTGATATTGGCTGCCGAATGGGGCAAGGGCGCTATATCTCTCCGCCCATGCCGGGAGCAGACATAGTGCCGCTACTGACCCCGGCCAATCCTTAGGGTTAATCCTTCTTGAACAACGCCCGCAGGTTGGCAACACCGACCTGCCCCTTCTGCTGGCGCTCCTCGGCAGTCACCTTCTTCTGGTTTTCCCATTCAAGATCATCCTGCGGCAGCTCCAGCAGGAAGCGGCTCGGCTCTGGCCGTACCGACTCGCCAAACTGACGCCGCTCCTTGCAGAGGGTGAAGGTCAGTTCGGTCTGGGCCCGGGTGATCCCCACGTAGGCGAGACGCCGCTCCTCCTCCACATTATCTTCATCTATGCTGGTCTGGTGAGGCAGCAAGCCCTCCTCCATCCCCACCATGTAGACATAGGGGAACTCCAGCCCCTTTGAGGCATGCAGGGTCATCAACTGCACCTGATCCGCATCATCCTCCCCTTCGTTGCGCTCCATCATATCGCGCAGGGTGAGGCGAGTGACCACCTGAGCCAGCGTCATCGACTCCTCCAGCTCATCCCCTTCCAGCATTTCGGTGATCCAGCGATAGAGGGTGGAGACGTTCTGCATCCGCATTTCGGCCGCTTTCGGGCTGGGCGAGGTCTCGTAGAGCCACTCTTCGTAGTGGATCTCCTTGATCATGTCCCGCACCGCCTCCACCGGATTGCCGCGCAGCGCCTGATCGCCAAGGCGAACCAACCAGTTGGTGAATGCCTGCAGGGCCACGAGGCCCCGCCCGGAGAGGTGCTGCTCCAGCCCCAACTCAAAGCTGGCGGCAAACAGGCTCTTGCCCCGTTGGTTGGCGTATTGGCCCAGCTTCTCCAGCGTGGTGGGGCCAATCTCGCGGCGCGGCAAGTTGACCACCCGCAGGAAGGCAGTGTCCTCGTCCGGATTCACCAGCAACTTGAGGTAGGCCATGATGTCCTTGATCTCGGTGCGGGAGAAAAACGAGGTGCCGCCGGAGATGCGGTAAGGAATCCGGTTAGTCATCAGCGCCTTCTCGAAGATGCGCGACTGATGGTTGCCCCGATAGAGGATGGCGTAATCCTTGAACCGGGTGCGGTTCATAAACTTGTGGCCCATCATTTCCGCGGCGATCCGCTCCGCCTCATGCTCTTCATTCTTGGCAAACAGCACCTTGACCGGCACCCCGTAATCGAGCTCGGAGAAGAGCACCTTGTCGAACACATGGGGGTTGTTGGCGATCAGGATGTTGGCGCACTTGAGGATGCGCCCCTTGGAGCGGTAGTTCTGCTCCAGTTTGATGAGCCGCAGGTTCGGAAAGTCTTCGTTCAGCAGCACCAGGTTCTGCGGCTTGGCGCCGCGCCAGGAGTAGATGGACTGGTCATCGTCCCCCACCACGGTGAAGCGGGCGCGCTCGCCGACGATCTGCTTCACCAGCTCGTACTGGCTGGTGTTGGTGTCCTGATACTCGTCGACCAGCAGGTAGCGGATCTTGTTCTGCCAACGCTCGCGCACCTCCTGATTGCTCTTGAGCAGCAGGGTCGGCATCACGATGAGGTCGTCAAAATCCAGCGCGTTATAGGCCACCATCTGGCGGTGATAACGCTCATAGAGCTGGGCCATCAGCACCTCTTCCGGGCCGCGGGCGATACGCATCGCACGGGCAGGCAGAATAAGGTCGTTCTTCCAGTTGGAGATCTGGGTAATGAGGGCCGAGAGCTTGTCCTTGTCGTTGTCGAGCTCCGCCTCGGTCAGCTCTTTCAGCAGCGCCAGCTGATCGGTGTCGTCGAACAGGGAGAAGTTCGCCTTCAGATTCAGGCTCTTGTGCTCCCGGCGGATGATCTCGAGCCCCAGAGTATGGAAGGTGGAGACCATCAGCCCCCGCGCTTCCTTGCGACCCAAAGTCTGGCCAACCCGTTCCTTCATCTCCCGTGCCGCCTTGTTGGTGAAAGTGACGGCGGCAATGTTGCGCGCGTTGTAGCCGCACTGCTGCACCAGATAGGCAATCTTGTTGGTGATGACGCGGGTCTTGCCCGATCCGGCACCCGCCAGCACCAAGCAAGGGCCGGAGACATACTTGACCGCTTCGTTCTGATTGGGGTTGAGCTTCATGGGCCGGATCTCTTGGCTTATGATGAGGGGCGGCATTGTACCAGAAATCACTCGATGAGCCGTACCTGCTGCACGGCAGGCAACCGCCAATCGGGCTTATCGCGCCTTGTGTTCGGGCGCTATTTTCAGGATCATGGCCGACCTTTCGAGATGATGACTTTTTCCAGATGATGAGGGGAGCATGAATCAGCAACAGCACGACCAACTGCGCAGCCAGTTTCCGGCCTTGGCGCAGGAGGTAAACGGCCACCCTCTGGTCTATCTGGACAACGCCGCCACCACCCAGAAGCCGCGCGCGGTACTGGATGCCATCGCTCACTACTATCGGGCCGACAACGCCAATGTGCACCGTGCCGCCCATGCTCTGAGTGGCCGCGCTACCCGCGCCTTTGAGGCTGCCCGCGAGACGGTCGCCCGCTTTATCAATGCGCCCCGCAGCCACGAAGTTATCTGGACCCGTGGTACCACAGAAGCGATCAATCTGGTAGCCCAGAGCTGGGGGATGAGCGAGCTCAAAGCGGGGGACGAGATCATCCTCAGCACGCTGGAGCACCACGCCAACATCGTCCCGTGGCAGCTGGTCGCCCAACGCACAGGAGCGGTGATCCGGGTCATCCCCCTCGATGAACGGGGCGATCTCGATCTGGCCGCCTATCACGCCATGCTGGGGCCACGTACCCGGCTGGTGAGCGTGACCCACGTCTCCAATGCCCTCGGTACCGTCAATCCAGTCAAAGAGATGGTGGCGGCCGCCAAAACGGTTGGCGCCGTGACGCTGATCGACGGTGCCCAGGCGGTGGCTCATCTCGAGGTGGATGTGCAAACCATCGGCTGCGACTTCTACGCCTTCTCCGGCCACAAACTCTATGGCCCGACCGGCATCGGTGTGTTGTGGGGCCGCACCGAGCTATTGGAGCGGATGCCGCCCTGGCAAGCAGGTGGCGAGATGATCGATCGGGTCAGTTTCAGCGGCACTACCTTCAATACCCTGCCTTTCAAATTCGAGGCGGGCACCCCCCATATCGCTGGCGCTATCGGCCTCGCCGCCGCCATCGACTTTGTGATGGGGCAAGACCAGCAATGGCTCGCCAACCATGAACAGGCACTGACCGACTATCTGGTCGCAGGTCTGCAACAGGTGCCGGGGCTTCGTCTGATCGGCGAACCCAATCAGCGCACCGGTGCTGTCTCTTTCTTGCTCGAGGATATCCACCCGCAGGATGCCGCTACCCTGCTCGATATGCAGGGGATCGCCCTGCGAGTCGGCCATCACTGCGCCATGCCGTTGATGGAGTCGCTCGGGATCGGCGGCACGATGCGCGCCTCGCTGGCCTGCTACAACAATCGGGACGATGTCGACGCCCTGCTGGCCGCCCTGCACAAACTCAGTGACTTCTTCTAAGGCAGACAACCGAATGAGTGACCTCGCAAGCTATACCCAGATTGGCCTTGAGCCCAACGCCGACACCATCCGCCAGCAGTTTGCCGCCGCTCATGGCTGGGAGAACCAGTACCGACTCATCATCCAGCTCGGCAAGCAGCTGCCAGCGCTACCCGGCGAATGGCAGCAGGAGGAGTTTCGCCTCAAGGGGTGTGAAAGCCAGGCTTGGCTGAAGGGAGAACAAAGCGAGGATGGCTGCTGGCACTTTGCCTGTGATTCCGATGCTCGCATCGTGCGGGGCCTTATCGTCATCGTGCTGGCGGCACTCAACCACCAATCGTCTGCGGCGATCCAGGCTTTTGATATGGAAGACTATTTCAGCGAACTGGGACTTGAGAAACACTTGAGCCCGTCACGAGGTAACGGGCTCAGAGCGATCGTGCTGGCGATCCGGGAGCAGGCAGTCTAATCCGCTTTGTGCAGAGGTCGATTAGGCTTCGCCAATCGACCCTACTTCTTCATTCCCGGCCTCTTTCTCGGCACGGGCCCCCCGCTCGGCAATCTTCTTCAATACCCGGGACGCGGCAACCAGCCCAAAGGTTGCCGTCACCGGCGTCACAGCGCCAAAGCCGGAGGCGCAATCCATCTTCATGGTGCCATCGCTGGCTGCCTTGGCCTGACAGGTACCACCATTGCCATCCGGATAGCTCAGCTGCTCGGTTGAGAAGACACACTCCACCCCGAATTTGCGCGCCGGATTCTTGCTGAAGTTGTGCAAGCGGCGCAGGTCGGAGCGAACCTTGGCCGCCAACGGGTCTTGAATAGTCTTGGCCAGATCGGCCACGGTGATCTGGGTCGGATCCATCTGCCCGCCAGCACCACCGGCCACAATTACCGGTATCTTGTTGCGCTTGCAGAAGGCAATCAGCGCCACCTTGGCCTTGACTGAGTCGATGGCGTCCACCACATAGTCAAACTCCCGCTTGATATGCTCGGCCAGATTATCGGCAGTGACGAAATCGTCTACCTCGATCACTTCGCAATCCGGATTGATGGAGCGAATGCGCTCGGCCATCACCTCGGTCTTGAGGCGACCAACCGTACCCTTCATGGCGTGGATCTGGCGATTGGTGTTGGTGATGCAGATATCGTCCATGTCGATCAGGGTGATCTGGTTGATACCGGCACGGGCCAGCGCCTCCGCCGCCCAGGAGCCAACGCCGCCGATCCCCACCACACAGACCTTGGCCTGGCTAAAGGAACGCAAGGCGTTCTGACCATAAAGACGGGCAATGCCCCCGAATCGCTGTAGATATTCTGCTTTCATACCACCACCTTGCTTGAGGGCGGCCATTATAACGGCAACCAGAGCCAGCGGCGATGGCATAACCGGAGAAAATCGGGGAGGGAAAACAGAGAAAACGGCGGAGAAGAGAGAATGAACGGTCAATTATCAGACTATTTGCTGAATTGCAGGCAATAAAAAACCCCGCTCATCGAGCGGGGTTCCTTGTATTGGGTGCCTGGCAGTGTCCTACTCTCGCATGGCGAATGCCACACTACCATCGGCGCTACCGCGTTTCACTTCTGAGT
>NZ_JBFOCX010000003.1:0-51180 GCF_040908025.1 Aeromonas sp. R9-2
GCCCATGATACAGACTTGAAGAGGATGGTGATGATCAGATCACCGAGCCCTCAGTTAGTTCCATTCAAGCTGCATCGATTTGGGAAACAACGCCGCGGGAAGGAAAACCGCTGGATATCGCCATCTAGTCAAGGTGGGGCGGCAAGGCGAGCCGCCCCCATGAGCCTCAGCCCTTGGTCGGATTTTCCATGCAGGTGAGGGTTGGCTGGCCGTAACGCTCCAGCGTGGCGTCGTCCCCTTTGGTTAAGAAGGTGAGGTTTTGCCCTTCATAACGGGCGCCGCTGGCGCTGGGGGCTTCATAGGCGAGCACTTGTTGCTGCTTGTCGCCCTCGCTCAGGTTGATCACCGCGGCGGGCAGCTTGGCATCGTTATAGAAGTAGGTGGAGAGAGTGACGTTCTTGCCGCACTGGTAGTTGACCGGTGCCGGCACCATCAGCTGGCCGCCGCTGATCTGCAGTTCGGTGATCCGCAGCAGGTAGTTATCCTCCACACACTGGCGCAGATCCTGCCCCTTCCAGCAGTCGTTACGTCCCTTGATCCAGCCGCGCTGCATGGCGCGCTCAGTCTTGAGCTGTTCGGGAGAGAGCGCTGCAATCGCCTTGGGGTAGAGGGCCGCCAGTTCGTTATCAAGGGCGGCCAGTTCGGCATCCTTGCAGATCAGGGTTTCGACCGCTCCTGAGGCTTTGGTGCAGTCAAAGGAAGGGGTTGCGGCGCTGGCCAGCAGAGGGGCAAACAGCAGGGTCGCAAGCAAGGTCTTGTTCATCGGTAGATTCCAGCAATGAGGAGGGCACATCTGCCTACTACAGCACACTCTACAGGGCAATGCAGCAGGGGAGCCGAGCGTACTTGCACTGCTGAATGGCTGCCAAACGGACAAACCCGACACTCCTGGCCGGAATGTCGGGTTTTTTGTGGCCGCGATAAAGGGGGAGGCGGGTTGCCCGGTTGATCAGGCCAGCGCCAGCTGCTGGCTGCGGGCGCGCCACAACCGCTCGTGGAAGAAGAACACCACGGTATTGATGGCCGGTTCGATCATCGCCATCACGCCGCCGGTGAGCAGCTCGCCGCTCAGCAGGAAGGCAACCCCGAAGGCCACCGAGAAGTGGACCACCGCGAAGCTGCTGGTCTTGGCCTGCAGGCTGTGCTTTGGCTTGAGCTTGTGCCAGCCAAGGTCATGAAAGTAGAAGGCGACCGTGTTGACGGCAGGCTCGATCAGGGCGATCAGGCTGGCGGTCAGCAGCTCACCGGTCAGCAGGTAGGCCACGGTAAAGGCGACACCGAAGTGCAGGATGGCAAAGCTGATGGTCTTTTTCATGATGGCGGCTCCCTCTGTTGATGATGAGAGTATCTGCCGAAATGAGATTAAATGAAAACTATTCTCATCTATTGCCGAAATAGAGAGAACCTATCGACGGGCGAGTGGCCGGTGCGGTTCAGCGGTTGCCAATCGCAGCCAAGGCGATAAAGTACAGGTTCTTCACACTTGCCCATGAAAAAGGATCTTTCATGAATATCAATGCCACCCTGCTTGGCCAGTTCATTGCGTTGCTGATGGTCATCGTCGGCGTCATCGCCTGACGACTGGCGCGCCGCAAGAGCGAGCATCCGGCGCTGGTCACCCTTATCTGCTCCCTGCTCTGTCTGTTTCCGCCCTTTGGCCTGCTGGCCCTGTTGCTGGTTGCGCTGAAACAGGATCTGCCCGCCCGCTCATAGGGCTGGCTGCGGAGGGGGCTCCAGGCTAGGTTGCCAGACCTTGGACACCCATCTTTTGGGTTTTGGTTATGCTACACCTTGCTCAGAAAGGTGGTGTCCCAGATTTGTACTGCTTAAGAATTCCCTCAGATTCAGCGGTTTTTAGCTTTTGCTTAAGATTTTCCCAAACTAACTCACTGCCTTTTCCGATTCTACTATTCAGGCCATACACCTGTGCAGCAGAGATATTGTGTTCTTTCCAGCTGTGACCATTTCCATATATGTTGTGGAGTAGAGGAGGAATTCGATCTATGGATTTTGCATAAATTGAATCGGGTGTAATACCTTCTTCAAATTCGTGCCAAAGATCTGATAGCTCCGCAGCTAAATGACTTGGTAATAGATTAAAAACTCTTCGGATGCTGGCAGCTTCTAATTCCTTTATTTCTTTATTTTCGCAGGAGTACACAATTGTGTCTCCTGCATCAATTTCACCAAGATCATGAATAAGTAACATTTTAATTACACGGTCAATATTGATTTCAAAGTTGGAATATTCTTTAAAAAGTAATGCTACTAGACAAACATGCCAGCTGTGCTCACCAGAATTTTCAAAGCGATTTAGACCGACAGGCTTGGTTTTTCGAAGTACATTTTTAAGCTTTTCGATTTCAATAATAAAGCTAAATATATCGTCAATTGAATTCAATTCTCGCTCCTTCTTGATAATTTAACGGTGATTAGATAGAGGGCGGCACTAATCCGATAGCAGAGCCTTCCATATAAATCCGATCTGCTCTGATTTTTGACATGGAAAAATAAAATCAAATCAAAATATTACCAGTCTACCTCTGATACTTGAATGTATTCGCGTGACCTCCTCTTTTTGTGCCGCTGTTACTATTGGTGTGAAAAAAGTGCTCAGCGCAGTCTTGGCAAGCGCCGCCAGATCACGCCTGCGTGAGCGGGTCAGAAATCAGCATAAGGCTGTCACCATGTTGACTGGGTAGTCGTGGGCTACGTTCGCTTATCCATTCCATCCGGCATGGCTACCGCCCCTGAATTTCAGCCTCCAGTCTGCTGCGTTTAACCAACGAATGGGGTTGGCATGGCTCATGGGGTGACTCCGACGAGGCTTTGTTGCCAATCGGGTATATTAACGGCGGGTCGATGGAGGGAAAGGGCCAGATGGCCGATTTCTGATCTGGATCGGCTAATTGGTCAATAACGACTGATCTGCTGTGCAGATGGGGCGGGTGCTGCCATTGGTGAGGAAAATGGTGAGGAAAACCGTTAGTGGGGAAAGAGTGAGTGGGTAAAGCGGTAGCGGGTAAAAAACAAGAAGCCCCTGAACGGGGCTTCTCTTTGCTGGCCATGCCGCCACTGTGAACGGCTGGGGTGACCTACTCGCAGGCGCGTTGACCGGGCGCCAGAGCGGGCTGGTGCAGGTTTACTCTTCGACCTTGTTCAGCCACTCGACCTTGTATTGGGCACCGGCACCCTGCGCCAGCTTGGCACAGAGCGGTTTGAGGAAGGCTTCAATCTGCTCGTCCAGCATCCAGGGCGGGCTGATGATCAGCATGCCTGAACCGTTCATGCCCCAGTCGGCAGTCTGACCAGCTACTTCCAGCTCGGCCACCAGCACGTTGCCGAAGTTTTCCCGCTTGATGGCGCGCAGCATGTCGCGGGATTTGTCCGCTTCTTGCCCGAGGATCGGATACCAGAGGGCATAGATGCCGGTTGCCCAGCGTTTCTGCGCCTTTTTCAGGGTATCGACCACGGCGAAGTAATCTTCTTTGAGCTCATAGGGCGGGTCGATCAGCACCAGCCCGCGGCGCGGAGTCGGCGGCAGCAGCGCGATCAGCCCCTCGAAGCCGTCACGGTGGTGTACGGCGACGCGAGGGTCATAACCCATGTTGGCGCGCAGGTCTTCGACCTCGTTGTTGTGCAGCTCCATCAGCGCCAGCTTGTCCTGCTCGCGGGTGAGGCGACGGGAGAGCTCCGGCGAGCCGGGGTAGTAGTGCAGCTCGCCGTTCTGGTTCATCTCTTCGATGACGCTGAGATAGGGGGCCATGGCAGACCACTGGGCCCGCTCGTCCCAGAGGCGGCCGATGCCATCGGCATACTCGGCCTTCTTCTGGGACCAGTCGCCACGAAGGTCGTAGAGACCGCCACCGGCATGGGTGTCCAGCACGATGAAGGGTTTCTCCTTCTTCTTGAGGGACTCGATGATCAGGGCCTGAACGGCGTGTTTCAGCACGTCGGCATGGTTGCCGGCGTGAAAGGCGTGGCGGTAGCTCAGCATATTAGATCTCTGAGGGGGCCCTGCTGGGCACCCAGTAACGATAGATAGTTCAACAAATTGCGGCTGTTGCCGCGAAACAGGGAGAGGCTGCGCAGGGTCTGCAACAGGACGCCCTGTTGCAGCCGCTCCAGCTCCAGCTCGTGGGCCAGCATCGACTGATACTGCTGCTCGTCGAGTCGCGTCTTGGCGCTCTGGCGCAGGGCGCGCCACGGGGTCAGCACTGCTTCGGTCTGCACCAGTGCCGGTTGCAGGTCGGTCAGATCGACCACGATGCCGAGTTGATCGAGCCGGTGCAGCAGCAGCGCCAGATTGACGTTGCCCCCCTGCTCCTGCACGGTGAGCCAATCCTGGCTTCGCTCACTATAGACTTTGCCGCTCCAGTGCCAGAAGCCGATCGGCGTCGGCAATTCGTGGACCGCGACCCGCTCGCTGGCCATCAGCTGTTCGTCACGCAAAGAAGGCTTGCTCCATGGTTTCCAGCTCTTCGGAGAGGCTCATCCACTCCAGCTCCACCTCTTCCAGCTGCTCCTTGAGGGGGCCCTGGGATTTGAGCAGCTCGGAGAGCTTGGTTTTAGCGCTATCTTCGTAGATAGCGGGGTCGGCCAGTTGGCTCTCTATGTCGCCAAGCTTGCCTTGCAGCTTCTCCATGCTCGCTTCGAGCTTTTCCAGCTTCTGGCGCAGGGGACGGGTCTGCTGGCGGAACTCCGCCTCGCGCCGCTTCTGATCCTTGCGCGCCACTGCCGAGTTGGCGGAGACGGGGCCATCCGCCGGTTTGGCGTTGGCCTCTTTCTCCTGTTCGCCGAGCCACTTGTGGTAGTCGTCCAGATCGCCGTCGAACGGCTCGACCCGGCCACCGTGCACCAGATAGAAGTCATCTGTGGTGGTACGCAGCAGGTGACGGTCGTGGGAGACCACTACCATAGCCCCTTCGAAGCCTTGCAGCGCCATGGTGAGGGCGTGGCGCATCTCCAGATCCAGGTGGTTGGTCGGTTCATCCAGCAGCAGGAGGTTAGGCTTTTGCCAGGTGATCAGCGCCAGCACCAGCCGCGCTTTTTCGCCACCGGAGAAGGGCGCCACCTTGTCGAGCGCCTTGTCTCCGTGAAAACCGAAGCTGCCCAGATAGTTGCGCAGCTCCTGCTCGGTCTTGTCCGGCGCGAGGCGGGCCAGATGATCGAGCGGGGAATCATCGAGACGCAGGGTCTCCAGCTGATGCTGGGCGAAGTAGCCGATGCTCACCCCGGCGCTCACTTCGAGCTTGCCGGAGAGCGGCGGGTTGGAGCCCGACAGCATCTTGATAAAGGTGGATTTACCGGCGCCGTTGCGGCCGAGCAGACCGATGCGCGAACCCGGTACCAGATTGAGTTTGATCTTCTCCAGGATCACCTTGTCGCTGTAACCGGCAGAGAGGTTCTCCATGGCGATGAGCGGGGTCGGCAGGGCCGACGGCTCGCGAAACTCGAAGCTGAATTCGGAGTCGGCGTGGGCGGGCAGGATCTTCTCCATCCGCTCCATCGCTTTCAGGCGGCTCTGGGCCTGACGGGCCTTGGAGGCCTTGTAGCGGAAGCGGTCCACATACGCCTGCATGTGGGACATCTCCCGCTGCTGCTTCTCGTACATCGACTGCTGCTGGGCCAGATGTTCGGCGCGCTGCAGTTCGAAGTCGGAGTAGCCGCCGGTGTACTCGTTGAGCTTGCCGTTCTCGATATGGATGATGCGGCTGATGACCGAGTCGAGGAAATCGCGGTCGTGAGAGATGAGCACCAGCGTGCCCTGATAACCCTTGAGCCACTTCTCCAGCCAGATCACCGCGTCCAGATCTAGGTGGTTGGTCGGTTCATCGAGCAGCAGCAGATCGGAGCGGCAGAGCAGCGCCTGAGCGAGGTTGAGGCGCATGCGCCAGCCACCGGAGAAGCTGCGCACCGGCGAGCTCAACTGCTCATCGCTGAAACCGAGGCCGTGCAGCAGCTCGGCGGCGCGGGCGCGAATGCTGTAGGCGCCGATGGTATCGAGGCGACCGTGCAGCTCGGCCACCAGCAGCCCATTGTCATCCTGCTCGGCTTGCGCCAGCTGGGCTTCCAGCGAGCGGAACTCCTTGTCGCCGTCGATCACGTAGTCGAGGGCGGAGCAGTCGAGCGCCGGAGTCTCCTGCGCCACGCCCGCAATCTGCCAGCCAGCGGGCAGGCTGAAGGTGCCGCTGTCGATGGCCAGCTCGCCCCGTACCAGTGCAAAAAAGGTGGACTTGCCACAGCCGTTTTTGCCCACCAGACCCACTTTGTGGCCGGGGTGAATGGTGGCGGAGGCGTTGTCCAGCAGCTTGCGGCCGCCGCGGATCAGTTCGATTTGACTGGCAACTATCATGGGTGGGATCTGCTTGCTCAAAATGGAGGAGAAAAACTGGCGCGGATCTTACGTGAAATGACGCTGATTTGCACTGTAGCGAAGGGCTGGCCACTGGCTGGCGCTGCAAAAACATGCCATAACAGAGAAACCAGTTTGGTTACGGGAGGTTAGCATGCATATCAGGGATATTATGACGACCCGGGTCGCCACCGTTTCAATGGATGATCGACTCCGAGTCATCAGGGATATCTTCGAGCAGGCACACTTTCGCCACCTGCTGGTGCTGGAAGAGGAGGAGCTGGTGGGGGTCATCTCGGATCGGGATCTGTTCCGCGCCATCAGCCCCTATCTCGACTCCGAAGCCGAGATGAGCCGCGATACCGAAACCCTCAACAAGCGGGCCCACCAGATCATGAGTCGTCAGCTCGTCACCATCGCACCCCATCTCACTGTGCGCGACGGCGTCAAGCTGATGCTGGAGAAGGGGGTCTCCTGCCTGCCGGTGCTGGAGAATGGCGCCCTGGTCGGCATTATCAGCTGGAAAGATTTTCTCAAGGCGGCGCTGGAGAGTGACGCGCTGGTTTGAGCCCAACGCTCATCGCCATCAGCTGACAGAGAACAAATAGAGAGAGGGGAGCCAAGGCTCCCCTCTCTCTATATTGGCTTTGCCGACAATGCCGGTTTGCGCGCTGTCGGCATCATCATGGCTCGGGCTGCCCTGCGACAAGACAGGAGGGGCCGCTGCCGGAGAGGTGCGGCTGAAGATGAGTGCGGATCTCCTGCAGGGTGCGCTGGTACTGCTGGGCATGCTGATCGAGAAACGCGGGGCTGTGCTTGAGGCGCCGCTCCAGGGTATCGACCAGCAGCGCCACCCTGGGGGCGGCCATACCCGCTGGCCAACAGTGTTGCAGCAGCTCCAGCAGTTGCCAGGCATCGCCCGGCAGGGCGGGGAACTCCTCCAGCAGCTGCAAGCCCGCTTGCAGGGCTGTCTGATACTGGCTGGCCTGCATCGCCTTGTGGCGCAGCTGGCGCAGTTCGCTCAGCCGTTGTTCTCTCGCCGTCAGGCGCTGGCCCAGCTCGGCCACCAGATGGTGGAACAGTTGGCGGGTGAGCGGGTGGGGCGCCACCCTGACGCGGTATTGGGTCAGTTGGGTCAGGTAGCGCTGGGCGTGGTGGGGCAAACCGCAGAACTGGCTGACCGCAAAGCCGAGCAGCAGGATGAGGTGGTTGTTGTTCCCCTCATCCGGCTGGTGGTGGGCAATCAGGATCAGCGCCTCGTCGAAGCGGTAATCCAGCCCCAGCATCAACGCCTGCAGCAGCTCATATTCGTGGGGTTGCAGGTGGACGGTGCGTTTGAGGTGCTCCCACTCCTGTTGCAGGGAGCGGATCCGGTTGCTGGAGGGGGCGTGCCACAGCACCGCCAGACTGGCATTGAGCATGAAGCTGTCGATGGCGAGCCGGACGCGCTGCTCGCCGAAGTGGCGCAGGGTCAGGCTGTTGGCCTGCTCCAGCACCTTCTCCTCATCTTGCAGCACCAGCCCGAGCAACATCGCCAGCTGATGCCAGCGCGGCTGATGGGGGCGGATCTGCAGCAGCTCTCCCATGGTCTCCCACGCCGCCAGCCAGTGATGCTGATGCAGCTGGCTGGCGAGTTGCAGCTCCAGCCGGGTGGCCATCGAGACGCTGGCTTGATGGCGCTGCAAGTCGATCCGGGCGCTTTGTAATTTGCCGAGCCCCAGCATGGCGTAGAAGAGCCCGGCCCTTGGCCAGCTCGCCTGATATTCGTTGGCACAGAGGGCATAGTGCTGGGCGGCGGTGATCCGCTCGGTCGATTGCAGCAGCAGGTAGCCCTTGAGCCGATCCAGCCAGGGGGTCAGCGAGCGATTCTCCCGTTGAAACAGCAAGTCTTCGCAGAGGGCGGTAGCCAGTTGCCACTCCCGCAGCAGAATGGGGGCGGCCAGCGTGCGGGTCAGATTGCTTAACTTCACCAGCTGGCCGAGCACCGCGGTGAGCTGCTGGGTCATGAAGGGGAGGGGCAGATAGAGGGAGAAGTAGAGATCCGAGGGGAGAAACTCCTGCTCGTTCTGATCGGCATCGAGCAGCAGTAATACGCAACCGGGCTGCAGCAGGCCGAGATAGTGCGCTTCGTGCAGCAGCCGGGCTCCGTCAAGATCCTGCTGCTTGTCCTGCTGACAGATGATGGCGTCGAAGGCGTGCTGTTGCATCAGGGCCAGCAGGCCACTGCGCTCGTGGTTTGGATGGCTGTGGTAGTGGATCCGGTCGGCGGGCACCCCCTGTTCGGTCAGTTCCCGGGTGATGGCGCTACGGAGCAGGGGATCCTCTTCGAGCAGCAGTATCGTCATGCAGGTACTTCCTGTGAGCAAACCATTAGGTTGATTATGGTAGACCCAAGAGGAACATAGGCACAGCACTCGCTGAGTGAAAAGCTGACAGTAGCCAGCAGGGTGCTGGAGGGCGCACTATGGGCTGTTATTTCAATCGGTTATGCCATCGCTCAGGGCGGCAACCTGTTATTGCCGAGGGTGGATCTGCGTCCCGAAGGGGCAATCGCTCTGGCGGAACAGTCGCGACCCTTTGCCCTGTTCCCCCAGCCAGCTTAATTCCAGCTTGCCAAGGCGGCCCAGATGACGCAGCTCGAACTCGTAGCGCTGGCAGAGGTTGTCCTGAGGCAGACTCGCCATACCTGCAGGCAGACGGTATTGATAGCGCAGGAGTGGCCCATCCTCCAGCTTGCTGGCCACCGGCACCAGCCCCTCTGGGGTGGGCTGCAGCGCCCCGAGTGCACGGCGCAAACTGAGCGGCGCATCGATCGCCTTTTGATAGTGCAAGCCGTTCATCGCCGCCAGCTCCTCTTCCAGCCGTTGCAACTCCCCTTCCAGTCCATTGAGCGCGGCCCCCAGCTGCTGGTGGGTCGTTGACGAGGCACAGCCACCCAGCAACAGGGTGGCAAGCAGCAGGGCGGCTCTGATGGGGGGCACGGCATCTCCTTGGCTATGACGATGAAGCGTGAAGGTCAGGTCGGTTGGCCCTGACTATAGCAGGGGATTGCTGGGGGGCGTCCCCTGCAGCAGTTGGGCCAGACGGGCCAGCCCCTCGCCGACCCGGGCGTCGGTGGCGGGTTGGCTCAGGCTCAGGCGCACCCCCTGCGGAGCGGCAAACTGACCGGCGGCGAAGTGTTCCCCGCTCGCCACGCCAACGTCAAGGGCATCGGCGGCAGCGGCAAACTGCTGGCTGCGCCAGGGCTCCGGCAGCGGCAGCCAGGCGTGCATGCTGCCAGGCTGCCAGCGGGCGGCAGGCAGCAGGTGGCGCAGCAGTTCGCCACGGCGTTTGAGGATCTCCCGCTGCTGCTCGACCAGCGGCATGATCTGGCGCTGACTGACCATTTTGCAGGCGAGCTCGATCAGCAGCGGGCTCACCATCCAGCTCGACAGCCGCATAGTCTGGGCGAAGGTGCTACGCAGGGCCGGGGGCGTCAGCACGAAGCCCACCCGCAGACCGCCGCAGGCGATCTTGGCCAGACTACCCAGATAGATGACCCGCTCCGGCGCCAGATTGACCAGAGGGATCACCGGTTGCTGGGGCAGCAGGCCGTTGACGTCATCCTCGATGATCAGCAGATCGTGGCGACGGGCGATGGCGACGATGGCCTCCCGCCGCGCCAGACTCATGATGGCGGTGGTGGGGTTTTGCAGGGTCGGGGTGAGGTAGAGCAGCTTGGCCCGGCGGGTGCGGCAGGCGGCGTCCAGCGCCTCGGGCAGTAGCCCCTCCTCGTCCATCGCGAGCCCCACCACCTGATTCTTCAGTTGGCGAGCGTTACCCAGCATACCGGGGTAGCTCAGCCCTTCGCACAGGATGGTTTCCCCCACGCAATTGGTAGCCAGCAGCGCCAGCATGATGCCGTGCTGGGCGCCGTGGCTGAACAGCAGGCGATCCTCACTGCAGGCCACCCCTTGCTCCGCCAGCCAGTTGACGAACTGCTGGCGCTGATCCGGCCGTCCCGCCTCCTTGTCGTAGCCGAGCAGGGCGTTGAGATCCCCGTCCGCCACTTCCCCCAGCATGGGGCGAATGATGGCCGCCCGATCCAGCTGCACCGGCAGGTTCTGCCACAGCTCGATGCGGTGCCCCTCCTCCTGGCGGATCACCCACTCATTGGCGGGATCCGTGTTCGCTCCCTTGACCCAGGTGCCGTGGCCCACCCGGGCGGCCAGCAGGCCGCGCCGCTCCGCCTCGCTGTAGGCGCGGGTGACGGTGCCGACGGTGACACCCAGACGATCCGCCAGGGATCGGTGGGTAGGCAATCGGGTCTGCGTTGGCAGCTCGCCATTCGCGATCCCCTGTTCGATCGCTTTGACCAGCTTGAGGTAGAGGGGGCCATCGAAGGCCGTAAGGTCGGGTGTCCAGATTGTCATGGTGACAATAAATCCATTGATCAAAATTTGTTGTCAATATAGCGTGAATTTCAACCTAATAACAACCAAATAGCACGCATTGTATCGATACAATGTGGCGAGCAAGGAGTCACAATATGACGATGGAGTGGTATGTCACCCTGTTCGGTTTTGCCGTACTCACCTGCGGTACGCCGGGGCCCAACAACCTGATGTTGACGGCCTCCGGTGCCAACTTCGGGGTGCGTCGCACCCTGCCACATCTGCTTGGGGTCGGATTGGGGCAGCCGGTGCTGCAACTGGTGCTGGCGCTGGGGCTTTATCCGCTGTTCGAGCGCTGGCCCTTGCTGCGGCTCGGTTTGCAGATCTTCGGTAGCCTCTATCTGCTCTGGCTGGCGTGGCGTATCGCGGTGGCCGGGGCGCCGGGGGATCCGGCCCGGAGGGCCCGTCCGCTGACCATGCTGGAGGGGCTGGGCTTTCAGTTTCTCAACCCCAAGGCGTGGATGATGGGGATCTCCGCCATCAGTCTGTTCAGCCTGCCCGGCGCCAGTTACTGGTCGAGTCAGCTGGCAGTGATGGTCATGTTTGTGCTGGTGGCCCTGCCGGTCTGCTTTGTCTGGGTACTGTTCGGCCATCAGCTGAGCAACTGGATCAGCTCGGATCGGGGCTGGCGACGGCTCAACGGTTCTCTCGGCCTGCTGACGGCGCTCTGCGTGGTGATGCTCTGGTATTGAGTCGTGCTGCGCTTGAGGGGGAGATGGCCTAGAAAGAGGCATTTCTGACTTGTCGCCACGGGGTTGGCTCTGCATATTAGAAGGCTTTCCCCATAACGGGGGCGTTGCATCGACAAGAGGTTGAGATGGATCTGAACTGGTTACTGCCCCTGGCGGGGTTTGCCCTGGTTACCTGCGGCACGCCGGGGCCCAACAATATGTTGCTCACCAGCGCCGGGGCGGCGCAGGGTTTTCGCCGCACGATTCCCCTGCTGGTTGGGGTGGTCGGGGGGATCAATCTGATGATCCTCGCCACCGCGCTGGGGCTTGGCGTGGTGTTCGAGAAGGTGCCGATGCTGCACGACGGCCTCAAGCTTATCGGTTCGGCCTATCTGCTCTGGCTGGCGTGGAAGGTGGCTACGGCCAGTGGCCCGGCCGAGGGCAACCGGCCGCTCATTCCCGCCCATCAGGGGGCCATGCTGCAACTGCTCAATCCCAAGGCATGGATGATGGCGCTCTCCGCCATCAGCGGTTTCACCCTGGCGGGGGAGGCTTACTGGCCCTCTGCGCTCTGGGTGTTGGTGATCTTCTTTATTACCGGCCTCTACACCGGGGCGTTCTGGGTGCTTTTTGGTGCCCAGGTGCGGCAAATCATTCGCACTGCCCGGGGCTGGCGGCGTTTCAATCTCGGCATGGGGCTGGCGACGGCCGCCTGTGTCGGGATGATCTGGATTTAGCTCGGGGTTGGCCCGGGCCTTTACCGGCTGTCTTGTTGGCCCTGCGGGGCCTTTTTTATCTCGTCCGCGTGGCCTTGCCTGCAAGGTGGCGTGGTTCTGCCCTCCCTTGGGATGAAAGGAGTTCATATGAAATGTATCGGTCTGCTGGGTGGCATGAGCTGGGAGTCCACCGTCAGTTACTATCAGGCGCTCAATCGCGGGGTGCGGGCGCAGCTTGGCGGTTTGCTCTCGGCGCGGGTGCTGCTCAATAGCGTCGACTTTGCCGGTATCGAGCGGTTGCAGCATGCCGGTGACTGGCCCGCTACCGCCCGCCTGCTGGCGGCGGAGGCGCGCAAGTTGCAGAATGGCGGCGCCGATTTCTTGCTGATCGGCACCAACACCATGCACAAGGTGGCCCCCGAGATTGAGGCGGCCATCGATATCCCGCTGCTCCATATCGCCGATGCTACCGCGGCCAAATTACGGGCGGACGGGATAACCCGGGTCGGCCTGCTCGGCACCCGCTTCACCATGGAGCAGGATTTTTACAAGGGGCGCTTGCAGGAGCGTTTCGGGTTGGCGGTGCTGGTACCCGATGAGGCTGGGCGGGAGCGGGTACACAGGATCATCTATGACGAGCTCTGTCTGGGGGAGATCCGCGAATCGTCGCGGGCCGAGTATCTGGCCATTATCGAGGGGCTGGCAGCCGCGGGTGCCGAGGCGGTGATCCTTGGCTGCACCGAGATTGCCCTGCTGGTGGGGGATGCCCGGGCGGCAGTGCCGCTCTACGACACCACCGCCATCCATGCCGAAGCGGCGGTCGCGCTGGCACTGGCATCCGATTAATAAACTGGTCAGATCTCACTATTCATGCTTGTCTCATACCCCTTGCCATAAAAGCGTGTAAAATTGCGCCCTGAATTTTCCCCGGCCAACGCGGGTTGGCTGCGGTTTCCTAGCATGCAAGGCTGATATTGTGACTGAAGTAGATAGATTCGCGGATATTCGCCCCTACCGCGATGAAGAAGTGCCGGCAGCCATCGAACGGCTGATCCAGGATGATGAATTTATCGGCGCCATCGCCAAGTATCGTTTCGGTTCCCTGATGAGCTGGCTGGGTTGGGCCATCCGCCCGATGATCCGCCTGTTCCTGCGCCGCAAATGGTCAAAAGTGACCACTGTGCATCAGGTCCAGATGGGGGTCACCCGGTATATGTCCCGCATGATCGCCACCTCCACCAAGGGGGTGACCTTCTCCGGGATCGAGCATCTGAAGAAAGAGCAGGGCTATCTGTTTGTCTCCAACCACAGAGACATCGCCATGGATCCGGCGTTCGTCAACTGGGGGCTGCACACCCACGGTTTCGATACTGTGCGCATCGCCATCGGTGACAACCTGCTGCGCAAACCCTGCGCCACCGAGCTGATGAAGCTCAACAAGAGCTTTATCGTCAAACGCTCCGCCAAGGGGCCGCGGGAGATGATGAAGGCGCTCGGCGAGCTGTCTGCCTATATTGGCAACTCGGTCCACGAAGGTCACTCCATCTGGATCGCCCAGAAGGAAGGGCGCGCCAAGAATGGCGATGACAAGACAGATCCCGCCATCCTCAAGATGTTCTACGTCGACGGCAAGAAGCAGAAGATCGACTTCGTCGACTACATGCGCAGCCTCAATATCGTGCCGGTCAGCATCAGCTATGAGCTCGACCCCACCGACAAGGCGAAGGCGCGCGAGCTCTACGAGAAGTCGGTCAACGGCAGCTACGAGAAGGGCGAGTTCGAGGATATCGAGAGTATCGTCGCCGGTATCGTCGGCATGAAGGGGCGGGTACACGTCTCCTTCGGCGCCCCCATTACCGAGGGCTTCAGCGATCCGGACGAACTGGCCGCGCTGATCGACAAGGCGATCTGGAGCAGCTACCACCTCTTCCCCAGCAACTATCTGGCGGCCGATGTCTCCGGCAAGGCCAACACCATCGAGCAGGCGGCCTTCCTGACCCGTCAGTCAGAGGTGCCGGAAGAGCACAAGGCGATCTGGCGAGCCATGTACGCAAAACCGGTGGAAAACGCCAAAAAGGCTTGAATGAAACCGGTTGTTAAACGGTTTTGCGAAAAAAACGGGCGCTGATGCGCCCGTTTTTGCGTCTGGTCAAAGTCGAGGGAGAAAGGGTGGTGAATAATATGGTTTCAGCTGGTACGATCACTATGAAAATGGGATTATGTCTCTTGGCAAGGTGCTGACGAGTGTGTAACAGTGCCCATATAGCTGAACATGAGCAAAAGCTCTAAACCTGTTTGCACGGATTGCAGACGGCATTATTGAAGGACCTGTCACAGGTCCTTTTTCATTGGCGGGCAAAGATGCCGTCCAGATATACCTAACAGGAAACAGACGCCATGATCACCGGTAGCCTGAACACCCTGCAGCGAACGCCGCTGCCCGCCCCGCTGGCCCGCATTATGGCCGAGGTGGTGAAGAGCGTGGCTCACTGGGGTGACGCTCCGCTCGGCAAGACCGAGATCGATGGCCTCAACCTGTTCTGTCTGGTGAGCGAGGATCTGACCGAGCCAGCCGCGGATCGCCGTGGCGAATTCCATCAGCAGTATCTCGATATCCAGTTGCTACTGCGCGGTGAAGAGTGGATAGGTGTGGGCCCCCACGACTATGTGAGCGACGGCGCCGATCATCCCCATCCCGACCTCTGGTTTGTCGATGACGAGCAGACCAGCTATCTGGCGCTGCAACCGGGCGATTTCGCCATCTTCTGGCCGGGCGAACTGCACCGCCCGCTCTGTACCTTCAACCAGCCCGCCAAGGTGAAGAAGCTGGTGGTCAAGGTACACAAGGATCTGCTGGCTATCGCCTGAGCATTCCCATTGAGGCGAGCCCTGCGCAGCTGATGCGTTGAGGCTCGCAAGCATTGAAACCAGTGATACGCACCACAAGTTGCGATGACTCTTTCAAGAGCAAGAATTGAAAAATTGGACGCACCCTCCTGCGACCATAAGCCCCCGGCAGGGGAATCCCATCCTCTTTTGGATGACACGACACTGTCGGCATAAAGCCGAAGCACAGGAAGATGTAGAAAATGAGCAAGTTGGTATTGATCCTTAACTGCGGTAGCTCTTCCCTGAAATTTGCCGTAATGGACGCCGAAACAGGTGAGGACATGCTGTCCGGCCTGGCCGAATGCTTCAATCTGGATGATGCACGTATCAAATGGAAACTCCACGGGGTCAAGGGCGAAGCCATGCTGGGAGCGGGTGCCGCTCACCAGGAGGCCCTCGACCATATCGTGGGTCACATCCTGCCGCAGGATCCGACTCTTGCCGAGCAACTGGTGGCCATCGGTCACCGAATCGTACACGGTGGCGAGCAGTTCTCCCGCTCCGTGCGTATCGATGACGGCGTGATCGCCGGTATCGAAGCCGCCATTCCGTTCGCCCCGCTGCATAACCCGGCCCACCTCATCGGTATTCGCGCCGCGCTGAAAGTGTTCCCGCAGCTGTCCGAGAAGAACGTGGCCGTCTTCGACACCGCCTTCCACCAGACTCTGCCGCAAGAGGCATACCTCTATGCGCTGCCGCACAAGCTCTATCGTGAACACGGCATTCGTCGTTACGGCGCCCACGGCACTTCCCACCGCTATATCGCGGAAGAAGTGGCCAAGGAGCTGGGCAAGCCGTTGCATGAGTTGAACATCATCAACTGCCACCTGGGCAACGGTGCCTCTGTTTGCGCCATCAAGAACGGCGAGTCTGTTGACACCTCCATGGGGCTGACTCCGCTGGAAGGGCTGGCGATGGGTACCCGCAGTGGTGATATCGATCCTGCCGTGGTGTTCTTCATGCACGACCAGCTCGGTTACAGCGTGGACGAGATTAACCATGTGCTGACCCGTGAATCCGGTCTGTTGGGCCTGACTGAAGCGAGCAGCGATTGCCGCTACGTCACCAGCAACTACGCCACCGACGCCGGTGCCAAGCGTGCGCTGGATGTCTTCACCTACCGTGTTGCCAAGTATGTCGGTGCCTATGCTGCCGCCATGGATGGTCGTCTGGATGCCCTGGTGTTCACCGGTGGTATCGGTGAAAACGCCGCCATGGTGCGCGAGATGGTGCTGGCTCGTCTGGCCCTGTTCGGCTTCAAGGTGGACAAAGAGGCCAACAACGCCGCGGTACTGGGTGGCGAAGGTCGCATCACCACCGCCGACAGCCGTTGCGCCCTGGTGATCCCGACCAACGAAGAACTGGTCATCGCCCGCGATGCCCTGAGCCTGGTCTGCTAAGTCAGCCTCGCTTTGAAACAACGCCCGGCCTGTGCCGGGCGTTGTCGTTTCTGGTGTCCGCCGATTTGACATGGGGGAGGGGAGCGGTACCCTGACCTCACTGTTTTTGCAGCCAGCGGCTGCCAGGTTCGGGAGAGAACAATGAAAGAGGCGTTTTTTAACTGGTTGTCGGGCCTTGGGGTGGAAGTGACCAACCTGATGGCGCTGGTGATCGCGCTGGGTTTTATCGTCATCACCTCGTTGCTGCTGCACATGGTGCTGCACCGGGTGTTGCTGGTGCGGCTGGTGGGGCTCCTCGGCAAGGCCAAGCAGGTGTGGCTGCCGCCCGAGCTGCAACAGCGCCTCTTCAACCGGCTCGCCTTCGTGCTGCAGGGGGCTGTGCTGCTCGGTCAGGCAGAGATCTGGCTGCCCCGTCAATCGGATAGCCTCAAGCTTATCGAGATGGTGGCGCAGTTCTGGATCCTGCTGTTCCTGTTGCTGGCCTTCTTCGCCCTGCTCGACTGCGTGTTGTCGGTGAGCCGCTACACCCGGCTTGGCCGGGATTTGCCCCTGCGCGGCATCTTCCAGGGGGCCAAGCTGGTAGGCAGCATTCTGGTGGGCATCCTGATGATTGCCCTGCTGCTTGGCAAGTCGCCGCTGTTCCTGTTCAGCGGTCTGGGTGCCATGACTGCGGTGCTGATGTTGGTGTTCAAGGACCCCATCCTCGGGCTGGTGGCGGGGATCCAGCTCTCCGCCAACCGGATGCTGAGCGTCGGCAACTGGCTGCAGATGGACAAGTACGGCGCCGATGGTGAGGTGACCGACATCGGCCTCACCACGGTCAAGGTGTCAAACTGGGACAAGACCATCACCACCATTCCCACCTATGCCCTGATCTCCGACTCCTTCAAGAACTGGCAGGGGATGACCGAATCGGGCGGCCGCCGCATCAAGCGCAGCGTCAATATCGACATGACCAGCGTGCGCTTTCTGACTGCCGAGGAGCAGTTGCAGCTCAAGCAGGCGCAACTGCTGGCACCCTATCTCAGCCGCAAGGAGCAGGAGCTGAGCGCCTACAACCAGCAGTTGAGCGATGCCTTGAGCTGCCCCATCAACGGTCGCCACCTCACCAACCTCGGTACCCTGCGTGCCTATCTGGATGCCTACCTGCGCGCCCACACCGGCATTCGCAAGGAGATGACCCTGATGGTGCGCCAGCTGGCGCCCACTTCAGATGGCCTGCCGCTGGAGATTTACTGCTTTACCGCGACGACCGCATGGGCCGATTACGAAGGGATACAGGCCGATATTTTCGACCATATATTTGCCGTTATTGAGCAATTTCATCTGCGGTTGCATCAATCTCCCACAGGTTACGACATGCGTGGCTGGCAACGGGGATAAGCAAGGAGATCGGGCGGGTCGAGGACGCGGAAAAATCCGTATATTAATCATCGACCCATCGCTACTTGTCGGTTGAAATTTGGCGTGCAGAGGAGAAAAATGGCGGCCTTCTCTTCGCGCCCCTGATCCCAGCTTGATCAGCTGCCAGCCCAGAGACGTCACTTCAAGTCATCATCATGGGAAAGTTATGAAGCTCCTTCGCAATAGTGTGGCAACCCTCTGCTACAGCCTGCTGCTGACCGCTGCGCCGGTTTTCGCTGTTGAATATGCTCTGCCTGCGGCCAACAGCCGTCTGGTAGGGGAAAATCTGGAATACGTGGTTCCGGCTGAAGAGAACGGCCAGCCGCTGGAGGCCATTGCGGCAAAATTCCAGCTGGGGCTCACCAACATGACTGAAGCCAACCCCGATGCGGATCCCCTGCTGGTACAGACCGGCGAGAAGCTGGTGATCCCCCAGCAGCTGATCCTGCCGGATGCCCCGCGGGAAGGGTTGGTGCTCAACGTGGCCGAAATGCGCCTCTACTACTACCCCAAGGGTAAAAAAGTGGTGGAAGTGCTGCCCATCGGCATCGGCCAGCTCGGCACCGACACCCCGGAAAACTGGGTGACCAGCGTACAGCGCAAGAAAGCGGGCCCGACCTGGACTCCGACCGCCAAGATGCACGCTGAATATGCCGCCAATGGCAAGAGTCTGCCGGCGGTATGGCCAGCTGGCCCGGATAACCCCATGGGGCTGTTCGCCCTCTACATCGGCAAGATGTACGCCATCCACGGTACCAACGCCAACTTCGGCATCGGCCTGCGGGTGAGCCACGGTTGTGTGCGTCTGCGTAACGACGACATCGCCTACCTGTTCAAGCAGGTACCGGTCGGCACGCGCGTGCAGTTCGTCAACCAGCCGATCAAGGCCTCTGTGGAGCAGGATGGTCACCGTTATCTGGAAGTGCACCAGCCGCTTTCGCGCAGCGAGGAGGAGTTCAACTCCAAGCTGCCGGCACCGCTGCCGATGACTCCGGCGGTGACCCGCTTCATTGCCCACGCCGACAGCGACTCCCAACTGGTGAAGCAGGCGCTGGAGCAGCGCAACGGCATGCCGATGGCAATCAACCGCTAAGGGCAAATCCCCGTCATGACAAAGGGCGAACAGCATGCTGTTCGCCCTTTGTGTTTCTGCTGTGCTGATTCAGCTTCGCAGCAGATTTGCCTGCAGCTCGCTGCCGAGCTGATCGAGCAGCTGGTAGCGCGCCTTGTAGCTGGCCCGCTTGCGGGAGGGGATCTCCTCCAGCGTCTTGCGGGGCACTTCCAGCGGCAGGCTCATCCAGAGTTCATCTTGCACGCAGCCCTGATGCTCCTGCCACAAGCCGTCGAGGTCGAACTTGACCCGATCGGCAGTGCGTTTGTTGCTCTGATAGACGTGGCTTTGGGTGCGGATCCCGAGCAGAGTGTTGCACGCCAATCCCCGGGCCAGCTTGGCAGCCATATAGACCAGCAGGGACATGGGGCGCAGCCCGCCGCACGCTTTGGTGACCTGTTTGATCTCCTCGTTCTGCCCCTTGCCGCCCTGCAGCGAGCAGATTTCGAGGGTCGGGTTCGGCGCGGGGCGCAGATTGAGGGCCATGTAATAGAGCGCCGCGTCACCCAGCTTGAGGGTCAGGCTCATCTCCCCCTCTTTGCCCATGTGGGTTTGGTAATCCAGTTGCAGGGTCAGCGGTGCAGTCAGCTTGTCGCTCTGCCATTGGGCCAGCAGCAGGCCGCGCCCGCTGTAGATTGCCAGCTGTTGCGCCTTGGGCAGCTGACGTGCCAGCTGCTGGTAGTGGCCGCTGATAAGCCCCGCTCGCAGGCGCTTGCGGAGCCCCTTGTGGCGATAGGGGTGGATCGGCTTTTCCAGAATATCGGGGAAGCGGCTGATCGCCTGCGCCAGCAGCGGTTGCTCCTGCTGCTGGCGATAGAGGGCGCGGGCGCCGGGATTGAGCCAGAGACGCCCCACATACTTGGCCCGTCGGATGAGATGACCCGACTCCTCCACCGGGTGAAGGCGGCGGGCGAGGGTTCGCAGGTGTGACAGATGAGATGACATGGTGCCGACCTCTGACTGGTGTAATGAGACAGGGCGGGGAGTGTAGGAGCGGGGCGCTGGCTTGTAAAAAAATGGATAGTAACAAAATGTGAAAACATAACGCTCAGTAGCGGCTGGCGCGGCGAGATGACCGCCACGGCCACGGCAGGAAATCTGGCGCCATCCTCTTGATGCGGCAGATGATTTGATGCGCAAAGGTTTTTATTGTGTTTTGTGTTTGTTAAAAGTGGTTGAGCTGGCGCGAACGGCTGATTAAGCTAGGCCGGTTTTTTAGGGATGAGCCCGTCACCAGAGCGGGCAGAAAATGACACAAAACGGAGTTTTGCATGACAGCTAGCACACCCATGTTAATCACCTTCCTGGTGTATATCCTCGGAATGGTGTTGATCGGCTTCGTCGCCTATCGCGCCACCCGCAACTTTGATGACTACATTCTGGGCGGTCGCCGGATGGGGAGCTGGGTCACAGCCCTCTCTGCCGGCGCCTCCGACATGAGCGGCTGGTTGCTGATGGGGCTGCCCGGCGCCGTCTTCGTCAGCGGCATCTCCGAGAGCTGGATCGCCATCGGTCTGGTGATCGGTGCCTACCTCAACTGGCGCTGGGTAGCGGGTCGCCTGCGGGTACATACCGAGAAGAACCGCAATGCCCTGACCCTGCCGGACTATTTTACCTATCGCTTTGAAGATCACAGCAAGGTGCTGCGGATCCTCTCTGCGTTGGTGATCCTGCTCTTCTTCACCATCTATTGCGCCTCCGGCGTGGTGGCCGGTGCCCGTCTGTTCGAGAGCACCTTCGGCATGGATTACAACACCGCCCTCTGGGTCGGTGCCGCCGCCACCATTACCTACACCTTCTTCGGCGGCTTCCTCGCGGTGAGCTGGACCGACACGGTGCAGGCGACCCTGATGATCTTTGCCCTGATCCTGACCCCGGTCTTCGTCATCATCGCCGTCGGCGGGGTGGATAGCGCCATGATCGAGGTGGCCGCCAAGAGCGCCACCAACCTCGACATGTTCAAGAATCTGGATGTGATCGCCATTGTCTCGCTGATGGCCTGGGGCCTTGGTTACTTCGGTCAGCCACACATTCTGGCCCGCTTCATGGCAGCCGACTCCCACCACTCCATGGCCAATGCCCGCCGCATCAGCATGACATGGATGGTGTTCTGCCTCGCAGGTGCGGTGGCCATCGGCTTCTTCGGGCTGGCCTACTTCGCCCGCTTCCCGGAAGTGGCGGCTGGAGTGACCGGCAACCCGGAACGGGTCTTTATCGAGCTCTCCAAAATCCTGTTCAACCCCTGGATCGCCGGTGTGCTGCTCTCCGCTATTCTGGCGGCGGTAATGAGCACTCTAAGTTGTCAATTACTGGTCTGCTCCAGCGCCATTACCGAGGATCTCTACAAGCCCTTCCTGCGCAAGAATGCCTCCCAGCGTGAGCTGGTGTGGGTGGGGCGCCTGATGGTGCTGCTGATCGCGGTGATTGCCATCGCCGTCGCCATGAATCCGGAAAACCGGGTGCTGGGGCTGGTGAGCTACGCCTGGGCCGGTTTCGGTGCCGCCTTTGGTCCCGTGGTGCTGCTCTCTGTGCTCTGGCCGCGAATGACCCGCAACGGCGCGCTGGCGGGCATGCTGGTCGGTGCCATCACCGTCATCGTCTGGAAGCAGTTCGGCTGGCTGGGGCTGTATGAGATCATTCCGGGCTTCCTGTTCGCACTGCTGGCCATCGTGGTGGGCAGTCTGCTGGGCGAAGCGCCCTCAAAAGCGATGCTGGAGCGTTTCCGCGATGCCGAGGAGGAGTACAACACCCCGGCCGAGAGCGCGGGAGAACCAGTCGTGGTGAACTGATCCCCCTTACCGCTTTCTGATTGAGAGCCCCGCCCCCGGACAAGGAGCGCCCTGGTTGGCTATCCTTGCACCGGTTTGGCGGGGCTTTGTGCTATCTGATTCACTCTTGGGCACTTTTTTATGTTCGGCCGGTGGCTCCCGGGTGCTCGCTTTCTTTTGTCTTGGCACCGAATATGGGACACTAGGCCGCCTGAAGGAGACCTAGTGCATGCGGCTATTCACCCTGATCCTGATCCTCCTGCTGGGGGGACTGCAATATGACCTCTGGCTGGGGAAGAACGGGCTATCCGATTATCAGAACCTGTCGGAGGCCATCTCGCAGCAACAGCGGGACAACCAGACTCTCAAGGATCGTAACGACCTCATTTACCGCGAGATAGATGATCTCACCTCTGGCCTCGAGGCCATCGAGGAGTTGTCGCGCAACGATCTGGGTTACATCAAGCAGGGGGAGACCTTCTACCGGATCATCCCCAAAGAGAAAGACAAAGAGACAGCGCCGGACGATGAGCCCTACGATGACTGATGCCAGCCGGGTATCCGGCCTGACGGCGATCGTCCCTGCCGCCGGTATCGGCAGCCGAATGGGGGCTGATTGCCCCAAGCAGTACCTGCAACTGGCGGGTAAAACCATTCTCGAACATACCCTGGAGCGGCTGCTCTCCCACCCGGCCATCGCCCAGGTGATCGTGGCGCTGGCGCCCCATGATCGCTGGTTCGAGGCCCTGCCCGTGGCGGCCGACCCGCGCATTGTGCGGGTAGAGGGAGGCGCCGAGCGCGCCTTTTCCGTCCTCAATGGTCTCCATGTGGCACAAGGGGAGTGGGTGCTGGTGCACGATGCGGCCCGTCCCTGTCTGACTCACGGCGATCTCGATGCGCTGATTGCCGCGGCCATGGGCTGTGGCGGCGCCATTCTCGGCAGTCGGGTGCGCGATACCATGAAACGCTCCGATGGGGAGGGCAATATCATCGCTACCGTCGAGCGCGAGCAGCTCTGGCATGCCCTGACGCCGCAGATGTTCCCGATCCGTGCCCTGAAGCGGGCGCTCGAAGAGGGGCTGCTGCTGGGCGCCACCATCACCGATGAGGCCTCCGCCATGGAGCGGGCCGGATTCACGGTGCGGATGGTGGAGGGGCGCGCCGACAATATCAAAGTGACCCGGCCGGAAGATTTGTCGCTGGCGGGGCTGTTTTTAAGCCAGCAGTCATAAGCCCCTCAGTCAGAACAGACCGTTCAGAGCAGAGTGTCTCGAACAAACAGGCCCGAACAAGGAGTTAGCATGATCCGGATTGGACATGGTGTGGACGTACACAAAATTGATGGGGTTGGTTTCAGCATGTTGGGAGGTTGCCGCTGATGATGCGCATTGGTCATGGTTTTGATGTTCATAAATTTGGTGGTGTTGGCCCCTGCATGCTGGGTGGCGTGCCGGTTCCCTACGAGCAGGGGCTGGTTGCCCACTCTGACGGCGATGTGGTGCTGCACGCGGTGAGCGATGCCCTGCTGGGGGCTATCGGTGCCGGTGACATCGGTCGCCACTTCCCCGATACCGCTGCCGAGTTCAAGGGGATCGACAGTCGCATCCTGCTGCGGGATGTCTTTGCCAAGGTACAGAAGGCGGGGTATGCCATCGGCAACCTGGATGTGACCATCATCGCCCAGGCCCCCAAAATGGCCCCCCATATCGACGCCATGTGCGCCGTGCTGGCCGCCGATCTGCAATGTGATTTGAACCGGGTGAACGTCAAGGCGACCACCACCGAACAGCTTGGGTTTACGGGGCGCAAGGAAGGGATCGCCACCGAAGCCGTCGTCCTACTGGTGAAACAATAATGCTGGAACAACTTGCCTATCTGCACGGGGCGCCCACCGCCCGCGGTATCCTCAAGGCCGAGGCCGCCGACTTCGTGGTGAATGAAGATCTCGGCTTCGAGCCCTGCGGTGAAGGGGAGCACATCTTCGTCCGGGTGCGCAAAACCGGTGAAAACACCGCCTGGGTAGCGGGTCTGCTGGCCGATGCGGCCGGAGTCAACCGCAATGCGGTGACCTGGGCGGGCCTGAAAGATCGTCACGCGGTGACCGAGCAGTGGTTCGGCATTCACCTGCCGGGCAAGGCCGAACCGGACTTGTCGGTTATCGAGAGCGACAGCATCCAGATCCTGCAAGCCAGGCGTCACAACCGCAAATTGCGGGTTGGCTACCTCAAGGGCAACCACTTCACCCTGCGTCTCACCGGTCTGGAACAGGCCGACGGGCTGGAAGCGCGCCTGCAGGCCATCGCCACTCAGGGCGTGCCCAATTACTATGGTGAGCAGCGTTTTGGCCGCGATGGCAACAACCTGGAAGCGGCCAAGGCGATGTTTGCCGGCAAGCGGATCAAGGATCGCAACAAGCGCTCCCTCTACCTCTCTGCCGCCCGCAGCATGCTGTTCAACGCCATTGTCAGCGCCCGTATCGAGCAGGGGCTGGCTCATCAGCTGCTGGCCGGTGATTGCGTGATGCTCAAGGGCAGCCACTCCATCTTCAGCGAAGAGAGCGTGACCCCCGAGCTGGAAGCGCGTCTCGCCTCCGGCGACGTGCAGCTTACCGCGCCCCAGTGGGGCCGTGGCCGTCTGGCCAGTCAGGGTGCCGCTGCCGAGTTCGAGCAGGGCGTGCTGGCCCCTTACAGCGATTGGTGTGACGGGCTGGAGAAAGCCGGGCTGGATCAGGACAGGCGCCCCCTGCTGCTCAAGCCGGAGCTGATGAGCTGGCAGTTGGACGGCGAGGCGCTGACCCTCTCCTTCTTCCTGCCGGCGGGCGCGTTTGCCACCAGCGTGGTGCGCGAGTTAATGCAGGCCGAAGAGGCCGATCACGGTTTCAGGAATCAGACCGATGCGAATTCTGGTCAGTAATGATGATGGTGTGCATGCCGAGGGCATTCGTGCCCTCAGCGAGGCGCTGCGTGCCTGCGGCGAGGTCATTGTGGTGGCGCCGGATCGCAATCGCAGCGGCGCGAGTCACTCCCTGACGCTGGAAGTACCGCTGCGGGTTACCCGCATCGCAGAAAACGGCTTTAATGGGTGCGAGAGCTATGCGGTGAAGGGAACGCCGACCGACTGCGTGCATCTGGCGGTCAACGAGCTGGTGCGTCCTGAACCCGACATGGTGGTTGCCGGCATCAACCACGGTGCCAACCTGGGGGATGATGTCATCTACTCGGGCACGGTCGCCGCGGCCACCGAGGGGCGCCATCTTGGCTACCCCTCCATCGCCATCTCGCTGGTGGGCAAGACCCACTTTGCCACGGCGGCCCACTATGCGGCCCTGCTGGTGAAGGGGCTGATGAAACACCCCCTGCCTGCCGATCAGATCCTCAACGTCAACGTGCCGGACTTGCCCCTCGAGCAGATCAAGGGGATCAAGACCACCCGCCTTGGCAATCGCCACCGGGCGGAGTCGGTGATCTGCACCGAGGATCCCCGTGGCCAGCCCATCTACTGGATCGGCCCCCCCGGTAGCCAGCAGGATGCCGGTGAAGGCACCGATTTTGCTGCCATCGAGCAGGGCTATGTCTCGATTACCCCCCTGACCATCGATATGACTGCCTATGACAGTCTCGCCGGTCTGGGGGCCTGGTTAGATCTGCAGGGATGAGGGTGGTGTGATAGTACAGCGCCTGTTAAATCAGCTCATTGCGCAGGATATTCGCGATTTTCGTGTGCTGGCGACCATCGCGAAAGTGCCGCGCCAGCTGTTCGTGGACGAGGCCATGGCGCACAAGGCGTGGGACAACACCGCCCTGCCCATTGGCCACGGCCAGACCATTTCGCAGCCCTATATGGTGGCGCGAATGACCGAGTTGCTGATGCAAAACAATCCGGCCCATGTGCTGGAGATTGGCACTGGCTCGGGCTACCAGACGGCGATCCTCGCCCATCTGGTGGAGCATGTGTATACCGTTGAGCGGATCAAGTCGCTGCAGTTCCAGGCCCGGCGCCGACTGCGCCAGCTCGATCTGCACAATGTCTCGGCCAAGCACGGCAACGGCTGGCTGGGGTGGCCCAACAAGGGGCCTTATGATGCCATTCTGGTGACGGCCGCGGCGAGCGAGATCCCGACGGCGCTCACCGATCAGCTGGCCGAAGGGGGCCGACTGGTGTTGCCCGTGGGTGACAGCCAGCAGACCCTGCAGCTGATCGAACGATCCGGATCCCAGCTGACCAGCCGTATTCTGGAGCCGGTACGTTTTGTTCCCCTGATTGACGGAGATGTTGAGTGAAGTTGTTTTCCCGTTTGTACGTACTGGTGATGCAGTGGGCTCGCCACAAGCATGCCCCCTGGTATCTCTCCATCACCGCTTTCATCGAGTCGGTATTCTGGCCGATCCCGGTGGATGTGATGCTGGCGCCGATGGCGCTCGCCAAGCCCCACAAGGCGTGGCACTACGCCACGCTGGCCACCCTCTTCTCTGTGCTGGGCGCCCTGTTTGGCTATGCCCTTGGCTATGCCCTGTGGGATCCGGTCGTGCTGCCACTGGTGGAGTCTGTGGGCTATCAGGACAAGATCGAGATTGCTCGCAACTGGTTTGAGCAGTGGGGGATCTGGGTCATTTTCATTGCCAGCTTCACCCCTATCCCCTACAAGGTGTTTACCGTGACGGCAGGGTTGTTGCAAATGGCTCTGCTGCCCTTCATCATCACCTCCCTCATCGGTCGTGGCATGCGCTTTTTCCTGGTTGCGGGCCTGATGCGTTGGGGTGGCGAGAAGATGGAACGCAAACTGATGCACTACGTAGATGTGCTCGGTTGGCTCTGTATTGGTCTGGCCGTGGTGGCCTATCTCTGGTTTAGTCGTTAAGGATCCATTATGCGTTCGCGTATTTGGCAAGGAAGCAGTGTCGTGGTGTTGTCATGGCTGCTGCTTGCCTGCTCCTCCAGTAAAAATGCAGCTCCGGTAGATGGTGTTGATGAGGGGCAGTTTGTCTCGACCATTCCGGCTCGCCAAAGCGGTGCCCAGGTCAGCGCCCCCATTCAGGGCGGCAGCTATGTGGTCAAGCGGGGCGATACCCTCTACTCCATCGCCTTCAACTCCGGCAACGACGTGCCGTCGCTGGCCAGCCTCAACAACATCAGCCCGCCCTACAACATCTATCCGGGGCAGCGACTGCGACTCGATGGTTCCAGCGCCAGTGTTGGCAGCAGCCGCAGTGCCGGTACCTATGAGGTGCGCCGCGGCGATACCCTGAGCAGCATCGGCCGCCAGTTCGGCATGACACCGCAGGCGCTGGCCCAGAGCAACAACCTGAGCGCCCCCTATGCGCTGCAGCCGGGTCAGGTGCTCAATGTCCAGACCGCAGGCGGCGGTTCGACCCAGATGGTGGCTGCGACTCGTCCGGCAACCGTGACGCCGGTGGCCGTGAGCCGTCCGAGCAGCGGTCCACGTCCGTTGGCCGAGCCGAGTGGATCTGGTCAGACCACGCCATTCATCTCTCAGAAATCCGTTGCTCCGGCAGCACCGAAGGAATACGCTCAGTCCAAAGAACAAAAAATAAACAACTCCCAGTCGAGACTTGCTTGGCATTGGCCCGCAAAAGGCCGGATTGTCGAGGGGTTCTCTGTTGCAGAACAGGGTAACAAGGGGATCGACATAGCCGGCCAGAAGGGGCAACCCGTCTACGCCGCCAGCAGCGGTAAAGTGGTATACGCTGGCAGTGCTTTAAGGGGGTACGGCAAGCTGATTATCCTCAAGCATGATGATGACTATCTCTCCGCTTACGCACACAACGACGAGTTGCGGGTGAAGGAAGGGGACAGCGTCAAGGGGGGCTCGGTCATTGCCAACATGGGTAGCACGGACGCGCCGGATGTGCGATTGCATTTCGAGATCCGGTACAGAGGCAAGTCGATCAATCCGATGAGCTATTTGCCAAAGCGTTAACCCCAGAGAGACCGTCTTACTCTGGTAACGTCAGGGAGACACACCATGAGCCAAGAACAACTGGTAATGCAGGATGCAGAGTTAGAGTTTGACGCTGAACCCGAATCTCACGAGGTAGAAGAGTTGCAGGAGGTAGCCGCCGAGGCGGACGAGACTATCTCCGATGAGTTGCTGGCACCTGAGCTGAATAAGGTGATGGATGCCACGCAACTCTATCTGGGGGAGATAGGTTTCTCCCCGCTGCTCACTGCCGAAGAGGAAGTCTACTACGCCCGTCGTGCCTTGCGCGGTGACAAAGCCGCCCGCAAGCGCATGATCGAGTCCAACCTGCGACTGGTGGTGAAAATCGCCCGTCGTTACAACAACCGCGGCCTGGTGCTGCTGGATCTTATCGAAGAGGGCAACCTCGGTCTTATCCGTGCGGTCGAGAAGTTTGACCCCGAGCGCGGCTTCCGTTTCTCCACCTATGCCACCTGGTGGATCCGCCAGACCATAGAGCGGGCCATCATGAACCAGACCCGTACCATCCGTCTGCCCATTCATGTGGTCAAAGAGTTAAACGTTTACCTGCGCACCGCGCGCGAACTCTCTCACCGTCTCGATCATGAACCGACCGCCGAGGATATCGCCTTCGCGCTGGATCGTTCGGTGGACGATGTGAATCGCATGCTCAAGCTCAACGAGAAGATCACCTCGGTGGATACCCCCATCGGCGGCGATCGCGACAAGGCGCTGCTGGATGTGCTCTCCGACGAGCGCGGCATGGGGCCTGAGCTGGAGTCACAGGAAGATGATATGCGTAGCAGCATCGTGCACTGGCTGGAGGAGCTCAATCCCAAGCAGCGGGAAGTGCTGGCCCGTCGTTTCGGTCTGCTGGGTTACGAGCCCGCCACCCTCGAGGATGTGGGGGCCGAGATTGGCCTGACCCGCGAGCGGGTACGTCAGATCCAGGTGGAGGGGCTGCGCCGTCTGCGGGAGATCCTGCTGAGCCAGGGGCTCTCCATCGAGGCGCTATTTCGTACCAATTAAGTCCGCACCAACTGATTAGCGCATCAGCCAGATAGCACGAGGGGAGCAACAGCTCCCCTCGTTTTTTATTGCCTGTTGTCTGGCGATAGCGGGCTGTTATACCAGCTCGGCCAGCATGGTGTCGGCGTAGGGCACCAGCGCTTCTCCCTTCTTCACCTTGGTGAGGTAGTCCGGGTTGGCGATAAGTGGACGACCGATGGCCACCAGATCGAAGCGGTTAGCCTCGATGGCCGCAGCGGCGCGCTCGGCGTCGTAGTTGCCCACCCCGACCAGATTGCCCTTGTAGTGGGCGCGCAGATAGTCGGAGGCGCGGCCACCCAGATAATCGAAGGTTAGGTTGTCATCGAAGATGCCGAGGTGGATATAGGCCAGCGGGCGATCGTTCAGCTTGCCCAGCAGGTAGTCGAACACGGCGCGATCTTCCGGGCTGCCCGCCAGATGGACATAGGCACCCGGGGAGAGGCGAATACCAACCCGATCACCGCCGATGCGGGTGCTGATGGCATCGACCACTTCCAGCGCGAAGCGGCTCATCTTTTCCGGGCTGCCACCATAGTTGTCGGTGCGCAGGTTGGTGGAGTGGTGCAGGAACTGGTCGATCAGGTAGCCGTTGGCACCGTGGATCTCCACCCCGTCAAAGCCCGCCTCGATGGCGTTGGCAGCGGCTTGGGCGTAATCCTGCACCAGCTGGGAGATTTCCGCCTCGGTCAGGGCACGCGGCACCTGATAGGTCAGCTCGCGCATGCGGGGCACTGTGCCCTCGTGCGCCACGGCAGAGGGGGCCAACACTTCAGCCTGATGGAAGAAGGGGTGGGAGAGGCGACCGACGTGCCACAGCTGGGCGAAGATCTTGCCGCCCTTGGCGTGCACGGCGCTGGTCACTTTCTTCCAGCCATCGATCTGCGCCTGGGTGAAGAGGCCCGGGGTATTGGGGTAACCCTGCGCGTCGGGGCGGATGATGACAGCCTCGGAAACAATCAGGCCGATGTCGGCGCGGCGGCCGTAATAGGCAGCCATCTGCTCGGTCGGCACCAGACCTGGGCCTGCCATGCAGCGGGTGAGTGGGGCCATCATGAAACGGTTGGCCAGGGTCAGAGTGTCATTGAGTCGATACGGCTGAAACAGGGTATTCATGATAGGTTGTCCTGAACGGGTTATTCTTGAACGTGCATTCAAGACGTTTTTTGCGTCGGGCGCAAGCTTTTTTTGAATGCGCGTTCAAGAAGGTTGGCCCGAGCGGGCGGCTGGGGTAAACTTGCCGCCCTTTCCAGCCACTCTTTATCGGCGGGCCCTGTTGCCCCTTGCCGGTGAACCATTTCCCACGGGAGGAACCATGCGCATAGCCGAGTTTGATCGGGACGAGGTACTGCGAAATGCCATGGAAGCGTTTCGCGCCAAGGGATATGCCAAGACCACCATGCAGGAGCTGGTGGCTGCCACCGGCCTGCACCCGGGCAGCATTTATGGCGCCTTTGGCAACAAGCGCGGCCTGCTGCTGGCGGCGGTGGATCACTATGTCGAGGGTAAACGCACCCTGCGCCGCTCCCTGCTCGACAACCCGAGCCCGCTGGCGGGCCTTGCGGCCTATCTCGACCGGATTGTAGGGGAGGCGCTCTGCGGCTCCTGTCTGGTGACTCGCACCATGATGGAGCTGAGCGAGCAGGATGAGGAGCTGACCCAGCGGGTCAAGGGGATCTATGGCGAGCTGGAGCAGGATCTGGCCGAGTTGCTGACACAGGCGCAGGCCAAGGGTGAACTGGCCCCGGATAGCAATATCCACACCCTCACCGCCCTGCTGCTGATCAACCTGCAAGGGTTGGTCACCTTCGCCCAGTGCCGCCCCGATCGCCCCCTGCTCGACGACGTAGTCGCCCAGCTGATGCGGGCCTTGCGGGCGTAACGCGATACCGCAGCAACAACAGTGGCTCCCTCGGGAGCCACTGTTGTTTGCGGGAGGGTTACCTCGGCCCCACCAGCTCTTTCATCAAATCTTTCAGCCACACCAGTGCCGGTTGCTGGGCGTGCACGGGGTGCCAGACGCAGTTGAGGTGATAATCTGGCACATCTTCGGGCAGCGGCAGGCTTTTCAGCGGCCAGTGGGTGGCGAGCAGCTCGGCTACCATGCTGGGCAGCACCAGCAGGTGATCGCTCTGGCTGACGATGGCGGCGGCGGACATATAACTCTGGCTGTTGACCGAGATGGTGCGGCTAAAGCCCTGACTCTTCAGATAGCGGTCGAGGCTCGCCTCCGAGGTGCCAAGGGGCGAGTGGAACACATGGGGCATGGCGATAAGCTGCTGCAAGGTGATGCGCTCCTGCCACTGGTAGGGGTCATCCTCGGCACCGGCGGGGGCCGATTTGGCAATGGGCAGATCGGCGCGCACCAGCCCGGCCAGCGGCTCGGTGAGCCAGGTCTCCTTGCCGAGATACCCCGGCACCTGCATGTACTCGTCAAAGCCCAGCACCAGATCGATCTCGCCGCTTGCCAGTTCCGCCTCCGGCAGGGTGTCGCGCAGGATGCGGATCTCGATGGTGACCCCCGGCGCCAGCCCTCTGAGCCGCTGAATAAGCGGCGGGATCAGCACGCACTCCACGTAGTCGGTAGTGCAGAGTACGAAGCGCCGCTTCGACTGGCTCGGCTCGAACTCTTCTTCCTCGGTGAGCTGCTGCTCCAGCAGCCGCAGCGCCTGCTGCACCCCGAGGTGCAGCCGCTGGGCGCGCGGGGTCGGCAGCATCCCCTGCGGGGTGCGCACCAGGAGCGGGTCGCCGAGAAAGGTGCGCAACCGGTTAAGGGAGTGGCTCATGGCGGGCTGGCTGATAAAAAGCGCCTCGGCGGCGCGGGTGACGCTCCCTTGCGTCATCAGGGCGTCAAACGCGAGCAGCAGATTGAGGTCGAGCTGGTGCAATTTCATGGGGGGATTATTCGCCGTGTTTATGGGACAATCCATCCTATTCATTTGATGGATGGGGGCGCAACGTCTTAATCTGCGACCCACTGTTATTTTTCCGGGTTCCCGCGCCGCATCAGGCGTAAACGGGGGCCTCAATCCATGCAAGGAGCCTTGCGATGAGCATCAAGACCATTAACTCCACGCCGGCCGCCGACGGCTTCACCATGCCCGCCGAGTGGGCGCACCAGCAGGCCGTCTGGATGATCTGGCCGTTTCGCCCGGACAACTGGCGCGTAGCCGGTCGCTTCGCGCAAGAGACCTTCGCCAAGGTGGCCGATGCCATCGGTGGCGCCACCCCGGTCTTTATGGGGGTGCCAGCCCGGTTTATGGAGCAGGCCCGCGCCATCATGCCCGCCCACGTCACTCTGGTCGAGATGAACAGCGATGACTGCTGGGCCCGCGATACCGGCCCGACCATCGTCACCAATGCGGCCGGCGAGTGCCGTGGGGTGGATTGGGGCTTCAACGCCTGGGGCGGTCACAAGGGCGGTCTCTACTACCCGTGGAATCAGGATGAAGAGGTCGCAGCCCAGATGCTGGCCCAGCACGGCATGGCTCGTTACGACGCGCCGCTGATTCTGGAAGGGGGCTCCATCCACGTCGATGGTGAAGGTACCTGCCTGACCACCGCCGAGTGCCTGCTCAACGAAAACCGCAACCCGCACCTGACCAAAGAGCAGATCGAAGCTCACCTGCGCGACTATCTGGGCGTCACCAGCTTTATCTGGCTGGACGAAGGCGTCTACATGGACGAAACCGACGGCCACATCGACAACATGTGCTGCTTCGTGCGTCCGGGTGAAGTGGCCCTGCACTGGACTGACGACCAGAACGATCCCCAGTACGCCCGCTCCGTAGCCGCCCTCAAGGTGCTGGAAGCGGCGGTCGATGCCAAGGGTCGCAAGCTGAAAGTGTGGAAGCTGCCCCAGCCGGGCCCGCTGTTCTGTACTGAAGAGGAGTCTGCCGGTGTCGAGAGCGGCAGCGGTGTGCCGCGCGAGGCCGAAGGCCGTCTGGCCGGTTCCTACGTGAACTTCCTCATCACCAACGATCGCATCGTCTATCCGCTGCTGGATGCCGCCACCGATGGCGAAGCCCAGCGCATTCTGGAAGAGATCTTCCCGGAGCACACCGTGATCGGCGTGCCGGCCCGCGAGATCCTGCTGGGCGGTGGCAATATTCACTGCATTACCCAGCAGATCCCTTCCGGCAAATAAGAACCGGTTCCGGTGAGTATTCAAAACCCCACGCCGTGGGGTTTTCTCTCTTGATGGTGTGATGGTCGCAGGTGCTGATGCGGCGATCATCATGACAAACAGTCACCCTTTTACAGGAGATCCTAAATGATCGAAGTGACCGAGGTTTCCATTGCCGAGCTGCGTGCCGCGCTCGAATCAGGCCGCACCACAGCGGTCGAACTGGTCAAGGCCTATCTGGCCCGTATAGAGGCCTACAACGGCCCCGAGACCGCCACCAAACTCAACGCCGTGGTGGTCGCCAATCCCGATGCGCTGAAAGAGGCCGAGGCTTCTGATGCCCGCCGTGCCCGTGGCGAGACCCTGGGGCCGCTCGACGGCATCCCCTACACCGCCAAAGACAGCTATCTGGTCAAGGGGCTGACAGCCGCCTCCGGTAGCCCGGCCTTCAAGGATCTGGTGGCCCAGCGCGATGCCTTTACCGTTGAGCGGCTGCGCGCCGCCGGTGCCATCTGCCTTGGCAAAACCAATATGCCGCCGATGGCCAATGGTGGCATGCAGCGCGGCGTCTATGGCCGTGCCGAGAGCCCCTACAACGCCGACTACCTGACCGCGCCCTTTGCCTCCGGCTCCTCCAACGGTGCCGGTACCGCCACCGCCGCCAGCTTCTCCGCCTTTGGTCTGGCCGAAGAGACCTGGTCGAGCGGCCGCGGCCCGGCCTCCAACAACGGTTTGTGTGCCTACACCCCGTCCCGTGGCGTCATCTCGGTGCGCGGCAACTGGCCGCTGACCCCGACCATGGATGTGGTGGTGCCCTATGCCCGCACCATGAATGATCTGCTGGAAGTGCTCGATGTGGTGGTCGCCGACGATAGCGATCCCCGTGGCGATCTGTGGCGCCTGCAGCCCTGGGTACAACTGCCCAAGGCCTCTGAAGTGCGTCCGGCCTCCTATCTGGATCTGGCTGCCAAGGCCGATGCCCTCAAGGGCAAGCGCCTCGGCGTGCCGCGCATGTTTATCAACAAGGATGAACTGGCCGGCACCAGCGAAAACCCCGGTATCGGCGGCCCGACCGGTCAGCGCATCCATACCCGCGAGACCGTGATTGCCCTCTGGGAAGATGCGCGCAAGGCGCTGGAAGCCGCTGGCGCCGAAGTCATCGAAGTGGACTTCCCGCTAGTCTCCAACTGCGAAGGTGACCGACCCGGCGCGCCGACCGTGTTCAATCGCGGTATCGTGAGTCCGGAGTTTCTCAACGACGAGTTGTGGGAGCTCTCCGGCTGGGCGTTCGACGACTTCCTGCGCGCCAACGGCGATCCCAAGTTGAACAAGCTTGAGGATGTCGATGGGCCGAAGATCTTCCCCCACGATCCGGGCACCCTGCCAAACCGCGAGGGCGATCTGGCGGCGGGCATGGATGAGTACGTCAATATGGCCAAGCGCGGCCTGAAATCCTGGGACGAGATCGCCACAGTGCCGGATGGCTTGCGCGCTCTGGAAAAGACCCGCAAGCTGGATCTGGAAGACTGGATGGACGGGCTCAAGCTCGACGCCGTGCTGTTCCCGACAGTGGCCGACGTCGCCCCGGCTGATGCGGATGTGAATCCGGCCTCTGCCGATATCGCCTGGAGCAATGGCATCTGGGTTGCCAACGGCAACCTCGCCATTCGCCACCTCGGCGTGCCGACCGTCACCGTTCCCATGGGGGTGATGGCCGATATCGGTATGCCGGTGGGGCTGACCTTCGCCGGTCGCGCCTATGACGACAACAACCTGCTGCGCTTCGCCTCGGCCTTCGAGTCCACCGGCAGCAAGCGTATGGTGCCGCCGCGGACGCCGCCGTTGGGGTGATTGTGGTTTGGTTTAAATAATCTCGTTTTACTTTGTGACAAAATTAAAAACCACCTGTTCTAGCAGGTGGTTTTATTTTATATATTGCACATCTAGGTGATGTATGGTGGTTAAGCTCCATGTGACCCTTTAATTGTTTTTTGAAATATAAAAGATATGACAGTGTTTTTAGTAGGAGATGAATTTTCTATATTCAGCTAAGAATAGCTTTCTTTTTTCTTGAGCATAGTTGTTATGTGGTTCAACTTGCAGAAAATAGTTTAATTTTCCGATTATTTCTTCAAATATCATTGGGTTTCGGCTTGATGAAACTGAGAAAGACGATCTTTCAAAATTATGTATTAATGATCTGAGAGATCTTTTAAACGGCTTTGGTACTTTTAATGTTCCGCTTGATATAGATATCCCTGTTATAATTTTCCGGCTTAATTTTAGTTTCAGCTTTGTTTTCTCATTATTTAATGAGAAGCCGTGTTGTCGAAGAATGTTTGAAATGTAAGATGGAAAGTTTTTGGGTATGTTCTTACCAGAAAACACAAGATCGTCTGCATATCTAGAGTATTTTAATCCCAATGATTTGGACAGTGCGCTCAGCCTTACATCAATCCTGTAGAAGATAGCATTACTTAGAATGGGGCTTGTTGGGGCTCCTTGCGGCAAAGAGTTATTACATGTAGTAAGATAAGATAATTGTTGCGATACTTCTAAAGTCAGTCCATTGAAAAGAAAGGTATCTAGCACCATTTGTCTTGTTATGGAACCGAAAAAATCCTCTATATCCATTGTTAGTATGCACTCACCATTCAAATGGTATTTGGCATTATCAATAAATGACTTTTCTTTTCTATATGAAAAACAAGCGTCGTGTATTTTAAGAAATTGTGATGATTTTTCTAAAATAATTCTTTGCAACTCAAGTAGTAGTGGGTACGGTGATTTTAACTCACGATATCCCCCTGATCGTTTCTTGATTCTAAATGTTCTATAAAAACTACTCGGAGAATGAGATATGGCAAACAAATTTGGAGATTGTTGTTCACTTATAGCTAATAATTCAAATATATCTTGGTTCATTTGATTGCGGCCAATTATAAGTGAGAGGGGCTACTAACTGATATTTCACTCGAAGTTTGTTAACGACAGTTAACAAACTTCACTGCACGCGCATCATCTTTTCGATGTGCGTGCAGTGGCTTGTTCAGTGGCTAAAAATAGCCTGAACGATAGAGGCGATAACACCTCATATTGCTAGCCCCTCTCGCTAAAAATCATAAATTTAAAGTCAGTGACGTGTCAACCAATTTATAGGGCTATTCAGTTTTTTTGGTTTTTTAGTTCTATATATAAAGTTGATTATTGACATTTTTTCATCATCTACAGGTAAAAGATAGATAGTCATATTGTCAAATTTAATTAAATCAAAATCACTTAAGAGGTGTATTGCTTTGAAAAGCGAAACTGGAGATATACGAAAACGATAGTGAAGATTGTATACAGTTAGCACTTCTTCATCTGATAATAGGGATTTCATAATGTGCTTCATGGCAATGAATATATCATCATCAAGTTCAGAGGTATTAACCCACTCTATGAAAAAGTGTTTCATATTGCTCGCCATTCGCTAATTTGGGCCACCAGAATATGGGGAAAACATTGTTTGGGCAGTTATCATTAATTGCACAGTATAAAGTTTCTGATCTACTGTAGCCTAGTGAATAATCTGATATTTTTTTGTTTATGTAATTTTTTCCTAGTTTCTCTTCTAACTCTTTCATTTCACTAACATTTTCAGCTATAGCATCCTGATCTAAACCAGGCATATCAGAGATTCCTCTTGTCAATATAAATGAGGAAAATGTATATTTTATTTCTATATCGTTATCTATTTTTTCAAGGCCTGAGAACATGCCAGCAAATGACATTATATGGAACTTTAGTGTTTCAACATTAATTTCTTTATAATGTTCTTTCAGTATTTTTATTACCCAATTTTTCTTTCTTAATACTTTGTCACCAGATCCTATAAAATCATCAAAAAGGATTATATCATTCCCATTTTTAATTTCTGCAACTCCTGCAGGTATACTTGGGTAAAATCTTGAATGCCATGTCTCTGCATCATGAAATTTGTTTTTTAAAACTTGGAGAGCAGCCGTAGATCCATCAACTTCTTTATCATTGGCTACACCAATAATTAGTGTGTTGGAGTTTTTAAATTGCCGCTCTTTCACAAATTTTGCTATTCTTCTGCAAGCCTCAAGTTGCTTTGATGAATCTAAAACGAAAAATTCAAAAATCAATTTTTTAATAAGGTTTTGTTGTTCTTCTCGGTCACATGCATTCCAGAGCGTATTTAAACTATCGTATTTGTGCTCGGGAACAACATCAGGCCTGCGCTCCATTATTTCGAAAAAATCCTCTAGTGATTTTTCCGTAACAATAGTATTCCTGATGTTCTGCGTTGATGTATTCATCTACGACCTTTAGTTACTATTTAAATAGATAATGTTTCACTGCATCAATACTTTCACTTATTGGGGAGTCTACCGTATATCAGGGGCTATATGAAGCCTTTATTATCCTGTATGTGAATGTTTAGGCTGAAATAGTGGAAAATAATACTTCCTGTATATTGGTATTTTTTCCCCCCCCTCATCCCCAGCCCTTCTCCCGCAAGGGGAGAAGGGAGCAAAACGGTTCAGCTGACTGTGCTTTACGTACGAGGTTCGGGTGGGGATATGAGGGGGTTGGAATTGGCTCGGACCATCCCCTCTCCCTCGGGAGAGGGTTAGGGTGAGGGGCTGCTATCTGTGTTGTCGTTTCGTTTTGAGCCTTTACCTCTCTCCACTTCCCGCACCGTCGATCGCCATATTGGTCGTGGCTCGCTGCCGCCCCCCCCCTGATTTTTCTGACTTCCACCTGACTTACCCCAGACTTCACCTTCTCTTCACACAGCCTCATTTTCCCCTCACAAATCCCCCGTATCTTCTGCCCACTGCTTAAAAGGCCCGGCTGGCCACAGGGGTGGCGAGGGGCGGTTGGTTCGAGGGAGCAAGATGATGAAAGGTTGGATGAAGTGCGGATTGGCCGGGGCCGTGGTGCTGATGGCGAGTTTCTGGGGCGGCAGCGTTCGGGCGGCGGGGATGTCGCTGACACAGGTGAGCGGCCCTGTCTATGTGGTGGAGGACAACTACTACGTCAAAGAGAACTCCATGGTCTATTTCGGGGCCAAGGGGGTGACGGTGGTGGGGGCGACCTGGACGCCGGATACTGCCCGCGAGCTGCACAAGCTGATCAAACGGGTCAGCAGCAAGCCGGTGCTGGAGGTGATCAACACCAACTACCACACCGATCGGGCGGGCGGTAACGCCTACTGGAAGTCCATCGGCGCCAAGGTGGTGGCGACGCGCCAGACCCGGGATCTGATAAAGAGCGACTGGGCCGAGATTGTCGCCTTTACCCGCAAGGGGCTGCCGGAGTATCCGGATCTGCCGCTGGTGCTGCCCAACGTGGTGCATGATGGTGACTTCACCCTGCAAGAGGGCAAGGTACGCGCCTTCTACGCGGGCCCGGCCCACACGCCTGACGGCATCTTTGTCTACTTCCCCGACGAGCAGGTGCTCTATGGCAACTGCATCCTCAAGGAGAAGCTGGGCAACCTGAGCTTTGCCAATGTGAAGGAGTATCCGCAGACCATCGAGCGACTCAAGGCGATGAAGCTGCCGATCAAGACGGTGATTGGCGGTCACGACTCGCCGCTGCACGGCCCCGAGCTGATTGATCACTACGAGGAGCTGATCAAGGCGGTGCCGCAGTCATAAGGGTTGCGCGACAGACTGGCTGCAAGCCGTGCCATCGCTGCAATCAGCAGCCATAACGGCACACCACAAAACGCCCGCTTTCAGGAAATAAGCGGGGGTTTTGCTGTTGCGGCTTTTCTGCGGCCACTTATTGCGGGCGTTGGCACTGCGAGATTAAGGCTGTTCAAGGGAGGGAGGCTTTCATAAGATGGCCTTCTCTCTTTTCCCTGAAAGTTATCCATTTTCGTTATGCAATACGCCTCTCTCGCGCGCCTCAAGCAGGCCTTTATCACCGGGATGTGGGCCTCGCTGGTCAGCATCGTTATCGGCTTCGCCTTCAAGGTGTGGCTGGCGCAGTGGATCGCCAAGGGGGAGCTGGCGCTGTTCAACAGCGTGGTGGATTTGATCTCCCTCTCCTTTATCCTGATGACTGGTTTTCGCTCCTCCATGGTGGTGAGCTACTCCCAGACCAAAAACGATCGGGACATCATCAATATCTTTCGCTACTTCCTTATCGGTATTGTGCTGCTCACCTGGGGAGCGGTGATCCCCTATATCAAGCACGGGCTTCATATCCGGGTGGAGTATCTGCAACTGGTGGGGGTCATCTTCGGGCTGGGGCTCAAGGTCTACTTCACCAATCTGGTGGCCATGTACCGGATGTATGCGCTCTCCAACCGGGTCACCTGGCTGGAGCCGCTGGCCAACGGTCTGCTGTTTATGGCCTGCTACTTTGGGCTGGGGATGGATGCGCTCCCTTCGCTCTTCTACGGGCTGACCTTCTCGTCGCTCGCCATCGCCGGTTATATGTATGTTTCGCGGCGCCGGGCCATCGCCACCAGGCCACTCGCCAAGGTGGCGCTCGGCCCCGAGATGGTGAGCTATGTGAAGAAGAGCTTTACCGCCTCCCTGGAGGCGGGGGCCAGCATCCTGATGATCTACATCACTGTGCTGCTCACCATCCGCCACTTCAGCATCGACGAGCTGGGGGATTTTCAGGTGGTGGTGCGCCCCATCTTTACCTATATGACCACCTTGTTTGTCTTCCCCATCTACCGCTTTGTGCTGCCGGAGCTGGCGGTCAATCTGCGCAATGGCGATCACCGCCAGATCAGGATGATCCGGCGCTGGATCTTCCGCCTCTCCGCCATCGTCAGTCTGGCCTTCTTTGGCTTGATGCTGCTGGCGGGCAAGCCGCTGGTGCTGCTGTTCTTCCCCGCCGACTACGTGGGGGCGGTGCCGGTGCTGTTCCACTTCTCCATCTTCTTTATCTTTATGATGCTCAACGGCTATCAGCTCGCCTATATCAAGGCTCACGGTCACTTTACCCGGAGTTTGCTGATCCGGCTGGCTGGCATAGTGGCGCTGGTCGCTGCCTACTATCTGGTGGCCGAGTTCACCGCCAACGTGGTGGCGATTATCGTGGCGCTGGGCCTCGGTTATATGGTGATGTTTATCCTCTCGAGCCTGGCGGAGCGGCAAATTTTGCGATCCCTGCCACTGGTGCTGGCGACCCGCTAGGGTGTGACTCGCCAAGTGCAGACACCTGTCAGATAACAAAAAACGCCCGTGCGGGCGTTTTTTATTGGCGGTGCAGGGCAGGCTTAACGCTTGCCCTTGCCACCCTTGCTGCCAGCGAGGGCCTGCTTTCTGGCGCGCTGCTTCTGGGCCGCCTTGCTGTTGCGGCGCGGCTCGGGCTCAAAGCGGGTGAGATCCGGCTCAAAGCCCGGGAACCACTGTTGGGGCAAACGGGTGTCGAGTACCGCTTCCACCTTCTCCAGCAGGGGCGCATCTTCCGGGCTGAACAGGGTAATGGCGAGCCCCTTGTTGCCGGCACGGCCGGTGCGACCGATACGGTGGACGTAATCCTCGGCCACAAACGGGAACTCGAGGTTAATCACATAGTTGAGATCCGTAATATCGAGGCCGCGGGCCGCCACGTCGGTGGCGACCAGCGCCTGCAGGGTGCCGGCGCGAAACTCCAGCAGCACCTTCTCCCGCGCGCTCTGCGACAGATCGCCGTGGAAGGCCAGCGCATTGATGCCCGCTTTGCCAAGCTGCTGGGCCAGCTTGTCGGCCCCTTGACGGGTGCGGCTGAAGATGAGTGCCGGTGCCCACCCTTTCACTTTCAGCATGTGTTCGACCAGCGCCAGCTTGCGATCGCTGTCCACCGTGTAGACCCGCTGCTCCACCTCGGCCGCCGTGGTGTTACGCGGTGCCACTTCAATCAGCTCGGGGTCGCGCAGCAACACCTTGCAGAGGGCAAACAGGTTGTCGTCGCAGGTGGCGGAGAAGAGCAGGGTCTGGCGATCCGCCGGGATCTGTTTGAGCAGCGCCTTGATCTCGTCCATAAAGCCCATGTCGAGCATGCGATCCGCTTCGTCAAACACCAGATGGCGCAGGCTATCCAGGCTCAATGCCCCCTGACGCAGATGGTCGAGCAGACGGCCCGGGGTGGCGATCAGGATATCCACTCCGGCCTGAAGCGCCTCTACCTGAGCCGCGATACTCACCCCGCCGTAGACCAGCGTGCTGGTGAGACCTGTCCCCTGGCCGTAGCGCGCCACGCTCTCGGCGACTTGCACTGCCAGCTCGCGGGTCGGCACCAGCACCAGCGCGCGGATTGGGCGTTGGGACTCCATTTGCGGCTGCGCAAGCAACTGCTCCAGCAGCGGCAGCACAAAGGCGGCGGTCTTGCCGGTGCCGGTTTGGGCCCCCGCCATCAGATCCCGCCCCGCCAGAATGACCGGGATGGCGCGAGCCTGAATGGGGGTGGGGGCGGCATAGCCCAGTTCGCTCAGGGTCTGCTGCAGACGGGGGGAGAGGGCCAGTTCGGCAAAAGAGGCTGTGGACATAGGGGCACCAGTCGGGGTTATCGCGGCCTGCGGCCACGATGCAGTGAGTGATCGTGGCCGCGATGGTAACAGAAGCTGGGGGAGCGGCAGAAGGCGGCTATGCCTCTGCGTCGTCCGGCAACGGGCGGATCAGCCGGATCTTTTTGCCCTCGTAGCAGGCGATGTTGTGCTTGCCGTGCTGTTTGACGTGGTAGAGCAGCTCGTCGGCCAGATGCACCGCCTCGGTGACGGTGAGATAGTCACGAATGCGGATCACCCCGGCGGAGAAGGTGATGGGGGTGGGCAGCTCGGGGATCCCCAATGGGCGATCCAGCAGGCGACCAGCCGAGTGGATCATCATCTCGTCATCCTCCATCCCCTTGAACAGCACGATAAACTCCTCGCCACCCCAGCGGATGGCGCTGTCCACCTTGCGGATATTGCTTCTGAGATGGCGGGCAAAGGCGACCAGTGCCAGATCACCAACGCTATGGCCATAGGTGTCGTTGATCGATTTGAAGTTGTCGATATCGAGGATCATCAGGTAGTCGTGCTCGTGGAGCAGACTCTGGCAGAGCACATCCCGGCGTGGCAGTCGGGTCAGGTGGTCGGTGTGCGCCAGGGTGCGCAGCCGCAGGTAGATCTGCTTCCAGGCCACCATGCCCATCAACAGCACGATGAGATAGACCTTGAAGGCCGCACTTTGCAGGGCCAGCTTGACGAAATCGAACCAGCTGTAGGACCACTTCAGATAGAGATCATCCCCCGCCTTGGTGCGCATAAAGGGTTTGCTCAGGCAGATATGCCTCGGGCGGCAGGGCTCGGCTGCTTCAAACGATATGTTGGTGCGGGTCGGGTTGATGGTATCGAAGGGTCGCAGCACATCGTTAAATGCTTCATCGACGGCGATATCGATACCGAGCAGCCCGTATTTGTAACCGCCGCGCCCCGACTGATGGATGAAGGGGAAGTACATCACTATGGTGTTGCGCATGCTGAAGCTGTCGATCTCGATATCGGAGACAAAGGCTTCATCGGTGCTGCACAAGGGGCGGCCGGGCGCAAAGTTGGCGCAACCGAAGTAGTGATACCAGGCGGGCAGGGTCATCAGATCCACCTTGATCGGCGCCAGTCTGGCAGGCAGCACATTGTTGTCGGCCACCATGCCGATCAGCCGGTAGTCATTCCAGATGGTGTAGATGTTGATCACCTCCGGATAGGAGAGGGCATAGCGGAAGGTGTTGAGGATATTGGCTGCCGGGTATTGCAGCGGAATATCGGCAAAGCGGTATTTGCTTTTGAGGTCATACCCGTAGAGATAGTCGCTGCCGACGCTATTCGGGAGCGGTGGCTGATCGAGCAGATGGTGCTGTGCCAGATAGCTGGTGATGTTCTCCACCTTGAGGATTTTGGCTCGCTGGTAGAAGACCTCGAACACGTTCTTCTGTCTGGCGGTGATGAGATCCATGTCGTGCTGGATAGTGAGATAGGTGTAGTAGAAGACAGTGCCCAATCCGGTCAGGGCGAGCAGGGCCAATCCGGCCACTTTGACGATGAACTGGCGAGCAAACGCCGGTGGCCAGCGCAAGGCTGGGGGGTTACCTGAAAATAAGGTCATAGGTGTCTGGTTAGAGTACCGATAGGGGCGCGGGCGCCATACGGGCAAAGTATACGCGAATGAAATCCCGACAGGATCTACCGACAAACCTTGCCAGAAGCTGAAGCCCTCACCACTTATTTATCCCTACTCCACGATCAGCACGCTCTCGCTGGCCAGATGGTGCAGCCACTCCCTGACGATCAGCAGCACGGCGGCAAAGTGCTCGTCGCGGGGCAGCAAGCTGGCGGCGAGGGGATCCCCTTCCGCCATGGCAGCCAGCTGGCCAAAGGCTTGCTCCACCAGATCCCGGTCGAGCTGGTTGTCCCCCAGCGCTTCGGCCAGCGACGGCTGGCTGCGCAGGGTCAGCTGCAAGCCGGGCGGGATCTGTGGGGCGATGCGCATCAGCTCATCTTCCACCACCATGATGGCCCGCTCCAGTTCGAGCGGGGTGGGTGGCGCATTGCGAAACGGTCCGGGCTGGATGGCGTGGGTGCCAAAGGCCAGCGGGTAGTGTGACGGGGCCGCATCTGGCTGGCTCAGCCAGAGCTGACTGCTCTGTTCACCAATCTCCAGCAGCAGGGTCATCATCTGCGGTACGGGTTGTGTCATGGTGCTGAGCTCCTGTATTGTAAACGTTTTCCCATTCTGCCTTTGATACCCCCGCTGTCGCCGTTTGGCGAGCACAATTTCTGCGAGTCGTCCCTCACTTTGTTGCAAACCCCTTGCAAAAAAATCCATTGGTGGCAGTCTGGATGTCTAAATGGCTTTCGCCGTTTCGTTATCCTCAGATGATTCAGGAGTTCAGATATGGATATTCGCACCGCTCCCCGCGCCATCGCGCTCGCTCTCATGCTGGCAAGCGGCATCGCCGCCGCCAACGAAGCGCTGGTGATCCAGACCGATTTCGGCCTCAAAGATGGCGCCGTGTCGGCCATGAAGGGGGTTGCCTTCGGGGTGGACCGCACTCTGCCGCTCTATGACCTGACCCACGAGATCCCGGCTTACAACATCTGGGAAGCCTCCTACCGCCTCTACCAGACCCTGCAGTATTGGCCCAAGGGGACCGTGTTTGTCAGCGTGGTTGATCCCGGTGTCGGCACCGAGCGCAAGTCAGTAGTGCTCAAGACCAGGAGCGGCCACTACATCGTGACCCCGGACAACGGCACCCTGACTCTGGTGGCCGAGCACTTCGGTATCGAGGCGGTGCGCCAGATTGACGAGAAGCTCAACCGCCTCAAGGGCTCCGAAAAGTCCTACACCTTCCATGGCCGCGATGTGTACGCCTATACCGGCGCGCGGCTCGCCTCCGGCGCCATCAGCTATGAGCAGGTCGGCCCGCTGCTGCCCGCCGAAGTGGTGAAGATCCCCTATCAGCCTGCGGTCGCCGAGAAAGATGGCACCCTCAAGGGCACCATCCCGATCCTCGATGTGCAGTATGGCAACGTCTGGACCAATATCGACGATGCCCTGCTGACCAAGGCGGGGATCAACAAGGGGGATAACGCCTGCATCAAGATCCGCGAAGGGGATGTGGTCAAATATGACGGCAAGGCCCCTTACGTCAGCAGCTTCGGTGATGTGCCGGAAGGTCAGCCGCTGGTCTACCTCAACAGCCTGCTGCAGGTGTCGGTGGCGCTGAACATGGACAGCTTCGCCGCCAAGCATCAGGTGCAATCCGGTGCCAACTGGCATATCAGCCTGAAGAAGTGCTCCTGAAGATTGTCGGGCTTTCGACAAGCGGGTTTGAAGCAAGAGAGGGCAGCCAAAGAGGCTGCCCTCTCTCATTGGGTGGTAAGGCGTTGCTGATAAGGAGTTGTTGTCAAAAAGCATATTAATTGAATGCAATTGATAATGATTGGTATTTGGTTGGATAATCGCGCACTTGTCTGACCACCCAACCATACCGAATGAAAACCAGCCTTTTACTGCTCAGCCTGCTGGCTTTGACTGCATGCCATGACAATCACAGCAATACGTCGGTGACCCCCTCACCCGAGGTGACCCCGCCGGTCGTCAAGCCGACCGAACCGCCCATCACTCCGCCAACAGTGCCGCCGGAAACTCATACCCGGGTTCCTCTGACCATTGAGGTCAATGTGGCTGATCGACTGGGGGCGGGAGCACAGCTTGAGGTGAGACAGGTCGCCACCGGGATCCGCGTGCAACAGGCAATCGAACCGGGCCAGCTTGCCCGCATCACTTTGCCAGCGGGTCTGCAACTGGATCAGCCGCTGGAGCTGCTCGGTAGCGACGAGGGCTATCTGCTGCGAGCGGTATCGGTGCGGGTGGCGGATCTCTCGGCCGGGATCACTCTGGCGCGCCGCAACAGCGTGCCGCGGCTGGGATTGAACGAGGAGGAGACGGCGCTCTTCCTGCTGGCGGATCAGAGCGGAGATGGCTCCCTCAGTCAGGCCGAGTGGGGCCGGGCAGAGGAGATCCGCGTGCAACAACAGGCTGTTATTCAGGATTACGCTGCCTTCCTGCTGGCCCAGCGCCAGCCGGGCGCCGTGCTCGACTATGCCGACAGCTGGCAGATGCTGCTGGCCCTGCGCGATGACAAGCAGGCGCGCAGCTGGTATCAGCGCAGCAACAGCGCCCAGATCCAGTCCGCCCGCACCCAGCTCTATCCCGCCAACCCCAGCCAGCCGGACGAGCCGGAGACGGCAGATCTGCTGCGTCTCGATGAACAGGGGCTGCTGGTGGTGCGTGGCCCCTGGCAGTGCCTGCACGATGTGCGCACGGTCAGCGGGGTCAAGGGTAGCCAGTACTGGCTGTATGGCAGTGACACCAGTGCGTTGAAGATTGCCAGCCAGCCACAACTGGCTGCGGGGCTGACCGCTTGCGGCCGCAGCGACTGGCGCCTGCCGACCCTCACCGAGTTCGAGAGATTGCTGAGCAGTGACAAGTCGGCATGGCGCTATCCCAATACCTTTGCTGTTGGCCAGCCCGTCCAGATCTGGCTGCAGGATGGTGCGGGTCAACCCCGTCTCTATCAACTTGCGACCCGAACCTGGCTGGATGAGGGAGAGGGCAGTCTGCTCTGGTATGCGCTGGCACCCTATCCGGTGCGCCCCTCCGTGGTGCGCGACAGCAGCAAGCCGGACATGGCGGCCCTGCGCGCCCAATATAGCGGTTCATCGGCCCAATGGCCTGCCGCCCGGGTGGATGAAGGGGTGGAATGGCAGGAGCTGGGGCCGCTGCCGGCGGTGCCCTTCCCGGCCGACAACCCCTATAGCCGGGCCAAGGTGGTGCTGGGTCAGCAGCTCTTTTTCGACAAACAGCTCTCCAAGGGGCGGGATATCAGCTGTGCCAGTTGCCACGATCCGCAAAAGGGGTGGAGCGACGGCCTGAGCGTGTCGGTCGGTCATCTGGGTCAGAAGGGGAATCGCAATGCTCCTTCCATCCTCAACAGCGCCTTCAGCTCGACCCAGTTCTGGGACGGGCGGGTCGCCACGCTGGAGGAGCAGTCGCTTCACCCGATCCAGAACCCCATCGAAATGGCGCTGAGTCATGACGAGCTGCTGGCCCGTTTGCAGACCAGCCCCGACTATCAGGCTGCTTTTGCCACCGCCTTTGGCGATCAGGGGATCACGCTGGAGCGGATCGCCAAGGCGATCGCTACCTTCGAGCGCACCATCATCAGCCGAGACAGCGATTTTGAGCGCTTCGTCAAAGGGGATAGTCAGGCACTCAGTGACAAGGCGCTGTGGGGGATGCACCTCTACCGCACCGATGGGCGCTGCATGAACTGCCACTCCGGCCCGCTGCTGAGTCAGCACGGGTTCGAGAGTGTGGGGCTCACCTATTACGGTCGTGGCAAGCTGGAAGATCGCGGGCGCTTCCTGCAGACCCGCAATAAGGCGGACATCGGTCGCTTCAAGACCCCCAGCTTGCGGGACGTCGCCTTTACCGGCCCCTATATGCACAACGGCATCTTCCCGATCCTGGCCCAGCGTATCGGCGGCTCGGTGCAGGGGGTGGTGGCCATGTATAACTTTGGCGTGACCAAGTGGAGCAGCGGGGTCGGCTTCCCGACCGGTGCGGATCAATATGATCCCTTCTTCCCCAAAGCCTCCGATCACCTGCATGCCCTTGGCCTCAGCAACGACGAGCTCGATGCCATCGGCGAGTTTTTGCGCAGTGCTTCGGCCGAGCCGCGCCGCACCCCGGCTACGGTTGCCGAGCTGGGGGTAAGTGAGGTGGATGACCCTACTCCGGTGGGAGCCGCGATCACCGGCTTGGCGGTGCTGCCTGCCCAGCCTCAGCTGGAAGTGGGGCGGACGCTTCCTCTCCAACTGCAGTGGCAACTGAGCGATGGCTCTCTCGGCCCGCTCGATGGGCCTGTTGAGTGGCGCAGCGAACAGCCGGAGTTCGCCACCGTGAGTCCGCAGGGCGAGGTGCGTGGTGTGGCGGTCGGTACGGCACGATTGGTGGCGACCACGGCTCGTCACACGTTGACCGTGACGGTGCAGGTGGTGGATGCCCAGCCCGATTTTGCCCGGGGCTGCCGTCAACCCGAGCTGGTGGCCGGCAAGCTGGCCTTTGTCTGCCAGCTGACCAGGGACGAGGCGGATCGTCTGTCCATCTCCTATGACGGTGTGAGCAGTGACAGTGATGGTGACTACAATCCCTTCCCGCTGGAGTATGTGACCATGGGTCAGGCGCGGGCGCGGGATTACTGCCAGCAGCTGGTGGCACACGGTCATGATGACTGGCGTCTGCCGACCCGGGCCGAGCTGGAGGTGCTGTTTGCCGCCTACAACAAGGATGGCGCGACGGATCAGTTGCTTCAGCAGCAGGGGTGGCCGCTCTACAACCGCTATTGGAGCAGCGATGCAACTGCCAATGACGATGGTGAGCTGCCGTTGCTCGATCTGAGTACTGGTGATCCGCTGTGGGATCTGGCGGATGAAGCTCATGCCGCCACGTGCGTCAGGGCCATCTAGCCTTCATATAGAGTCAGATGAAAAACGGGCGCCTCGGCGCCCGTTTTGTTCTCTGGTAATAAAGAAAGGGATCAGAACTCGTTGGAGAGCGCCTTGTACCCTTTGACCAGATCGATATTGGTGTGGGCCACGTCCTCGGAGAACTCGGCGGCATCGACCGAAACCCGCGGGAAATAGAGGGATCAGAACTCGTTGGAGAGCGCCTTGTACCCTTTGACCAGGTCGATATTGGTGTGGGCCACGTCTTCGGAGAACTCGGCGGCATCCACTGAAACCCGTGGGATATGGGTCAGATCGCTCTGCTGGTTGATGCGGGTGGTGGAGGGGACGTAGAACTCCGGCGGCAGATCGCAGCCATCGATCACCGAGTTGTGACGCACCACGGCACCGTCACCGATATGGCAGTTGAACAGCACGCTGTTGAAGCCGATAAAGACCCGGTTTCCCACTTCGCACGGTCCGTGGACGATGGAGCGGTGGGCGATGGAGGTGTACTCGCCGATGGTGACGGCTGCGCCGGATTTGGAGTGGATCACCACGCCATCCTGGATATTGGAGTTGGCGCCGATGACGATGGGTTCCATATCTCCACTCTCATCCACCTCGTCGGCACGGATCACCGCATAGGGGCCGACAAAGACATTCTCTTTGATGATCACCTTGCCGCAGATGATGGCGGTTTTGTCGATATAGGCGGATTCGTCGATGACAGGCAGATGGCCGGAGGGATTCTTGCGGATCATGTTACATCCTGTGGTTGCTTGAAATGATGCGGTGGCGCACCCGGCGCCAGGATGCCAGCTTACGCCTCGTTAGTATCCGGTGAAACCCCGAAGTGGTCTGACCCTTGTCGCAAGCCTTGGCGGGAGCACTGTTTCCGCGTGCTGGAATATGGGAGCATTGCAGCCATTCCCGAGTTGGTTGAAATGGACATATATAGATGAAGAAGATGATTGCCCTGCTGGCGGGTTGTTTGTTGCTCTCCTCGGCCGCACAGGCCAAAGGGGAGGCGGGGGCGTTTGACTATTACGCCATGGCGCTCTCCTGGTCGCCCGAGCATTGCGCCGTCAAACCGGCGGATCGGGACCAGTGTTCCCGCAAGCTGGGGTTCGTGCTACACGGGCTCTGGCCCCAGTACGATCGCGGTTACCCCAGCAACTGCACCCGCGAACGGCTCAATCCCGATATGGAGAGCGAGTTTGCCGACCTCTACCCCAGCCGTTTCCTCTATCGCCATGAGTGGGAGAAGCACGGTACCTGCTCCGGCTTGAGCCAGCAGGACTTCCATCAGCTGGCAAGCGATCTGCGCCAGAAGGTGAAGATCCCGGCGGCCTATCAATCCCCGGAGGAGCCGCTGCGCAAAACCAGTTTCCAGCTCAAGGCCGATCTGGCTAGCGCCAACCAGTGGCTGGCTCCCGACAACATCACGGTGGCTTGCGCCGACGGTGGCCGCTTCCTGCGGGAGATCTACATCTGCGTCAATAAAGAGGGGACGGATGCGGTCACCTGCTCCGCCGAGATGCAAAAGCGCGAGCGTCGCTCCTGCGGTCAGCCGGATTTCCTGCTGCGCAGTGTGCGTTAAGCCTCCACTCTCTCCATCGGGCCCCTTGCTGGCCTGATGTGTAACCACGGTTATCAGAAAGGAGTCTGACAGATGGATGGCAACAACCGGTTTGGCCCGCAAGAGCGGGCAATGCTGCTCGGAGTGAAAGGGGTGGGGCCGACCGTTATCGGGCGGCTCGAACAGTTGGGCTATCATACCCTGGCCGGATTGGCCGAGGCCGACACCACCCATATCGTCCAGCTGGTGGCCAGCATGCTGGGCTCGACTTTCTGGCAGAACAGCCCGCAGGCGCGTAGTGCCATCGACGGTGCCATTGCGCTGGCCCGCGCACATCTGGCGGCGGACGCTGCAAAAGGGGTGAATGGATGAGCCTCTTTAGCGAACTGGGGATGCGTTATCCCATCATTCAGGCGCCGATGGCCGGTGTGCAGGGTAGAGAGCTGGCGCTGGCCGTGACCCGTGCGGGCGGCTTAGGCTCCTTGCCTGCCGCCATGCTCACATCAGCGGAGCTGCGCGGCGAACTGGAGCGACTTGCCCAAAGCGGCCTTGGGCCATTTAACATCAACTTCTTCTGCCATCGGCGACGGGAACCGGATCCCGTTGCTCTGGCCAGTTGGCAGCAGCGCCTTGCTCCCTACTATGCCGAGTTCGGCATACTTCCCCCTGCGGTCACGACGGCGCCAAGCCGAGCCCCCTTTAATGAGGAGCATGCCGCCATGGTAGCCGAGTTCAGACCGGCGGTGGTCAGCTTTCACTTCGGTTTGCCCGCACCCGAGCTGCTGGCCCGAGTGAAAGCGGCGGGGGCCAAGGTATTTGCCAGTGCCACCACGGTGGCGGAGGCCGTATGGCTCGCTCACCACGGTGCCGATGCCATCATCGCCCAGGGATTGGAGGCGGGTGGTCATCGCGGTCATTTCCTCTCTGATGATCTCGTTTTGCAGCAGAGCACCTTGACCCTGCTGGCGCAGATCCTCGCGGTGACCGATCTGCCGGTGATCGCCGCTGGCGGTATCGTCGATGGCAAGGGGATCGCCAACGCGTTGGAAATGGGGGCGAGCGTCGTGCAGATGGGCACTGCTTTTCTCTGCTGCCATGAAGCGGCCACCTCGGCGCTGCATCGCGCCGCCATCCATTCACCAGAGGGCCAGCAGACGGCACTGACCAATCTGTTCAGTGGCCGTCCGGCGCGGGGTATCGTCAACCGTCTGATGCGTGAGCTGGGCCCGCTCTCGGATCTTGCCCCTCACTTCCCCTATGCCAGTGGCGCACTGGCACCGCTGCGTGCTGCCGCCGAGAAGGCGGGGGACAGTGGCTTCTCTCCGCTCTGGGCTGGGCAGGATGTATCGGGTTGCAGGGATCTTCCTGCCAGCGAGCTGATAGCGTGCTGGGTCAAAGAGGCTAGATTGGGATAAGCACTGCTATATACGCCTCTTTATATAGAAGCGGCCGTTGGTGCAGTGCGTCGGACGCGACGGTGCGGCGATGATGGATGAGTGCCTGTCCCCTTGCGAGGCGCTTATCCGGTGACAAAACCCGCATTTCACTCACGCTTGTGGATAAGTTTGTATAAAAGCTGTGGTTGGATATGAATAACTAAAAAAGTGCCCTTTTTTGCAATTTTATTGCCGATAAGGGGTTGCCAGAAAGAATCTGTTCCCTATAATGCGCCTCCATCGACAGGGCAAGCGGTAACGCAAACAACCTCGTCGATAACCTCGAAAAGCCCT
>NZ_JBFOCX010000030.1:0-112532 GCF_040908025.1 Aeromonas sp. R9-2
TTGGAGCGGGAAACGAGACTCGAACTCGCGACCCCGACCTTGGCAAGGTCGTGCTCTACCAACTGAGCTATTCCCGCATCGGAATATCACTTACAAATTTTTTGGAGCGGGAAACGAGACTCGAACTCGCGACCCCGACCTTGGCAAGGTCGTGCTCTACCAACTGAGCTATTCCCGCAACAATTTGGTTGTCTTGAGGCTGGCTGATGATTGGAGCGGGAAACGAGACTCGAACTCGCGACCCCGACCTTGGCAAGGTCGTGCTCTACCAACTGAGCTATTCCCGCATCGGGCTGGTTTGCACCAGTGTCATCATCAGATTTTTGGAGCGGGAAACGAGACTCGAACTCGCGACCCCGACCTTGGCAAGGTCGTGCTCTACCAACTGAGCTATTCCCGCAACTACCTTAAAACAGGCCGTACAGCATTTGGTTGCTTGCGCTACTGTACGGGAGCCGAATTATAAGAGCAGTCATTCCAATTGCAAGGGCTTTTTGTCTGGTTGCGCGCGTTCGCTCAAAAGCTGGCCGAACTGTCGATTTTAGCAGCCAGCGTATGACAAACCCTTGCCGGGAATCAGATCTTGAAGACGTGGCTGCGATAGAACTGCAGCTCGGCGATGGATTCGCGAATGTCATCCAGCGCCTGGTGGGTGCCGCTCTTCTTGAACTGATCCAGCAGTTCCGGCTGCCAGCGGCGTACCAACTCCTTGATGGTACTGACGTCAACGTTGCGGTAGTGGAAGAAGGCTTCCAGCTCGGCCATGTGCTTGACCATGAAGCGGCGATCCTGACCGATGCTGTTGCCGCACAGCGGGCTGGTGCGCTCCGGCACCCACTGGCGAATGAACTCGAGGGTCTCGGCAATGGCTTTCGCCTCATCGTGCTGACTCGCCTTGACCCGGGCCACCAGACCGCTCTTGGTATGGGTGTTGACGTTCCAGTCGTCCATCTTGGCCAGCTCTTCATCACTCTGATGAATGGCGATGACCGGCCCTTCGGCCAGTACGTTCAGATCCTTGTCGGTGACGATGGTGGCAATCTCCAGTACCACGTTCTCTTCGGGGTCGAGACCCGTCATCTCCATGTCGATCCATACCAGGTTCTGCGCGCTGACTGTCATGATTGCTCTCTCTATTGGGAGGAATGGCGGAATTTTGCCAATTTGCATGTATCATACTGGCTTTGGATCTGTTCATAAACTGGCGAATCGAGTGGCAAAGAAAGCAAAACTCAATCTGGGTCAACAAAGGCGCGTCCAGGCCAACCGCGAACGGCGACTGCAAAAAGATCACACCACAGTGGTGGATGACACCCTGTTTGGCCCCGCCATCGAAGGGGTGGTGATCAGTCGTTTTGGTCAGCACGCAGACGTGGAAGCGGTCGATGGCACCATCCACCGCAGCAACCTGCGGCGCAGCAGCATCAGCAGTCTGGTCTGTGGCGACAAGGTGGTGTGGCGTCCCGGCCTCAATGCCGCGACAGCGGGCGTCATCGAGGCGGTGCATCCACGCCACTCGGTACTGACCCGGCCGGACTTCTACGACGGGGTCAAACCCATCGCCGCCAATATCGACCAGATCATCATCGTCTCGGCGGTGATGCCCGAGTTCTCCACCAACATCGTCGACCGCTATCTGGTGGCTGCCGAGGATGTGGAGATCCGCCCCCTCATCGTGCTGAACAAGGTCGATATGCTCGATGATGCCGCCAGAGCGCGCATCGAAAGCCAGCTCGAAACCTATCGCAAACTCAATTACGAGGTGCTGCTGGTGAGCTGCAAGAGCGGCGAAGGGCTGGATGAGCTTAAAGCCGCACTGACCGACAAGATCAGCATCTTCGTTGGCCAGTCCGGGGTGGGCAAATCCTCGCTCACCAACGCCCTGATGCCGGGGCTGGATGTACTGACCGGCGAGATCTCCGAAAACTCGGGGCTCGGCCAGCACACCACCACCACGGCGCGACTCTACCACTTCCCGAGCGGTGGCGATCTCATCGACTCCCCCGGGATCCGCGAGTTCGCCCTCTGGCATCTGGAAGCCGACCGCATCACCTGGTGCTTCGTCGAGTTTCGCGACTATCTGGGGGGCTGCAAGTTCCGCGACTGTACCCACAAGGACGATCCCGGCTGTGCCCTGCGCGCCGCGGTCGACGCGTGCGCCATCAGCGCCGATCGCTTCCACAACTATCACCGCATCCTGGAAACCATGCAGGAAGCCCGTCACGGTCGCCAGCAAGCGCGCCTGTGACCCTAATAAACCTACGTTGATGATGAACATGAGCATTACTGACAACCTGAAAATTGCCGGTCAATACTGTCTGCCCAAGCACGCCCTCTCCCGTCTGATCGGCAAGTTTGCCGCCGCCGAAGCGGGCAACATCACCACCAAAGTGATCGAGGCCTTTATCAAGCAGTATCAGGTCGACATGAGCGAGGCGCTGCACGAGAGCCCGGCCCACTACAAGAGCTTCAACGAGTTCTTCACCCGCGAACTCAAGCCCGGTATCCGCCCGGTGGTAGAAGATGCCATGACCCTGGCGCTGCCGGTGGATGGCACCGTCAGCCAGCTCGGCCCCATCCAGCAAGGTCGCATCATCCAAGCCAAGGGCCACGACTACAGCGCCCGCGAACTGCTGGGTGGCTATGAGGATCTGGTGGCGCCGTTCAAGGATGGCGACTTCGCCACCATCTATCTGGCGCCCAAGGATTATCACCGCATCCATATGCCGCTGGACGGTGTGCTGGAGAGCATGGTGTTCGTGCCGGGGGATCTCTTCTCCGTCAACCCGCTCACCGCCGAGAACGTGCCGAACCTGTTTGCCCGCAACGAGCGGGTGGTAGCCACCTTCCGCACCCCGCACGGCCCGATGGCGCTGGTACTGGTTGGTGCCACTATCGTGGCCAGCATCGAGACCATCTGGGCCGGCAACATTGCGCCGACCAAAGAGAAGAAGGTGGTGCGCTGGGACTACACCGGAGACGAGGCCATTACATTGCAAAAAGGTGCCGAGATGGGTCTGTTCAAACTGGGCAGTACTGTCGTCTGCCTGTTTGGCCCGGGCATGCTGGCCGGTTTCGAACCTCACTTGGCCAACGGGGTCACCACCCGCATGGGTCAGCCCTTTGCCAAGCTGGCGGAGCAGGCATGAGCGAACAACCGAACGCCTCGCAGAAGAACAACCCGCTGCACGGGCTGACGCTGGAAGCCATCGTCACCGCGCTGGTCGAATACTACGGCTGGGAAGAGCTGGGGCAGCAGATCAATATCCGCTGCTTCACCGATAATCCCAGCATCAAGTCCAGCCTGAAGTTCTTGCGCAAGACCCCCTGGGCCCGGGAGAAGGTCGAAAGCCTCTACCTCTACGTCCAGCGCAAGCAAGCCAAATCGAAGAAGGAAGGGCAAGATGGCCTTTAAGATTACCTACACCTATAAAAAACAGGCCAAAGAGATCGGCTACGCGAACGACAAGTTCCGCAGCATCTACGACGCCATCGCCGCTGCCGAAGGGCTGGACCTCACCAGTTTTCACGCCATGGAGGCCCAGCTGGCTCAGGTTTGTCGCCGTGACAAGAAAAGCGTGAAGGATTATCAGGAGAACTACTTCAAAGAGTTGGGATTCTCCAACATCGTCATCGAACGGGATCTGCAGGAGTAACCATGCGCACCTTGACCCTGATGGCCGCCTCTCTGTTGCTGGCGGCATGCAGTACACCGGAACAACATCTGGTGGGCGGCGATCGCGACAGCCACGGCTGTATCGGCAGTGCGGGCTATCAGTGGTCAGCGCTGACTGGCAAATGTGTGCGCCTGTTTGAAGAGGGTATCCGGCTCAATCCAACCGATGCCAGCCAGACCAGCAGCGCCTTCGTGCTGTTCAATGCCGATCAGACGCAGGCCGAACTGCATCTACCAAGCGGCGAGCTGCTTGCGCTGACCCGTCAAGGTGCGGAGGGCAACTGGTCGTGGCAGGGCGGCGGCTACACCCTCTTTATCTGGAAGGGTTATGTGCTCAAGCACGGTGACAAGGCGCTCTATCACGGGGAATAACCCGAGCGCCTGATATCTTCCCGATATCCACCAAATAAAATGCCGACCCAAGAGTCGGCATTTTTGTATCTGACACAACCGGTTATCAGGCGCGGCTGAGGTAATCGGCCTGCCCTACCCACTTGTAGCTGGTGAGCTCGGTCAACCCCATGGGGCCACGGGCATGCAGCATCTGGGTCGACACCGCCACTTCAGCGCCCAGACCAAACTGGCCACCATCAGTGAAACGGGTGGAGGCGTTGACATAGACAGCCGCCGAACCGGCGCCATTGACGAAACGCTCGGCGTTGGCCAGATCGTTGGTCAGGATGGCATCGGAGTGGCCGGCGTTGTGCTCGCGCATATGGGCCAGCGCTTCGTTGACGCCTGCCACCAACTTGACCCCCAGGGTCAGCCCGAGCCACTCGGTATCGAAATCCTCCGGCCCAGCCTCGCACAGGTTGTCGGCACCCGCCAGCAGCGCTATGGCGTTGGGCGCGGCCACCAGCGTCACCTTGCGCTCGTTCATCAGCGTCACCAGTTGCGGCAGGAAGGTGGCTGCCACCTTCTCGTGCACCAGCAGGGTATCGAGGGCATTGCAGGCGGAGGGGCGTTGCACCTTGGCGTTGTCGATGACCGCCAGAGAGCGCACCACATCGGCGCTCTCGTCGACGAAGATGTGGCTGATGCCGAACCCGCCGATGATGACCGGGATGGAGCTGTTCTCCTTGCACATCTTGTGCAGGCCGGCACCGCCACGGGGGATGATCATGTCCACATAGCGGTCTAGGCGCAGCAACTCGCCGACCAGCGCCCGATCCGGGTTGTCGATGTACTGCACCGCCGCCTCGGGCAGACCGGAGGCCGCCAAGGCATGCTGGATCACCCGCACCAGCTCCAGATTGGAGTGGAAGGTCTCGCGCCCGCCACGCAATATGCTGGCGTTGCCAGTCTTGAGGCAAAGGCTGGCGATATCGATGGTGACGTTGGGGCGCGCCTCGTAGATGACGCCGATAACCCCGATGGGCACCCGACGACGAGAGAGCCGCAGGCCATTTTCCAGCACCCGGCTATCCATTTCGGCGCCGACCGGATCATCCAGAGTAATTACCTTGCGCACATCCGCCACGATACCGGCCAGCCGGGCCGGATTGAGTAGCAGGCGATCCAGCATGGCTTCTGACAAGCCTGCCTCACGGCCGGCGGCGATATCTTTCGCATTGGCTGCCAGGATCTGCTCGCTGCGTGCCTCCAGCTCGTCGGCGATGGCGGCCAGCGCCCGGTTCTTCTGCGCCGTGCTGATGGTGGCCAGCTGATAGGCGGCTTCTCGGGCCGCCTGCCCCATTTTCTCCAGACTCATCTCATTTCCCTTTGTTCATGCCGTGCCGCCCTGATTAGAGCAGCACCATATCGTCTCGATGGATGGCTACTGAACCATATCCATAGCCCAGTACCTGCTCAATCTGATCCGAGTGGACGCCACGCAACTTCTCCAGCTCCAGATGGTCGTAACGGCAGATACCGCGCGCCAACTCGGCACCTTTGGGATCAAGAATGCGCACCACATCGCCTCGAATAAAGTCGCCCTTGACCGCCACAATCCCCTTGGGCAGCAGGCTGGAGCCTTTCTCCTTCATGGCGGCGACAGCGCCCTGATCCACATGCACTTCGCCGTGAGGGGGCGGGCCTGCCAGGATCCAGCTCTTGCGCCCTTCCAGCGGGGAGGCCAGCGCCGGGAACAGGGTGCCAATCCGCTCGCCCTTGGCAAGACGGCCAATCACCTCCGGCATCTGGCCGGTCGCGATCACCACGTTGACACCAGCGCGGCGCGCCACATCGGCGGCCTGCAGCTTGGTAGCCATGCCGCCGGTGCCGAGGCCGCTGACACTGTCACCCGCCAGCGAGCGCAGGGTATCGTCGATGGTCTGTACCTCTTCAATGAGCTGGGCGTCGGGATTGGTGCGCGGATCGGCGGTAAAGAGCCCCTTCTGGTCAGTCAGCAGGATCAGCAGATCCGCATCCGCCAGAATGGCGGCCCGTGCGGAGAGGTTGTCGTTGTCGCCGACCTTGATCTCGGCGGTCGCCACCGCATCGTTTTCGTTGATGACCGGAATAATGCGGTGATCAAGCAGGGTGCGCATGGTGTCGCGGGCATTGAGGTAGCGCTCCCGATCTTCCAGATCGGCGCGGGTCAGCAGCATCTGGCCGATATGCAGACCGTAGAGGTTGAACAGATCCTGCCATACCCGAATCAGCTGGGTCTGACCAACCGCCGCCAGCATCTGCTTGTTGGGCAGGGTTGGCGCCAGTGGCGGGTGACCCAGATGTTCACGCCCGGCGGCGATAGCCCCTGATGTGACGACCACGACCCGATGGCCGTGACGGTGCAAGGCCGCACACTGTCTGACCAGCTCGACCATATGGGCACGATTGAGCTGGGAAGACCCCCCTGTGAGCACGCTGGTGCCCAACTTGACGACTATGGTTCTGTTTTCCATGGGAGCATAAAGGCTAAAAAGTAAGGAATATCTTTATACCCACGGCCATGGAGCCCTGCAAGGCAATTAACGCCGGGGTGAGGAGATGAAGCAAAGGCCCGGATGATTGCGGGCGGAAGGGGAGATGGCTGACTGATAGCCCGGCAAACAGCGGGATGCTGCTCGCCGGGCATCAGGGATCAAGCGGCGGTCACGGTCAACTCATTGGTGACCTGATCAGCTGGCGCTAACTGACACTCCAGAGCCGTCAGTTTGTCGCTGATGAGCTTGTAGAAACGGTTGAGGGTCCGCTCCACTTCTACCTGGTGCTTCTTGGGGATCGGCTTGTCCAGCCACTCACCATCAGCATTGTAGAAACCGAGCTGATAATGGTAACGGAAATGGTGATCGTCCTGCTCCAGCACCAGCCACCAGCCCCAGAACTCCCGTTTGTCCGGCGCCGGCTTGGCGCTGACACAGACCGACAGGCAGTCGAAACGATAACGCCCCTCTTCGCAGAGATCTTCGCGCAAATAGGGGCCAATGGCAGCAAACTGCCTCAGCAGTCGCTTGTAGGTCACTCTTTCAGACATGTTAACCTCCCTGTTAAACAAGCCGCGCCACCTCGGGATGGCGTCAGTTCTTTAGCGCAATGTCAGGTACACAAATGCTGTTTCAGCCACTCGACGATTTCGTCCAGCGCCTTGTCATACACCTCCAGCAAAGGCTGTTTGTCGAATACGATGGCCTTGCCGTTACGACTGGCCGCCGCCAATGCCCGTACATCCTGCTCGGGACAAATAAAATCTCGCTTGTGTCCAATACTCAATATCGGCACAGAGGTGCGAGTCCCCAGTAATCCTTGTGTTTTAAGTGAAAAAACCTGGCACTTGGTACGCATGCCGTCCCACTGCGCCGCATCCGCCCCCAACCGGTTGGCCAGACTGTCCCGCATCATGCGCGGACACTTGGCAAACAGCTCCTGATTGGTAAACACCTGATTGACCCCGGCGCCGACACAAACCACGGTCCGCAGCTTAAACGGTTCGATAAAGGCCAGTCTGGCTGCGATATTGCCCGCCAGACGCATCCCCACCATGGCGATACGCTGATGGTCGACCCAGGCCACTTCGGAAAGGTAATGGAGCACCGCCTGATGAAGGCGGCTGGTATCCTGCACCAGCGGCCAATGCTCGGCATAGCCGACCCCGGGCATATCGAGGGAGAGCATGCCGATACCGTTGGGCTCGAGCCGTTTGAGATAGAAGTTGAGGAAATCGAGCTGCAGGGAGTCGATCCCGCCGCTGATGATCACCAACGGCACCGGTTTTTCGGTCGTCGGCAGGTGGAGATAACCCTGAATATGCTTGCCGCGAAAAGGCACCTGGATCTCTTTGAGCGGCACCTTGAACAGGCGACCCGCCTCGCGATAGGCCATGTTGCCGAGCAGCTGGGCCTGATCCGCCAGCTCGTCATCCTTGAGATGGGGATAGCTGGCGATGGAGTAGTAGCGCACCGCCTTGAGCAGCTGTTTCAAGGCGCCAGAAGGATCACCCTTCTCGCGCAGTTCACGGCCCTGCTTGAAATAGTTGCCAGCCACCTGGCTCCACTCGTAGATCCAGTTGCCGGGCACATAGCCCTTGATGGTATCGAGATAGCAATCGTGGGTGCGCTCGCCGGTCGCCATGGCGATACGGGCCAGGGTCTGCTCCACTTCGATGGGATCAGCCCCCTGCCAAGTCCAGGAGGGGCGGCGCAGCAGGCGATACCAGCTCTTTGACATGGATCCGTCGATAAACATCTCGTCTGACTCGGCTTGCGCCAGATCAGCCGCACTGGAGTTGGAGATCTCGGATGTTTCCAATACCTTCTTGACGCGGGTAAAGAGCTGTTCGGTCAGGTTTAGGTCTTCGTTCAAGTCCAAGATAGTATCCCATTCATATCAGGCAATAGCTCATCTTAACCACTTTTACTGCCCATCAGCCACCCTGCAACAGATTGATACACAAAAAAACAGGGCTCCAAATTGGAGCCCTGTGAAACCATTATTGCCGGTTGCGACCAATGGACGCAGTGAGCGTCACATCCCGATCCCGTTACTTTTCGTCGCAGATCGGTGTGGCGAACTCCAGTGCCATATCCCACGGCTGTTCGATCCAGGTATCCTGCGGGATCGCCACTTCGAAATCGTCCAGCAGCGCTTCGCCCATCGGCTTGGCGAAAATCGCGATGAACTTGGCTTTCGGGTAGAGCTCGCGGATCGCCTTGGCGGTAGTGCCGGTATCCACCAGATCTTCCACCACCAACCAGCCTTCGCCGTCACCGGCGGTGGTGGCAGCCTTCACGACCACCAGCTCGCGCTGGCTGTCATGGTCATAGCTGGAGATGCAGAGGGTTTCCACATTACGAATGCCAAGTTCACGGGCCATCAGGGCTGCGGGCACCAGACCACCACGGCTGACCGCGATGATACCTTTCCACTGGCTGACAGGCAGCTGACGACGGGCCAGACGGCGAGCTTCACGTTGCAGGTTGTCCCACGACACATAGAACTTTTTCGGCATGTTATCGATCTCGAATAGTTATTTAAAAACAATCACTTAAAATAAAAACACCCGCGATTCTCCCTGCGGATGCCAGTAAATGGCGGCCCTTGCCCGACTGAATTCAGATTGCACTTCGGCTGCCTCAGGGCTAAGCCTCGGCAGCAAATCTGATAACAATGGAAGCAAGATGGGCTTATCCGGCGATCGGTTAGATGATGTGTCCAAACCGCGGACAGGCTGTTGGGCCGATATGATAGCACCGTTTGCAGAGAAAATGCCTGGCAAACGTATGCCAAAAACAGGAAAAATCGGCATCCCCCTCTCCATTCGGCACATCTCGAGCGCCAAACGACTAACCTGCCGTCCCTGCTGCCGAGTCCAGATGGGCCGTGCGGCAAATCGCAGATAAAAAAATAGCAGGGGGAGGATTTACCTCACGCACCTGCTGCTTTCTCGCCTCTGCCTAGTTGGGCAGCTCGTCTTAGCGACGAGTGACGAAGGGGTTAGGGTAGCTGAAACCCTGGGTATACAAAGAAGGGGCAAACCAATAGGTTGAGTTGCTGCCTGGCATATTGAAACTCCTGATTGCTTAACAAGTTACGTACCTTTAATGCGGGCTCAAATCCTTGAACGAACACTCGGTTCCATGGAGGCGCACTTGCTTTGCTTCGGTTCCCTGGAGGCTTTCATCGTCATCCTGACGGGTGGCGAACCACGAGAACTAATTTACCAGTCGGTGCGTTAAATTCAATATTTTTGTGAGATAGGTCACATATTTTCTTTTCTATCGGTCTGCGTCGTCCGAACCTGACGATCGTACTGCCTGGTTGCCATCAGCCAGCACAAGCTGCCTGCGATTTGCGCTGATTGCTCACATTTTTGTGTGATTGACTGTATTATCGTTATCCTCTTCCCCGGCCCGCTGATGGGGCCCTGTTAATTCCGTGCTGGTAAGGAGTCCCGACGTGGCACAGCTTAGCTCTCTCTCTCCCAAACTGATTTGGCATTTCTTCGAACAGATCTGCTCCATCCCCCACCCTTCCAAACATGAAGCCAAACTGAGCGCCTGGATCATCCAATGGGCTCAAGGGGAAGGTCTGGCGGTCAAGCAGGACAAGGTCGGCAACATCATCATCAAGAAACCGGCCACCCCGGGGATGGAAAACCGCAAAGCCGTGGTACTGCAAGCCCACATCGACATGGTGCCGCAGGCCAACGCCGACACCAAACACGACTTCGCGACCGATCCCATCGATGCCTATGTCGATGGCGAGTGGGTCACTGCCCGCGGCACCACCCTGGGTGCCGACAACGGCATCGGTATGGCCGGTTGCCTGGCTGTGTTGGCTGACAAGACCATCAAGCACGGTCCGCTGGAAGTGCTGCTGACCACAGACGAAGAGACCGGTATGACCGGCGCCTTCGGTCTGGAAGCGGGCTGGCTGGAGGGCGAAATTCTGCTCAACACCGACTCCGAAGAGGATGGCGAAGTCTATATGGGCTGCGCTGGCGGTGTGGATGCCAATATCCGCTTCCCGCTCGAGCTGGTTGATGCTGCTGAAGGTGAAGCGTTCGAACTGGCCGTAAAAGGGCTGCGTGGCGGTCACTCCGGTTGCGATATCCATCGCGGTCGTGGCAATGCCAACAAGCTGCTGGTGCGTCTGCTCAAAGCAGCCGAGCTGCTGGGTGTTCGTCTGGCCGAGATCCACGGCGGCACTCTGCGCAACGCCATCCCGCGCGAAGCCCGTGCCACCCTGCAGGTGCCCGCTGCCAGCGTGAACGAGTTCAAGGCGCTGGTTGACCGCTACACCGGGATCTACCAGACCGAACTGGCCGCCACCGAGCCGAACCTGACCGTGCTGGTTAACAGCGCCGCCAAACCGGCCAAGTTGATGAGCGTCTCCCTGCAGCAGCGCCTGCTGGATGCCCTGATGGCCTGCCCGAACGGCGTGATGCGCATGAGCGATGCTATGCCCGGCGTGACCGAAACCTCTACCAACCTGGGGGTCATCAAGACTCAGGATGGCGAAGTGTACGTCCAGTGCCTGATCCGCTCCCTGATTGACTCCGGCCGCGAGAGCATCGAGCAGATGACCCGCTCCCTGTTCACCTTGGCAGGCGCCAGCTGCGAATTCACCGGTGCCTACCCGGGTTGGGCGCCGAACGTGGACTCCCCCGTCATGGCGCTGGTACGCAACAGCTACCAGACCCTGTTTGGCACCATGCCCAACGTGATGGTGATCCACGCTGGTCTCGAGTGCGGTCTGTTCAAGAGCGCCTATCCGGAGTGGGACATGGTCTCCTTCGGCCCGACCATCCGCGGTGCCCACTCCCCTGACGAGAAGGTACATATCCCGGCGGTCGAACGTTTCTGGCAACTGCTGGTGCACGTACTGGAAGCGATTCCGGCCAAATAACCCGGCCTGCGCCACACGGCAAAACAAAGCCCCGCACTGCTGCGGGGCTTTTTATTGTCTGTTACAGCCAGATTTTGGCGCTTAACGGATGCCGCGGGCCTCGCGGATCCACTCCCAGGCTTGCTGGATCTCCTGGGTCTTCTCCTTGGCCATCTCCATCATCTCCGGCGGCAGCCCTTTGGCGGCCAGCTTGTCCGGGTGATGCTTGCTCATCTCCTTGCGGTAGGCGCGCTTGATATCCTGATCGCTGTCGCTCTCGCTCACCCCCAGCAACTGGTAGGCATTCTTGAGGCGATCCGCAGAGGGTGCCGCCTGCCGATACTGCTGACCACCGGAATGGCCCCCCTGATACTGGCCATGGGCCTGATTGAAGAAGTTCATCTGCGCCTCGGCCATTGCCAGAATGCGGGCCAACTCGATGCGGCTGAAACCCAGCTCGTCGGCAATGGTATGCAGAATGGCGCGCTCGCCCTCCTCCACCTGCCCGTCGGCAAAGGCCGCCTGCAACTGCACTTCGAGGAAGAAGCGCAGGATATCGCGCTGCCCCAGACTGGCACGGCGGAACTCGGCCAGGGTCTCGCGCAGCGGGAAGTCGGCCTCCTTACCGAGACGAAACGACTCCTGCGCCCGGGCACGCTGTTCGCCCGCCAGCCGCATCCGATCCATCAGGTTGGAGGCAACCCGGATCTCCTGCTCGGTCACCTGGCCGCTTGACTTGGCGATATGGCCCATCACCGAGAAGGTGGCATGGAAGAAGACGGCTTGCTGCTCCTGACTCGGACCGCGACGAAACGCCCCCTGCAGCCCCATGCCACGGTCGAAACGGTGGCCGATCCAGAGGCCAATCAGGGCGCCGATGATATTGCCGAGCAGAAAACCGAAGAAGGCGCCCAGCACCTTACCCCAAATACGCATGGTTCAAGACCTCTTGAAGTTAATGAGTGCGGGCCTGGAGCTGGTCATCCAGCTCGCGCAGTCGATCGACCGTGCCGATATCACGCCACTCGCCAGCGAGCAGGCTGCCGCCCACCCGCCCTTGCGCCATCCAGTCACGGAGCAGGGGCGCCAGCTTGCGGGCACCGCCCGCGAGACCGGCAAAGGCCGCCGGATCATATAGTCCGACCCCGCTGAAGGTAAACGCTGGCGTATCCATGACTCGCCCCCCTTGCAGGGCAAAGTCCCCGTTCGGGTGCTGGGGCGGATTGGGCACCAGCCAGAGGTGGGCCAAATCATCGCCAAGGGGCTGGCTGACCAGAGTGTGATAATCGAGATCGAGCCAAGTATCGCCGTTGATCACCAAAAAGGCTTCAGAGCCCAGCAGCGGCAGCGCCTGCACAATGCCGCCCGCGGTCTCCAGCGCACTCTCCTCGGCTGACCAGTGGATGGTCACGCCAAGCGCACTGCCATCACCAAGGCTATCGACCAGCTTGTGGCCAAGCCAGGCGTGGTTGATGACCAACTCGGTCACGCCAGCGGCTTTGAGTTTTTCGATGTGATGAACGATGAGCGGCTTGCCCCCCACCGCCAGCAGCGGCTTGGGCAGCAGGTCAGTCAGCGGGCGCATTCGCTCGCCACGGCCAGCGGCCAGGATCATCGCCTTCATGATTTAACTCCAGCGTTGGCGATCCCCGGCAACACCACCTGCTCCAGCCACTGACCAAAACGGGCCAGTACCGGATAGGCGCTACCGTGAGTGCGACAGACATCCACCACATAGCCGAGGGTACGGGGAATATCCTTGAGATAGCCGGACTTGCCGTCGCGATGATAGAGCCGGGTAAAGATTCCGGCAGCTTTGAGGTGGCGCTGCATGCCGGTCAGGTCGGCATCACGACGGAAACTGGCATAATCGAGCTCGCCAAGCAGCCCCGCCTGTTGCAGGGTGGCAAAGCCGTGGCGCATCCCTTCATCGATCACCTCGTCCGGCCAGCGCACGTAGCAATCTTTCAGCAGAGAGACCAGGTCATAGGTAAGCGGCCCGATGACCATGTCCTGAAAATCGATGATGGCCAGCCGGCTGCTCTCGGGGGTATCCCCGCCACACACCATCAGGTTGCGACTGTGAAAATCTCTATGCATCACCCCCTGCGGCTGGGCCAGATTGCAGGCGGTGAGACAAGCAAAGGTCGCGTCCAGCAGTTGCTGCTCTTCATGGCTCAGAGTCAGTTGCAGATGATGGCCAAGCAGCCACTCGGGGAAAATGCTGTTCTCCCGCGCCATAAATGCCGCATCGAAGGGTTCAAGCGCCAGTTCAACCGCCCCCAGGCGGGGCAGCAAATCAATCGCCTTGCCATACCAGGCCAGCACGTTGTGCTCGTTCAGGCAGCTGATCAGCTGGTTATCACCCAGGTCGCTGACCGCCAGCAGACCCTGTTCGTAGTCCACCGCCTTCACCTCTGGCGCCAACAGCTGACGCGCCTGCAAGGCGGCCGCGTTACGAACAAACTCATGATTTTTTTCGGTTTTCGGATTGGCATCCACCCACACAAGACCACCACCACGAGAGTAGCGGCGGAAGCTGGCATCACCGGAAATGAGGGTCAACTGAAGATTGGCATCACCGGAAATACGGCGTGCCCACTGCAATAGCAGGGAATCGCGATCGTGCATAAGTAGAGGACCAAGGTGGAAAGCAGCACTTGGCTGTTAGCCCTGGCCGCAATAATGCTTTATCATTGCCGGCTAACATAAAGCAATGACATGCAATGTCAACTCGATGAAACCTGTCGTAAAATGCATGCCTTGGATCAACCGTATCTATCACGGATTGCACGAGTCTTTCACATGACAAAATGGACACTGGGGTACCGCTATCCCATCGCCCTGACTATCAGCCTGGCCCCCGCACTCACCCCTATGATGGTGCAGGCGGCTCCGTTCGAAGCGCCGCCAGCCACCGGCATTCTCGATAGTCTCTGCTATGACTATGTTCCCAAGATAGAGAAGCCTGCATCGGATCAGGATGCCAACGCACAGCCGGTCGAGGTTGATGCTGACCGTCTCGAGGCCAAACAGGGCGGCACCGCCGTCTATGAAGGCGACGTCAAGGTTCGTCAGGGTGTTCGCAAGTTTGACTCCGACTATGCCCAGCTCGACCAGAAGAGCCGGGATGTCATCGCCATCGGCAACATCTATTACAACGACGGTCAGGTGACCGTCACCAGCGACAAGACCCTCAAATCCAACCTGGATACCAAGAACTCCGAACTGGAAGAGGGCAAGTATCAGGTGCATGGCTCACCGGTGCGCGGCTTTGCCAAGCGCGTGGTGATGACCAACAACAACCAGAACATCACAATGGAGGGGGCCCAGTACACCACCTGCCCCCCCGGTCAGGAAGTGTGGACCCTCAAGGCGGGCAGCATCGACATCGACCAGAAAGAGGTGTTCGGCGAAGCCTGGAATGCCAGCCTCTGGCTTTACGACTATCCGGTGTTCTACTTCCCCTATATCAACTTCCCCATCAAGGATGAGCGGAAGACCGGTCTGCTCTACCCAGGTTACAAGCAAAGCTCCAGCAACGGCATGGATATCACCCAGCCCTTCTACTGGAACATTGCCCCCAACTATGATGCCACCATCACCTCCCGTTTTATGGATAAACGCGGCCTGATGGAACAGGTGGAGTTCCGCTACATGCCGGACCCCGCCCACACCGGCACCCTCTATTTTGAAAATCTGGCAGATGACAAGCAGTACAGCCCGAGCAACCCGAGTCTGGCGGGTCTGTCCGATGGCCATCGCTACCTGATGAACGTCCGTCACGGCTCCGCCCTGATGGATGGCAGCCTGCGTTTTGGCATCGACTACACCCAGGTGCGCGACAAGGACTACAACTATTTCAACGACTTCAGCCCGCAAGTGGGCACCCAGGTCGACAGCCAGTTGCAGCAATCCTTTACTGCCGGCTATTACCAGCCTAACTGGAACCTCACCTCCGAGGTGCGCCGCTACCAGATCCTGAGCCCATATGCGCTACTGCCCCACGAGATGCTGCCGCGTATCGACTACAACTACTATCAGCAAGGCAAGTGGTTCGATCTGGCCTGGAACAGTGAACTGACCAAGTTTGGCTATGACAGTAGCAGTGCCGCCACTCTGCAAGCAGGTGAGCGCTATACCGCCACCCGCCTGCATCTGGCGCCAACCCTGACCGTGCCCTTGGTGGATGTACCGGGTTACTACCTGACCAGTCAGTACAAGCTGATGTTTACCTCCTATAACCAGGAGGTACCCGATAATCTGGTTAGCCAGGACCGCAGCCGCTTCACCGATGCAGACAGCAAACAGCTGACCCTGAAAGATGGCACCATTACCCGTACTCTGCCCTCCTTCCGCCTCAAGGGGGGCGTCAACTTCGATCGGCCGCTCGACTGGTATGATGGCAAGGGCACCCAGACCCTGGAACCCGAGTTCCAGTACCTCTATATCCCTTACAAAAATCAGGACGAGATCGGGATCTACGACTCCACCACCACCCGTCAGGACTACTACAGCCTGTTCAGTGATCGCCGCTTTGCCGGTCTCGACCGCATCAGCGATGCCAACCGGGTCACCGTTGGCCTGACCAGCCGGGTCTATGACAATGTGGGTGATGAACGGTTGCGTCTGGCGGTAGCCCAGGCCTTTGAGATGACGCCACCCAAGGTGCGCCTCTACCCTTCAAATCCGGAAAGCACCAACGCCCGCTCCCTGCTCTCGTTCGAGGGGGATGCCCGAATCACCGATGAGTGGTTTGCCCATGCGGGGACCCAGTACGATACCTCCGAGGGTGAATTTACGGCTGGCAACGGTGCAGTCGAGTACCGGACCGGCAAGCTGACCACTCAGGTCAACTACCGCTACATCAAGGATGGCAACCTGGACTATCGCTATCCGACCAACACGGCGCTGGCAGAAGATCTGAGCCAGGCGGGTCTGGTGATGATGGCGCCGATCGCCGATCAGTGGCAGATGTATGGCGGTTACTACCGTGACATCAAGCAGGATGTGAACATTGACCGCAAGATCGGTGTCAAATACGACTCCTGCTGCTGGAGCATCAACATGAGCCTGGAGTGGCACAATCAGCCGGACAACGTCACCCTGAAGCCCACTTCGGAAAAAGTCATTGGTCTGCAGTTTGAAATGAAGGGACTTGGCAGCGTGGGTACCGGTGGCCGCAGCGTCACCCTGGATACCGAGCTGTTGCCCTATGTTCGCCCGTTTAATCTGAAAGGCCAGCAATGATGCTGGCCCAGCCTTGAGAGATGGATATGAAAAAGACCCTGATTGCCCTGCTGACCGCGGGAATGTTCGGTGCCATGAGCCAGGCCGCACTGGCTGCGCCCGAGCTGATGGACAAGGTGCTGGCCGTGGTCAACAAGGACGTGGTGCTGTCCAGCCAACAGGACGCACTGGTCAACAAGGTAAAACTCTCCGCCCAGGAGAGCGGCCAGTCCCTGCCTGACGATGCCACCCTGCGCAAACAGGCGCTGGATCGGCTGATCCAGGAGAGCCTGCAGTTGCAACTGGCGGAGCGCCAGGGGCTGAAGATCAGCGACACCCAGCTGGAACAGGCTATTCAGGGCATCGCTGCCGACAACAAGATGACCCTGGATCAGCTGCGCGCCCAGCTCGCCCGTGAAGGGATGACCTATGCCCAGTATCGGGAAGAGGTTCGCCGCGAGATCCTGATGAACGAGGTGCGCCGCAACCAGGTGCGCCGCCGTATCAACATCTCCGAGCAGGAAGTGAAGCAGGTAGTGGAGATCCTGAAGAAACAGGGTCAACAGCAGAACGAATACCACGTAGGCCATATCCAGATTGCCCTGCCGGACAACCCCACTGCCGCCCAGCTGGATGCCGCCAAGAGCAAGATCGAGCGCATTCTGGCCGCCCTCAAGCAGGGTGCCGACTTCCGCAAACTGGCCATTGCCGAGAGTAATGGTCCCAAGGCGCTGGAAGGGGGTGACTGGGGCTGGATGAGCCCGCAAGAGATGCCGACCCTGATGGCGGAAGCGGTACAGGGTGCCAAGAAGGGCGACATCGTCGGCCCGCTGCGCTCCGGTGCCGGCCTGCACATCGTCAAGGTGTTCGACACCAAGGGTCAGCAGCAAGTGATGCAGACCGAGGTGAAGGCCCGTCATATCCTGATCAAGCCCTCCATCATCCTGAGCGAAGAGAAAGCCAAGGGGATGCTGGATGGCATTCTGCACGACATCAAGAGCGGCAAGGCCAGCTTCGCCAGCATGGCGGAGAAGTACTCCGAAGATCCGGGCTCTGCGGTGCAGGGTGGCGAACTGGGCTGGTCTGATCCCAACGTCTATGTCCCCGAGTTCCGCGACATGGTCAACCGTCTGCAACCGGGCCAGATCAGTGCCCCGTTCCGTACCAGCCACGGCTGGCACATAGTGCAGGTGGAAGATCGCCGCAGCCAGGATGCGACCGACAAGGCTCAGGAGCAGCGCGCCTACCAGCTGATCTACAATCGTCGCTTCGTGGAAGAGTCCCAGGCGTGGCTGGATGAGCTGCGTGACGAGGCCTACATCCAGATCGAAGGAGCCGGTAGCTGATGAGCTGCCGTCGCCTTGTCGTTACCCCGGGCGAACCGGCCGGGATCGGCCCGGATCTGGTGCTGCAGATTGCCCGGCAGGATTGGCCCCACCAGTTGGTGGTGATCGCCGATCCGGCGCTGCTGCGCGAGCGGGCAACCCTGCTTGGGCTGCCCATCGAGCTTGAGCCCTACGATGCCTCCGCCCCTGCCCGCCCCCAGCGGGCGGGCACCCTGACCGTCTGTCCGGTCACCCTCGGCGCCCCCGTGGTGCCGGGCGAGCTGAACGAAGGCAATGGCGCCTATGTGCTGGCAACCCTGCAGCGCGCCTGTGATGGTAACATGAGCGGCGAATTTGCCGCCGTGGTGACCGGACCGGTGCACAAGGGGATCATCAACCAGGCCGGGGTCTCATTCAGCGGCCACACCGAGTTCTTTGCCCAGCAATCCAACACCGCCGATGTGGTGATGATGCTGGCAACCGAGGGGCTGCGGGTCGCACTGGCGACTACCCATATTCCGCTGGCCTATGTAGCGATGGCCATCACCGAGGATCGCCTCGGCAAGGTGATCCGGATCCTCAACGAGGATCTCTCCACCAAGTTTGGCATCGCCAAACCCCGTATTTACGTCTGCGGCCTCAACCCCCATGCAGGGGAAGGTGGCCATCTCGGACGTGAAGAAATTGACGTGATCGAACCCGCCCTGGCCACCCTACGCCAAGAGGGGATCGATCTGGTCGGCCCGTTGCCGGCCGACACCCTGTTCCAGGAGAAATACCTCAAGGATGCGGATGCGGTACTCGCCATGTACCACGACCAGGGGCTGCCTGTGCTCAAATACAAGGGCTTCGGCAGTTCGGTCAATATCACCCTGGGGCTTCCCTTCATCCGCACTTCGGTGGATCACGGCACCGCGCTGGATCTGGCAGGCAAGGGCCTGGCGGATTCGGGCAGCCTTGTCACCGCGATTAACCACGCCATCAAGATGGTAGAGAAAAAAAGATATGAGCAGTAAGGTGCACATGGGCCACACGGCCCGTAAGCGTTTCGGTCAGAACTTCTTGCACGACCGGTATGTGATCGATCAAATCGTCGCCGCCATCAACCCGCAGCCGGGTCAGAATCTGGTGGAGATCGGTCCGGGTCTGGCCGCGCTGACCGAGCCGGTCGCCGCCCAGATGGACAAAATGACCGTGGTCGAGCTTGACCGGGACCTGGCTGCGCGCCTGCGCGAGCACCCGACTCTCAAAGACAAGCTGACCGTCATCGAAGCGGACGCCATGCGTTTCGACTTCGGCACCCTGATGGGTGAAGGCAAGGGGCCGCTGCGGATCTTCGGCAACCTGCCCTACAACATCTCCACCCCGCTCATCTTCCACCTGTGCGAGTTCGCTGATCGGGTAGAAGACATGCACTTCATGCTGCAAAAAGAAGTGGTGTTGCGTCTGGCCGCCGGTCCGGGCAGCAAGGCTTATGGCCGTCTGAGCGTGATGACCCAGTACTACTGCCAGGTGGTGCCTGTGCTGGAAGTGGGCCCGGGTGCCTTCAAACCGGCGCCAAAGGTGGACTCTGCCGTAGTTCGCCTGATCCCGCACAAGAATCCGACCATAGTCGCGAAAGACATTCGTTGTCTGAATCGCGTCTGTACCGAGGGCTTTGGCCAGCGTCGCAAGACCATCCGCAACAGCTTCTCCAACTTCATCACCGACGCCCAGCTGACCGAGCTTGGTATCGATGGCAACCTGCGCCCGGAGAATCTCTCCCTCGAGCAGTTTGTCATGATCGCCAACTGGCTGGCAGATCAGCAACAGGCCTGATCCTGTGGCACTCCCGCACATCGAGATCCGCCCATACCCCGTGTATGTGGCGGGTTCCAAAGACCCTTACCAGTTTCACTATCTGATCGAGATTGAGAATCTGGGGCCCGGCCCGGTGCAACTGCTGCATCGGCGCTGGCTCATCACCGATGCCAATGGCAAGATGCTGGAAGTGGCAGGCCCGGGCGTGGTCGGGGAACAACCCGTCATTGCCGAAGGTGAGACCTACCGCTACCAGAGCGGCGTGCCGCTGGCGACCCCGCTTGGGGTGATGGAAGGGAGCTATACCCTGCAAGATGGCTCTGGTCAGCAGTTTGAGGCGCCCATCGCCCCCTTCACGCTGGCTATCCCCAATATTATCAACTGAGGTTTCATGGCGAACTGTTTTGTCGGTGACATCCAGGGCTGTTACGACGACTTGCGCCGTCTGCTGGATCTTGCCGCGTTCGATCCCGAAAATGACGTGCTCTGGCTCTGCGGCGATCTGGTCGCCCGCGGCCCGGACTCCCTCAATACCCTGCGTTTTGTCAAAGGGCTGGGCAACCGCGCCGTCACCGTGCTCGGCAACCACGACCTGCACCTGCTGGCCGTCGCCGCTGGCGTTGCACCGCTCAAGAAGAAAGACAAGCTGCAAAGCCTGATGGATGCCCCGGATCGGGATGAACTGCTGGAGTGGCTGCGCCACCGCCCGCTACTGGCCGAACATCCGGATCTGCCCATCATGATGGTGCATGCCGGGATTTCCCCCGCATGGGATGTCCGCACCGCGCGCAACTGCGCCCGCGAGGTAGAGAGCCTGCTACGCGGTGACCAGTACAGCTGGCTGCTGCACAACATGTACGGCGACCAGCCCGATGGCTGGAAAGATGATCTGGTCGGTATCGACCGCTACCGCTACATCATCAACACCTTCACCCGAATGCGCTTCTGCTATTTCGACGGTCGTCTCGACTTCAAATGCAAGAAGGGGCCCAAGGAGTCGACCCCGGGGCTGCGTCCCTGGTTCGAACAGCGTGAACACCATGTGGACGACCCCATTCTGGTGTTCGGCCACTGGGCAGCCCTGATGGGCAACACTGGCAAGAGCGATATCAAGGCGCTCGATACCGGCTGTGTCTGGGGCAACAGCCTCACCCTGTGGCGCTACGAGGATGATGCCCTGATCGCCACCCCCTGCCCGGTTCACGCCAGCTAGGGGGGACGCAGCAATCTGGCGGTCGCTGCCGCACGAATGGCCACAACCCGCTCCAATCACAAAGCCCGGCAATCTGCCGGGCTTGCTGTTTTAGGCTTCCTGTTTTCCGGCGAATGAAGTTACAACTTGCGCCCCAGCCGCTTCTCGATCTGGCGCCGCTCCCACTCGGGGCCAAACAGCTTGAAGGGCTGAAACACCCGAACAGCATGGGAGGCAAGTCCCAGCCCCCATCCCAAGGTTGGCCACCAGGCCCAGATGTACTCCGGATTGCTCAGGTAGTTGATGACAAACAGCCCGCAGATCACCACCACGTAGCTGGCGACATGGTGATAGAAGCCCTTGAGCTCCTCCACATAGCGCATTGCCGCCCGCTCCTCTGCCGATACCTGCACCGCATCCTGACCCATAGTGTCACTTCCTCTCATCTCGCGCTCCTGTTGCTCTGATCCATCCAGTTGAGCCACATCGAGTTCAAAGACGGCGGCCAGGGCCTTGAGAGATTCCAGTCCGGGTTGCTGCCCCTGCTCGATCCGCTGGATAGTGCGGACACTCAAACCAGTTAACGTTGCCAACTGATCCTGAGACCAACCCCGTTGCAATCTCAACTTCCTGACGATCATCTCGAACTCCTTGTGGTAATTGACAGGGCCAGCATAGGGCTTGCGCCACGAAAGGTGACACGACAGATGGCCGACATACATCTGACAGTCCTTTAAAATCAGATGGTTAAGATTTTGATCTTGTCAGTCAGCCGCTCGTTCCCCCAGATATTGCACAAACCGTAACAGATAACCATCGGGATCCTGCAGCAAAAATTCGCGCTGCCCGGCCAGCATCTCGCCCACTGGATACCAGACCTCAGTGGGCTGCCGGAAAAGTGCAATCCCGGCAGCCTGCAAGCGGTCGAGTAGCGGCTGGATCTCGGTCAGCTCCATCTGCAGATTGATTCCCCGACCGAACGGTGGCTCCAGCGCCCCGACCTGCCAACCCGCCGGATGTACCTGCTCCAGCATCAGTTGTACCTGTTGCTGCTCAAGATAAGCAAAAGGAGGGTCATCGCGCCGATAGCGGATCGAGAAGCCCAACAAACCGGTATAGAAAACCAGAGCTCGAGCCAGATCGGTAACCGACAGCTCCGGTACCATGGGATTCCAATACACTTCATCCACCGCGACAGTAGGGTTCGTCATGGCTTACAGGCTCTGCATCAGCTCGGCGGCAATCTCGAAAGAACGCAGTCGGGCCTGATGATCGACGATGGGGCCATTGAACATCAGCTCATCGGCACGGGTTTCCGCCAGCAGGGCCTTGAGGCCGTGACGAACCTGCTCCGGGTTGCCCACCAGAGAGCGGGCTAGGGTCTGCTCCATCGCCATCAGCTCACGGGGCGCCCACTCGTCGCCAAGCTGGACGACCGGCGCGGGCAGCTTGCCCGCATCACCGCGATGGAGGCGCAAGAACTGCTGCTGCACGGTAGTGAACTGGAAGCGGGCCTCCCGCTCGCTGTCGGCGGCGATCATGTTGATGCAGACCACCGCATGGGGCTTGGGCCAGCGAGCAGAGGGACGATACTGGCTGCGGTAGAGCTCCAGCGCCTGCAGCAACATGGCTGGGGCGAAATGGGAGGCAAAACCGAACGGCAAGCCCATCGCCGCTGCCAGTTGCGCGCTGTAGAGGCTGGAGCCCAGCAGCCAGATGGGCAGATGCAGCCCCTGGCCGGGCACCGCCTGCACCGCGCCAATCTCGTCGCCAAAGTAGCTCATCAGCTCGCGCACATCGGCCGGAAAATCATCCACCTCGCCACTGCGCATACGCCGCAGCGCCCGCATGGTGCGCTGATCGGTACCGGGGGCACGGCCAAGGCCAAGGTCGATGCGGTCGGGATAGAGCGAAGCCAAGGTGCCAAACTGTTCGGCAATCACAAGCGGCGAGTGGTTCGGCAGCATGATGCCACCCGCGCCGATCCGCAGAGTGGTGGTGGCTTCAGCCAGATGGCCGATCAGCACCGAGGTAGCTGCACTGGCAATGCCCGGCATGTTGTGATGTTCGGCCAGCCAGTAGCGCAGGTAACCCCAACCCTCGGCATGGCGGGCAAGATCCCGTGAACGGCGAAACGACTCGGCAGGCACGGAACCTTCGGCAACAGGCACCAGATCGAGCACGGAATAGGGGATGGCAGACATGGGTCACTCCATTGATTTACAGACCAGTAACAAGTGGGGCAATGTAGCACGGGATACCTGAATGAATCACTATCTCCTGCCACACTCTGCCTGCCAAGCGGCAGCAATCGAACGGAACAAATCTCAGGCAAGTATTGTTTGAACGCTCATCCTGCTGGCCGCGCAAGCTTGGGGGTGGATCATATTTTCTTACATTTGCGGGCTGGCCTGAGCGCCCCGGGCTGGTTATAACGGTGCCCCTATAGCGAAGGGGGAGCAACAGACTCCCCCTCACTCTTTGTCACACCACACTGTTCAGGTTATCTATGTCAAAACATCTCGTTCTGCTGGGCGCGCTGACGCTCTCCGGCTGCGCCCTGTTGTCTCCCCCCGCCCCCACCGTCACCCCGGTGCACCTTGCCGATACCAGCCAGCGCGGCTTCTACATCGAGTGCAGCAGCATGAAAGCCTGCTTCCAGCAGGCCAACCAGACCTGTCCGCAAGGTTACAAGGAGACCGATCGTCGTCAGCAGACGCTCTACAGCACCCAGTATCTGGGGGGAAGCTATGACGACGAGAAGAAGGTCTACAAGGCAGCCAAGCCCTATCGCATCGCCAACACAATCCACTCGCTGACCATCCAGTGTCCCGTCACTACAGGCTGAGCCAACCGAAGGGGTACTCTCTCCCGTTACTGCGAAAAAGAAAACGGTCAACCGAGGTTGACCGTTTTTCACAGCGTTGCGTCCTTAGAACAGCAGGTGTGCCACCCCGGCGATAACCGGCAAGGTGACCAGAGTACGCAGCAGGAAGATGATGAACAGCTCCCACAGCTTGACCGGGATCTTGCTGCCCAGCAGCAGGGCCCCCACTTCCGACATATAGATCAGCTGGGTCACCGACATGGCGGCAATCACGAAGCGGGTCATGTCGCTCTCGATGGTCGAGGCCAGCACCGCCGGAATGAACATGTCGGCAAAACCGACCATGATGGTCTTGGAAGCAGCTTCCGCCTCCGGCAGTTGCAGCAGCTCCAGCAAGGGGACAAACGGGGCGCCAAGCCAGTTGAAGATAGGGGTGTGCTCGGCCAGCATCAGGGCACAGGTACCGATCGCCATCACCACCGGCAGCACGCCAAACACCATATCCAGTGCATTCTTCACCCCTTCCCGCGCGACGGCGCCGAGATCAGTCATGCTGTCAGCCTTGGTCAGGGCACGCTCGAAACCATAGCTCATTACGCTGTGCTTCTGCGGCACTGCTTCCTGCTTGCGGCACAGGGGAGTGCCATCGGCATAGATGTCCTTCTTCCAGCAAAGTGGCGGCAGACGCGGCACCACGATAGCGGCGACCACCCCCGCCAGACAGACGGTCAGGTAAAAGGGGACAAACATGTGCTCCAGCTTCACCTGGGAGATCACCACCAGACAGAAGGTGATTGAGACCGCAGAGAAGGTGGTGCCAATCACCGCGGCTTCACGCTGGGTGTAGAACTTCCCTTCGTACTGCTTGCTGGTCAGCAGGATGCCGACGCTGCCATCGCCAAGCCAGGAGGCAAAGCAGTCCACAGCCGAACGACCCGGCAACCGGAACACCGGACGCATGATGCGGGTCATCATGGTGCCGACAAATTCCAGCAGCCCGAAATCGAGCAGCAACGGCAGCAGCAGGCCGGCAAAAATGAAGACTGAAAACAGCACCGGCAGCAGATCGTTAAGCACCAGTCCACCGGTTGCGCCGGAGTAAAGCACCTCTGGCCCCACCTGGAAGAAGGTCAGCAGCACGAAGATACCGCCCAATACCCGCACGCAGGCCCAGAAAGGGGAGACATTGAACAAGCTGTTGAGGAAAGGACGACGCACCAGAATCGCCGGCTTGAACAGCCATGCAATCACCGTCATCAGCATGGTGGTGGTGATCACCGCACTGACCATGGCGACCAGATAATCGGCAAAAACACGCTGCACCAGCTTGGCCAGCACGGCCACCGGGATGGTGACGTTACCGTCATAGACGACCGGCGTCATGAACAACAGGATCCCGATAAGTGACGGAACCAGAAACATCAACAAGTTACGGCGAGTATTGACCGCAGGTGCTTCGAGACTCTTTTCCAACATGATATGACTGCCCTAATGTTACTTTTCCCTAGCCCGGCCAACCTGCGTATTCATGCATTAACCGGCAAAACGGGCGCAAGAATACTCTAAAAAAATGCACAAACAAGCCCTTAAGGCATAAATCTACGCATAAATATTTCCACAGGCAAACCTTCCATTAAAACAATAAGATACAGAGGTGCATATCGATTCAATCGACATCGCCAGATTATTGTTTCGTTATTGTTAATTTTGGTGGGCAGTATAATCGGTTATCAGTAGCAGGCAATAAGTGACATCACAAATATACCTAATGAGTTGCTGCTCGATAGACATAAAAAAACCGGAGCCTGTTCAGGCTCCGGTTTTCAATGAGAGTGACGGGGATCAGTCACGGACGTAGATGACTTCAACGCCATCATCTTCGTCGTCATCCCAATCGTCATCATCAAGCCCTTCATCGAAGGCAAGAGAGGCAGCCAGTGCTTCCGCTTCAGCCTTGGCCAACTGGTTCTTGTGGTAGTCGTCCCACTTGAACTCCACCTTCTCGATGGCGTCTTTGGCATCTTCCGCCAGCTGACGGGGCATGGTATCCAGCAGATCCAGAATGTCGTAGCAGACCTTCTTGGTACCTTCCTTGCTGATGGCAGTGATGGCATAGACCGGACCTTCATGGTTCAGGGCCGCCTTGACGCGCTCCATCACCTCCTGGGCTTCTTCTTCCAAGATCAGGTCCATCTTGTTGAACACCAACCAGCGCGGCTTGCCAACCAGTTCCGGGCTGTACTTCTCCAGCTCCTTGACGATGGTCACGGCATTTTCAGCAGGATCGGAGCCATCAACCGGGCAGATATCCACCAGGTGGATCAGCACGCGGCAACGCTCGAGGTGTTTCAGGAAGCGGATACCCAGGCCTGCGCCTTCGGCAGCGCCTTCGATCAGACCCGGGATATCGGCGATCACGAAGGAGCGGGAGTTCTCGCCACGCACCACACCCAGGTTCGGTACCAGGGTAGTGAAGGGGTAATCAGCCACTTTCGGGCGAGCCGCAGAAACGGCGCGAATAAAGGTAGACTTGCCTGCGTTGGGCAGACCCAGCATGCCGACATCAGCCAGCAGCAGCAGTTCCAGCTTCAGAGTACGCACTTCACCCGGAGTACCGTTGCTCTTCTGGCGGGGAGCACGGTTGACGGAGCTCTTGAAGCGGGTGTTGCCCAGACCATGGAAACCACCTTTGGCAACCAGCAGCTTCTGCTCGTGGTGGGTCAGATCCCCTAGCAGTTCACCGGTATCTTCATCGGTCGCACGGGTACCGACCGGCACACGCAGGATCTTGTCCTTGCCGCGGCGACCGGTACAGTTGGCGCTCTGGCCATTCTCACCGCGCTCGGCAGCATGGAAACGCTCGAAACGGTAGTCGATCAGGGTATTGAGGTTCTCGTCGGCGATCAGATATACGTCGCCACCGTCGCCGCCGTCACCGCCGTCCGGACCACCGTTGGGAATATATTTTTCACGGCGAAAGCTTACACAACCGTTACCACCGTCACCGGCATCGACTCGAATCTGGACTTCATCAACAAACTTCATAGGTAACCGTCACCTTAATTCGAAAAACCGATACGCAATTATAGTGGTACAGACCCCTGCGGGCGATACGCATCTTGCCAATCATGCCCGTCAGAGCCAAAGTCAGCTGCGTTCCGTTTTTTCGTCAACGACATCAGAAAGACGTCAGAAAAACAAAAGCCCCGCCTGTTGGCGGGGCTTCGGATCCTTGCGGTCCGTAATTACTCAGCAACGATGCTAACGTACTTACGATTCAGCGGACCTTTAACTTCGAACAGGATTTTACCAGTCGCGGTAGCGAACAGGGTGTGATCCTTGCCCAGACCAACGTTGGTACCAGCGTGGAACTTGGTACCACGTTGACGAACGATGATGCTGCCAGCCAGAACTGTTTCGCCGCCGAAACGCTTCACGCCCAGGCGTTTAGCTTCAGAATCGCGACCGTTGCGGGATGAACCGCCAGCTTTTTTGTGTGCCATTTATCGGACTCCTCTAATTAAGCGCTGATGCCAGTGATTTTGACTTCAGTGAACCACTGACGGTGGCCCGCTTGCTTACGATGGTGCTTACGACGACGGAACTTGACGATAGTCACTTTCTCGCCACGGCCGTGAGCCACAACTTCAGCTACAACCTTGCCACCTTCAACGAAAGGAGCACCTACTTTAAAAGTGTCGCCTGCAGCAACCATCAGAACTTCGTTGAAGTCGATGGTAGCGCCAGTCTCAACGTTCAGCTTTTCCAGACGAACGATTTGACCTTCGGCCACACGGTGTTGTTTTCCGCCGCTTTGGAATACCGCGTACATTTGATTAACTCCGTAAAGGCATGTCTTTTGCTCAAGGCTAGACATGCGCAAAAACCTATAACAATGGGCGGGCATTCTACGCAAATCGATCTGCTCAGGCAAGGCCAATTTAGCAAAAAGTTTATTTTGTGCGCATATCTGCCACCGTGGATAAACGCCTAACTGTAACCCATTGTGAAATCGTGTAGAATCCCTGCCATTACTAAAATCGCAGTTATTGCTGCTGTCACGTTACGAGACTTATGGACCAACAGACTATCCGTGCGCTCTGTGCCGCCGACATGACGGCGGTCAATGAACTGATCCTGGCCCGACTCCAGTCCGACGTTAGTCTGATTAATCAGCTGGGTTTCTACATTGTCAGCGCCGGCGGGAAACGGATGCGCCCCATGCTGACCGTGATGGCTGCGCGTGCGCTGGGCTATGAGGGTGAGGATCACCTGAAACTGGCCGCCATCATCGAATTCATTCACACCTCTACCCTGCTGCATGACGACGTAGTCGACGAATCCGACCTGCGCCGTGGCAGGGAGACCGCCAACGCCATGTTTGGCAATGCCGCCAGCGTGCTGGTCGGTGACTACCTCTATAGCCGCTCCTTCCAGATGATGGCCGAACTCTCCAACCTGCGGGTGATGGAGATCCTCTCGGATGCCACCAACACCATCGCCGAAGGGGAAGTGTTGCAGCTGATGAACTGCAACGACCCGGATACCACCGAAGAGAGCTACATGACGGTCATCTACTGCAAGACCGCCAAGCTGTTCGAGGCCGCCACTCGCCTTGCAGCCGTGCTGACTCATCAGCCCGAGCCCGTCGAGCAGGCCATGACCGATTACGGCAAGTATCTGGGCACCGCGTTCCAGATCATCGATGACGTGATGGACTACTGCTCCCAGAGCGAAGAGATGGGCAAGAACGTCGGCGACGATCTGGCCGAAGGCAAACCGACCCTGCCGCTGCTGCGCGCCATGGAAGTGGGCACGCCGGAAGAGCGCCAGCTGGTGCGCGATGCCATCGAGCACCGCAACGGTATGGAACATCTTGAGCAGATCCTCGGGATTCTCGACCGTACCGGCGCGCTGGAGTACTCCCGCATGCGTGCCAGGGAAGAGGCCGACAAGGCCATTGCCGCCCTCGCCATCCTGCCGGACTCCCAACACAAGCACGCGCTGGAAACACTGGCCCACATGGCCGTGCAGCGCAGTGCCTGAGTAAACGGGATGCAATAAAAAGAGGCCTTCGGCCTCTTTTTTATTGTCTGCTATCTGCTGGACAGTGCATTGCGCCAGACTCAGCGACTCAGCATCCAGAGGATCACGCTACCCGCAACCACTAGCGAGCCGCCGATACGGCGCAACTGCTCCGGTGGCTGATCGCTCAGCAGCCGTAACATCTGCTGCCATGCCCTGGGCATCAACAGCGGGCAGAGCCCCTCGAACAACAGCAACAATCCCAACCCCATCAGCATGGATGTCAGCATCCGACCTCCTTGAATGCAACCAGCCCCCTGGGTTTACGGCTGGCGTTGGCACCAAAAACAAAAGGGTCTGACAATGCAGACCCTTTGAATGTGACCTCGTGGCGATTACTGCTTGGTGCCGTCAGGAGACTTGAGGTAACGGAAGAACTCGCTGTCCGGCTTCAATACCATCAGGTCGTTGCCACCGGCAAAGCTCTTGCGATAGGCCTCCATGCTACGCACGAAGCTGAAAAACTCGGGGTCTTTCTTGTAGCTGTCGGCATAGATCTTGGCGGCTTCCGCATCCCCTTCACCGCGCAGCTGGCGAGCGTTACTCTCGGCGTCGGCGATCATGACGGTCACCTTGCGGTCGATATCGGCACGCAGGATTTCAGCCTTCTCGCGACCCTGAGAGCGGTGCTCACGGGCAACTGCGGTACGCTCGGCGCGCATCCGCTGGTAGATGGAGTTGGAGACTTCCACCGGCAGGTTGATCTGCTTGATCCGTACATCCACCACCTTGATACCGAGCTCGGAGGAGCGCGCCATCTTCTTCAGGGCATCTTCCATCACGGTACTGCGCTCACCGGAGACGATGTCCTTGATGGTGCGGTTACCGATCTCGGAACGCAGACCGTTATTGATCTTGCGTTTGAGCAGATCTTCAGCCTGCAGCTTGTTGCCACCACCGGTTGCCAGGTAGTACTTGGAGAAGTCCTCGATCTTCCACTTCACGTAGGAGTCGATGATCAGGTCTTTCTTCTCGGAGGTGACAAAACGGTCGGCCTGGCTGTCAATGGTCTGGATGCGGGCATCCATCTTGCGAACCTGGTCGATGAGCGGCACCTTGAAGTGCAGGCCCGGCTCATAGAGGCGGGGCTCACCGGAGTCAACCCGCTTCACCTTGCCAAACTGCACCACAATCCCCTTCTGACCTTCATCAACGATAAAGACAGAGGAGAAGCAGACCATGGCCGCGACAGCGATTGCACCAATAGCTAGCTTTTTCATCTATCAGTTTCTCCCTGAGCTGAAGCGGTCACCGCTACGCAGCGGCATTGTCGGCGTAGAGTTGGCACCCTCGTTGGAAACGGGAACCTGCTCTGTGACCGGGGCGACAGTGGCACGATCAGACTGGGCAGCCTTCGGCTTGCCAGACAGCTTGTCGAGCGGCAGGTAGATCATGCTGTTGTTGCCAGCCGGCATGTCGACCACCACCTTGTTGGCCTGCTGATAGAGCTCTTCCATCGTTTCCAGATAGATACGCTCACGGGTCAGCTCGGGGGCAGCCAGATACTGGGGCAGCAGCTCGTTGAAGCGAGCAACTTCACCCTGGGCTTTCAACACGATCTGGGACTTGTAAGCTTCCGCTTCCTGCTCCAGACGCTTCACCTGGCCACGGGCCTTCGGCTCCACTTCACGGGCATAGGCTTCTGCTTCACGAATGAAGCGCTGTTCATCTTCCTGAGCGGAGATGGCGTCATCAAACGCGTCTTTCACCTCTTCCGGCGGACGCGCCGGCAGGAAGTTGACGTCGACGATCTGCAGACCCATCTGGTAGGGCTCGATGATGCCATCGATCACCTGCCAGGTCTCCTGACGCACCTTCTCACGACCGGTGGTCAGCACGTCATCCATCCGGGTATGACCCACCACGTAGCGCAGGGCGCTATCGGTGGCCTGACCCAGACTCTCGTCGGCATTGGTCACGCTGAACAGATACTGCTCGGGATTGACGACACGGTACTGCACGTCCATCTCGACCCGTACCACGTTCTCATCCTGAGTCAGCATGAAACCGGAGGCAGGCAGGGAGCGCACGGACTCGACGTCCACCGGGATCACCTGATCGATAAAGGTCGGCTTCCAGCGCAGGCCCGGCTCGACAATATGGGAAAACTTGCCAAACCGCAGCACGGCACCACGCTCCGCTTCGCGGATGGTGTAGAAGCCGCTGACGACCCACACCACCACAGCGACAACCAGCGCGATGGAGATACCAAAGCGACCTACATCGCCGCCAGATTTGCCGCCACCAAACAAGCCACCGAAACGGCGACTCACTTTGCGCAGCATTTCATCCAGATCAGGGGGTCCCTGATTCTTGCCGTTATTCCCCCAAGGGTCACGGTCTTTGCCGTTGTTACCAGGCTCATTCCAAGCCATCAGCGTCTCCATTAATACATGCGGATGGATATCATCTCTATCGGGCCATCATACGTTGAGAAGCCCCTAAGGGTTCACCTTCATCAACGAATCAATGCCTGATAAAGCGTTGTAAACTCTCACCTTCCTGTTTCACGAGGCGGTTCCAGTCGGCCACTTGCAAGCGGACTTCCAGCACGAAATCACCCTCCTCGCTAAAACCTTCCTGCTCAATCCCTTTCAGCTGATAGAGCGCACTGCGCAATCTCGCGGCAGAAGGAGGCAACTGCAGGGTGTGATGCACCATGGAGCCAGCCAGCAATTCGGTCAGCGCCGTAAACAGATGCTCACAACCTTCACCAGTCTGGGCCGACAACCAGACGCGCAACGGGCGCCCCTCGTCATCTCGCTCCAGACCTGCCGGACGATCCGCCAGCTTGTCGATCTTGTTGCAGATCATCAGCTGGGGCCTGTCATCGGCTTCGATCTCGGCGAGCACCTGCTGCACGGAGTCGATATTCTCCTGCATCTGCTCATCGGCACAGTCCACCACATGCAGCAGCAGGTCCGCTTCACGGGTCTCCTGCAGGGTCGCCTTGAAGGCCGCGACCAGATCATGGGGCAAGTGTCGAATAAATCCAACTGTATCCGCCAAAATCACATCACCCACATCCCGGATCACCAGTTTACGCAGGGTGGGATCCAGAGTTGCGAACAATTGGTCGGCAGCATACACGCTGGCAGCTGTAAGTTGGTTGAACAAAGTGGACTTTCCGGCGTTGGTATAACCAACCAGTGACACCGTCGGCACTTCGTTGCGGTTGCGGGCGCGGCGTCCCTGCTCCCGCTGCTTGGCCACCTTGTCGAGCCGACGCAAAATCGCCTTGATGCGTTCCCGCAGCAGACGTCGGTCAGTTTCAAGCTGGGTTTCACCCGGGCCACGCAGACCGATCCCGCCCTTTTGACGCTCAAGGTGGGTCCAGCCTCGCACCAGACGAGTGGAAAGATGGCGCAACTGGGCCAGTTCGACCTGCAGTTTACCTTCGTGGGTACGGGCGCGCTGGGCAAAGATATCGAGGATCAGGCCGGTTCGGTCCACCACCCGGCACTGGAACAGACGCTCCAGGTTGCGCTCCTGGGCGGGGGTCAGGGCATGGTTGAAGATGACGACGTCGGCATCCAGCATCTGGACTTGGGACGCGATCTCTTCAGCCTTGCCACTGCCGACAAAAAATTTGGCACTGGGCGCACTGCGACTGGTGGTAATTACCCCCAGCGCATTGACTCCGGCCGAGCTCACCAACATCTTGAGTTCTTCCAGATCCTCCCGCTCACCCTCATCACTGAAGTTGACATGCACCAGAACGGCCTGTTCGCCAGCTTCATAACGGTCAAACAAGCGCTTGCTCCTTAACAGGAATCATGATGAATCTGAGTTGGCGAGTTGACTCGCCCAGGGATATCACGCCTCGGCATCACCCTGTTCATCAGCCGCGCCACCCGGAGTGGGCTGGTGATGATTGACGGCACGGGCCGGTACGACAGTCGAGATGGCGTGCTTGTAAACCATCTGGCTCACGGTGTTTTTCAGCAGGATAACAAACTGGTCAAAAGACTCGATCTGACCTTGCAGTTTGATGCCGTTCACCAAATAGATAGAAACAGGAATCCGCTCACGGCGCAGCGCATTCAAAAACGGGTCTTGGAGAGATTGCCCCTTAGCCATTTTTCTTTTCCTTATAGTTTGTTGTTTTTAAACACCGAATATCAATATAACAACCTGATTATACAGGGAGTGTCAAGCCGCACCAGCGCGAGCAAGCACGCGGTCGAGATTGCCAGACTCACCAGATTCCAACCAGGTCACGTCGGGCCAGCCGCGCAACCAAGTCATCTGTCGTTTTGCCAATTGGCGTGTGGCAACAATGCCACGATAACGCATCTCATCATACCCCACTTCACCGCACAGGTAGTCCCACATTTGGCGATAACCCACACAGCGAATGGAGGGAAGATCCGGGTGCAGATCGCCGCGCGCCATCAGCGCACGAACCTCCTGTTCAAAGCCGCCTTGCAGCATCTTGTCAAAGCGCAGTTCGATCCGCTGATGCAGCACGGCGCGATCGCTCGGGGCGATGGCAAACTGCAGCACCCGATAGGGCAAGCCCTCCCCCTGCACCTGCGTCAGCTCGGTAAGTGTCTTGCCGCTGATGCGGTAGACCTCCAGCGCCCGGGAGAGTCGCTGCGGGTCATTGGGGTGAATTCGCGCCCCGGCCACCGGGTCAATGCGCACCAGCTCGTCGTGCAGCGCCTGCCAACCGAGGCGGGCAGCCTCTTCCTCAATCCCGGCACGAATGGCGGGATCGGCGGAGGGCAGCGGGGACAATCCCTCCAGCAACGCCTTGAAATAGAGCATGGTACCGCCCACCAGCAGCGGAATGCGGCCACGGTCGGCGATCTCTTTCATCTCCCGCAGGGCATCCTTGCAAAAATCGGCTGCCGAATAGCTCACAGCGGGATCAAGAATGTCTATCAGCCGGTGCGGAGCCCGCGCCAGTTCATCAGCGGTGGGCTTGGCCGTACCTATATCCATGCCGCGATAGATCAGCGCAGAATCGACGCTGATGATGTCGCAAGGCAATGCCTGGCACAGTTCAATGGCGAGATCCGTCTTGCCGGAGGCCGTCGGCCCCATCAGAAAAATTGCGGTCGGCAAGTCACTCGCCATGTTCAAACTCCTCCAGCACGGTCGCCAGCGAAAGCGGGCGTACCATGCGAATGTCTGCCAGTTGGTCACTGAAATCAGTCACAAGTTCCGTCAGCAGACGACTGGCAGTTGAAAAATCGTATATCTTCTCGCGGCTTATCCCCTGCTCCACCAGCCATTGGCATAATACTTCAGCCTGCTGACCAGCATCACTGTCAGATCCGCCCTCGATAATTTGCAGCAATTCGGGTAACAGACGCACCAGATCGGTCTGGCGCAGCAGAGCCGGTACCCGAGTCAGGATCATGGTGTCGCGCCCCCCGCTTTTCAACTCCAGTCCCATCCGTTTCAGCAAACGCTCCTGCTCGGTCACCAGCGCGATCAAATTCTTCGGCAATTTGAAGGAGACCGGCAGCAACAGTGGCTGGGCCGCCAGCCCCTGACCCCAGGTCTCCAGCAACCAGTGGCGTAGCAGCACCCGCTCGGCGCGTACCAGCGAGAGCAGGGCCAGCTGATTATCCCGCTCAATCAACAGGTAGGCCTGCTCCACCAGTGTCAGGGCGCGACATCCCCCCTGTTTGGGTGACGGCACCGTGTCGGTGGACTGTGCGGGAGCAGCCTCAGTCGCAGTTGCGATAGGCAGCGTAGTGAGCAGAGCGCCCATGCCGTGCATCGCCTCCCGGCTTGGGGGCTCGGGCGGTTGATAATTGCTGGCTCGGCTAGCCCCACTGCCCCCCTCCCGCACCTGTGCAGGTGCCCGGTAGCTGTGCTCGGCACCGTACCATTCGGGACGTGGCGCCTGACCGGGATATTCAATCTGCGGACTGACCGGCAACTCGACCAGAGTTTCGGCCAGCGGAGTGTCCTGATGAGCGGTGCTCACCCCTTCGCGGCGCAGCGCGGTAAACAGCGCCTGAAAGATAAAGTCGTGGATCAGCCGCGCCTGATGGAAGCGCACCTCATGCTTGGCCGGGTGGACGTTGACATCTACCTGACGGGGATCCAGCTCAATATAGAGCACATAGGCGGCGAAACGATCGGGAGGCAATAGCTCGTCATAGGCCTGACGAATGGCGTGATTGATGAGCTTGTCGCGCATCATCCGGCCGTTGACATAGGTGTATTGCAGATCGTTTTGCGGTCTTGCCCCCTCCGGAGTCGCCAACCAGCCCCACAGCCGCACGTCGCTGTGTTCGCTCTCCACCGCCAGCGCATGGTGCATGAAGGGGGTGCCGCAAACGGCGGCGAGGCGACGCTCCTGCTCCGGCACGGTATTGGCGGCCTTGTACTGGCGCACCACCTTGCCATTGTGGCGCAGGATCAGGGTGGCATCGAAGCGGGAGAGCGCGATGCGGCGCACCAGCTCATCGATATGGGCAAACTCGGTCTTTTCGCTGCGCATGAACTTGCGCCGCGCGGGGGTATTGAAGAAGAGATCCACCACCTCCACCGTGGTGCCTACCGGATGGGCCGCCGGCTTGATGGTGACGCTCATCTCCCGCCCTTCCGCCTGGGCTTGCCAGGCTTCGGACTGCTCGGCGGTACGGGAGGTGAAGGTGAGACGGGAAACCGAGCTGATGGAGGCGAGCGCTTCACCGCGAAAACCGAGGCTGTTGATCCCTTCCAGATCGTCCAGCGTGGCAACCTTGGAGGTTGCATGACGCGACAGCGCCAGTACCAGCTCATCTTTGGCGACACCGCAGCCGTTGTCACGGATGCGGATCAGCTTGGCGCCCCCCTTGTCGATGTCGATCTCGACCCGGTCGGCCCCCGCATCCAGGCTGTTCTCCACCAGCTCTTTCACCACAGAAGAGGGCCGCTCCACCACCTCTCCGGCTGCAATCTGGTTGGCCAGAATGGGTGGCAAAATACGGATCGGCATCATTTACTCCTGAATTTCTATCTTGCGGATGGTCAGTCTCTTAAGGCTCCAGGAGGGCCGCTCCACCACCTCTCCACCAACCGGAATCTGGTTGGCCAGGATAGGGGGCAATATACGGATCGGCATCACTTGCTCCTGAATTTCAATCTTGCTGATGGCATTCGCTAACAGCGGGAGCGGCATCGCCCAATCCCGCGCGTCAGTTTTGCGGAATGTAGAGCACCTGCCCTACCTGAATATTCCGCGATTTGAGCTTGTTGATCTCTACCAGCCGTGCCTGACTCACCCCATGTTTCTCGGCAAGGCGGGAGAGGCTCTCGCCCCGCTTGACCACATGGCGGATCATCTGCGACTTGTCGTCACTGCGAACGGGGGCAGCAGCGCGGCTCTGCCCCTGCTGAGGGATATAGATAGTCTGACCAATCTGAATATCCCGGCTGCGCAGCTGGTTGATCTCCACCAGAGTGGACTGACTCACTCCATGCTTCTCGGCAAGGCGAGAGAGGCTCTCGCCCCGTTTGACCACATGGCGGAGCATCCGCGATTTGTCATAGTCCCCCACACTGCTGACCGGTGCACCGCTCTCCTGCGCTGCCGCCGAGTATGGCTTGATCACCCCGGCGCCGGAGCCGCTCGCCGTGCCGCTGTCGCGGGCAGTAGCGGGCATCTTGTTGGTCACTACCGGCTGCGACTGTGTCTGCCTGGGCTGGCTCACCGGCTGCCGGGCTACCGGTGCAGGGCGAGTAGCGGCAGGTTGGCTCACCTGCCCCTTGCCGGTCAGCATGGCCCCCTTGGTCGGGTGAGCGCGGTAGTAGTTACGGATCCCCTCGAAGATGGCGCGGGCGAGCTGGTCCTGATAGCTGGCGGTGGCCAGCAGCTTCTCTTCCGCATGGTTGGAGATAAAACCGGTCTCCACCAGCACCGAGGGAATATCCGGCGCCTTCAGCACCGCCAGACTGGCATGCTCCGGCGCCTTCTTGTGCAGTCGGGCAACCTTGCCCATGGAGCGCAGGATCTGGCGGCTGACGTCATATCCTTCGGCACGGGACTTGTCCATGGAGAGGTCGAGGAAGGTCTGTGCCAGATAGGGGTTGGGATCGGATTCCGCCAACACCTTGCCGACACCGCCCAGCAGCTCGCCCTGCTTCTCCTGCTTCTCCAGCCAGCTGCCCATCTCGCGGTTGGCACGGTTGGTCGACAAGACCCAGACCGAGGCACCGCGCGGGGTCGAGTTATGAAAACTGTCTGCATGGATAGAGACCAGCAGATCCGCCTTCGCCTTGCGGGCAATCTCGGAGCGCTTGTTGAGGTCGACGAAATAGTCGCCACGACGGGTCATCACGGCACGCATCCCCGGCTCGCGGTCGATCAGTGCCGCCAGCTTCTGGGAGACCGCCAGCGTCACCCGCTTCTCGTAGGTACGGCGCGGGCCGATGGAGCCCGGGTCTTCCCCGCCGTGGCCCGGGTCGATGGCAATCACCACTCCCTTGCCCTTGCCACCGACAGGCGTAGATTGCACCGCTGCCGCCGAGCGCTTCTCTTCATAAGGCAGATCGATGACCAGACGGTGGCCATAAGGCCCGGCAGGCGCCAGCGGAAAGACCACCGGTTTGATGGCGGAGCTGAGATCCATCACCAGCCGCAGACCCCCCTTCTCCAGCGGAGTGCTCTGGCGGATCTTGCGCACCAGTTCACTGTTGTTCTCGATCCGGGCCAGATTGGCGGCGTTGCTCGCCCCTTTCAGATCGATCACCAGCCGATCCGGGCCGGTGAGGGTGAAGTAGTTGTAATTGGGAGCGCTGCTCATATCGAGCACCACCCGGGTGTTATCAGGTGATGGCCAGATTCGTACGCTCTTGAGCTGATTCGCCCAGGAGGGTAACGCCATCAAAGAGAGAGCAATAACAAGGATCAAGCGCACGTAGATGACAACCGTTCCAGAATGGCTTCGCCAATAGCAGTGCGAGCCTCTATCAGAACCTCGCGCTGCTCGCCTACATAAGTGAGGGTAATTTCCAGGTCGGGAGCCGGTAACCAGCCCTCGCCCTTCTCGGACCACTCCACCAGACAGAGAGTGTTGGCGGCAAAATAGTCCCGAATGCCCATGAATTCCAGCTCTTCCGGATCAGCCAGGCGATAGAGATCGAAATGGTAGACCTGCCAGCCATCGAGCTCATAGGGCTCGACCAGGGTGTAAGTCGGGCTTTTTACCTTGCCCTGATGGCCAAGGCCCTGCACCCAGCCGCGGGTCAGGGTGGTTTTACCGGCGCCAAGCGTGCCATGCAAAAACACTGTGGTCGCCTGCTGGCAAGCCTGTGCCAGACGGCCACCCAGTGCCACGGTTGCTGCCTCGTCCGGCAGTGTCATCATCAACTGTTTTGCCATGTTCTTCTTTTTAACTTGTAATGGTGTCGGGATTAACCAGTTTGCGGATCAGCGGCAGCAGATCTGACGCCAGCATGCCCCGCTCGCCGTCAGCGGCGGCCTGATCTGCAGCCTCGCCGTGGATCACGGCGCCCAGCCAGCTTGCCATGGTGGCAGACCAGCCCTGGGCCAAAAGGGCGGCGATTATACCAGATAACAGATCGCCCATCCCGCCACTTGCCATGCCGGGATTGCCTTCACAACAGAGAGCGACCCGCTCGCCGTCATAAATAAGTGTTCCCGCCCCTTTTAACAACACCACACCGCCATAGCGCCGCTGCAGCGCCTGCACGGCGGCAAACCGGTCGGTTTCAATCTCGGCAATGGAGCATCCCAGCAGGCGCGCCGCTTCGCCGGGATGGGGCGTGAGCACCCAATTATCCTGATGGCGGGGAGATTGCGCCAGCCAATTCAATCCATCGGCGTCCAAAACCAGTGGCAGCCGATCGGTGAGATTACGAGCGATTTGCGCTCTTCCCCATTCATCCTGACCGAGCCCGGGGCCAATGACCCGCACCGACGCCCACCCCTCGTCATCTGCGTTAGTGAGACTCATCAGTTCGGGTGGATAGAGGCTGACCGGCGGATGTTCTGGATGCTGACATACCCGCACCAGCCCGGCCCCCGCCCGCAGGCAGGCGCGGGCAGCTAGCACGATGGCTCCCTGCATGCCGCGATTGCCCCCCACCAGCAGTACCTTGCCATAAGAGCCCTTGTGGGAAGCGCGCGGGCGCGGGGTCAGCTGCGTGCAGAGCAGTGGATAATCGATACGCCAGGCGGCGGGCAGCATAGTGTCATCAGGCGTGACGCCAAGGGGATCACAGTCGAGCTGGCCGACACAATCCACCCCGTCGCCGGTGAGCATCCCCTGCTTGATACCGATAAAGGTGAGGGTGCGAGTGGCCTGCACCACGGCCCCCATGGCACGGCCGGTATCGCCGTTGAGGCCGGAGGGGAGATCCACCGCCAGCACGGGCACAGCCAAGCCATTGATTGTTGCGACGATCTTTGTCAGTAGTGGCGAGAGGGGCGTGTTGACGCCGGTGCCAAGCAGGGCATCGACCACCAGATCCGGGGCGGAGTGCTGGTCCCCATCAAACTGCTCGGCCAGCCAGACCCGGCCACCGGCCGCCAGCCACTCATCGGCGGCCCGTCTGGCATCCCCCTTCAGCTGGTCGGGTGCTCTGGCGGCAATCACCACCACCTCGATGCCAATCTGGCGGGCAAGGCGGGCCAGCACATAGCCATCACCGCCGTTATTACCGGGGCCGACGAAAATCCACCAGCAGCGACTGTCGGGCCAATGCAGGGTGGCATAAGTACGCAGCGCGGCACCGGCTCGCTCCATCAGGGCATAGAGAGGTTGCCCCTCACGCGCGGCCCAGTTGCGCTCCAGTGCGCGGATCTGTTCAGTCTGCCACAGCCCCTGTGGTAAACTGCCCCCCTCTTTTGTGCCCAACGCGCCCCTGATGATCTCTACCATGACGGCTCCCGCCTCTTATCAATCGACCCACGCCAGCAAACTCCGGCCAGGCCAAGCCGCATGAGCGCACCTGACTTCCACCAGCTGGCCCACGATATCAAGCTCTGGGCACGGGAGCTAGGATTTGACCAGGCGGGCATCACCGACACCGATCTGCGTATCGAAGAGCCGAGATTGCAGGCCTGGCTGGATGCGGGCTATCACGGCAGCATGGATTACATGGCACGCCACGGCATGATGCGCGCGCGCGCCCACGAGCTGCTGCCGGGCACGGTGCGGGTGTTGTCGGTGCGGATGAACTACCTGCCGTTCGAGGCGGGCTTCGCCGCTACCCTGCGCGATCCGACTCTGGGCTATATCAGCCGCTATGCTCTCGGTCGCGACTACCACAAGGTGCTGCGCAACCGTCTCAAACAGCTGGGTGATCGCATCGAAGCGCGCTGCGCCGAGCTGTTTCAAGGCACTGAAGAGGCCTTGGGTGAGTGGCGCCCCTTCGTTGACTCCGCCCCCATCCTCGAGCGGCCACTGGCAGCCAAGGCAGGCCTCGGCTGGGTTGGCAAACACTCACTGCTGCTCAACGAATCGGCCGGCTCCTTCTTCTTTCTCGGCGAGCTGTTGCTCAACCTGCCGTTGCCGCTCGACCAGCCAGTGGAGAAGGAGCAGTGCGGCAAGTGCGTCGCCTGCATCAACATCTGCCCGACCGGCGCCATTGTCGCCCCCTATGTGGTGGATGGCCGCCGCTGCATCTCCTATCTCACCATCGAGAATGACGGCCCTATTCCGGAAGAGTTCAGGCCCTTGATGGGCAACCGCATCTACGGCTGCGACGACTGCCAGCTTATCTGTCCCTGGAATCGCTATGCCGATGCCAGCCCGGAACCCGACTTCAGCCCCCGCCCCAGCCTGCACCGCCCGCCCCTGCTGGCGCTGTGGTGCTGGAGCGAGAGCGATTTCCTCAAACAAACCGAAGGGAGCCCGATCCGCCGCATCGGCTATCAACGCTGGCGCCGCAATCTGGCAGTCGCCCTTGGCAATGGCCCGGCGACTCCCGAGGTGCTCGCGGCCCTGCAACTGGGGCTGACCACCGCCGATCCCATGGTGGCCGAACATATCGAATGGGCGCTGGCCACCCTTGCCAGGCGTCAGGATGAAGAGAACAAGAAGACCCGTTTGCTGATCCGCTGCATCGAAAAAGGTCTGTCGGATCACGCATAAGTGATCTGCCCCTTGCCGGATTGCAGCACTTTTTTCATGCTCTGCCGACCTGCAGTGCCCATAACAGCGTGGTCACTGCAAACTGGTCGGCACACAACAAGGACAACACAGATGCATATGTTGGGAGTGGATATTGGAGGCTCAGGGATCAAGGGCTGTCTGGTCGATACCAAAACCGGCGAATTGATTGGCGAGCGCCATCGCATTGCCACACCGCAACCGGCCACCCCGGCCGCCATCGCCCATACCCTCAAGGCGCTGGTCGAACACTTCGACTGGAAAGGACCGGTGGGCTGCGGCTTTCCCGCCACTATCCACAACGGGGTTGCCAAGAGTGCCGCCAACATCGACAAGAGCTGGATCGAAACCGATGCCGAGCATCTGTTTGCCGATGTCACCGGCAAGCCCTGCTATGTGCTGAATGATGCCGATGCCGCCGGTCTGGCCGAGATGCGCTTTGGGGCCGGCAAGGATCGCAAGGGGGTCATCATCCTCATCACGGTCGGCACCGGCATCGGCACCGCCATCTTCGTCAACGGCCATCTGCTGCCCAACACCGAGCTGGGCCATCTGATGCTGGAAGGAATGGTCGCCGAGCACTACTGCTCCGATGCGGCGCGCAAACGGGAAGATCTCTCCTGGAACCGCTGGGGCAAACGCTTCAACAAATATCTGGCGCGCCTCGAGTTTCTCTTCTCCCCCGACCTCTTCATTCTGGGGGGCGGCAGCGCAGCCAAGCTGGATAAGTTTGTCGATCGCATCGAGACCCGGGCGCCGCTTATTCCGGCGGCCAGCCTCAATCAGGCGGGCATTATCGGGGCCGCGCTCTACGCGGCCGAGCAGCAGGGCTGACCGACGCTCACTGCAAGTCAGCAGATACCAATGGAAAGGGCCCGGCACTGCTGCCGGGCCCTTTTGTTTTGCGGTCATCTTGCGTGTTTGGTGCTTATCACCCGTTACATGTCGTCGAGTCGGTGCACTCCGTGCACCAGTCGAGTCAGGCGGGTCTGCTCCAGCCCGGCCAGATTCTCGAGCAAAGCGGTGGTGGCCGGTGTCGGGCACTCCCGGGCCAGATGGCTCAGCTCACCCACCAGCTGCTCTTCCCAGCGGCATACCTGAGTGACGATATCCTGGGTCTGGACTGATGCCGACAGCTCGAAGCGGGTAATGGCAGGCAGCATATCCTCGCTGAAACTCTGGTTCAGCCAAGTCTCCCTGACCGCCTCTCCCAGCTGAGCGGCATATTCGTGCAAATGGGCACTGGCCGCATCCTCACGCCCTTGCAGATAGACCAGCAACATCCGGCTGCGTTCGCTGTCCACCTGACTGGACAAACGCCCGTAACAGAGTCCGAGCTGGTGATGAACCTGCTCAAGATAGTGCAGCAACTCTTTGATCTGTTGGAATCTCATCGCACTGCCCTCCATGCTTGTCGACAACATCAGTATAAAAAAACGGCGCCACCGACCCAATCCCTATCCGAGCCCCCCTTGCGCTGCATCAAGGTTGACGCCGACAAAGTGGCCGCCAGGTGAGCCTGTCACGAATAGGGAACGATTTGTGCAGCAATTTGTGCAACGATGGAGGAGCATTAAGCTCGACAGCAGATGTGAACAGAAACGGGCTGACACACTAATAAAACCAGCATTTACCGTGTATAAACCATCTTTAATTCGGTCATATCCCGTAGGGACGAAACAGGATCTGGCAGAGCAACAATACCATCCTGATTGTTATCCGCCTGACAGAAATCCTTATCACTTTTTTAGACGTCTAGACGTAAAAACATGCGTTGACATGGCCATCCAGACATCTTAGCATCATCCTCCATGATGACAGAGTAACCCAGTGGAACCTCTGCCCAATTTCCCCGCCTGTAGCGCCCTGTGCTTTAAGGCTGTTAGCACGGAAGAATCCATGATTAAGTTGATCGGTCTCAACAAAGTCTACGGTACAGGCAGTGACGCCGTGCACGCCCTGCGTGATGTGAGTCTGCATGTACCCCAAGGCAAAATTTTCGGGGTGATCGGTGCCTCCGGTGCCGGCAAGAGTACCCTCATTCGTTGTGTCAACCTGCTGGAGCGCCCGACAGAGGGTCAAGTCATCGTTGATGGCCAGGATCTGGTCGCCCTGAGCGAACGGGATCTGACCCAGGCTCGCCGCCAGATCGGGATGATTTTCCAGCACTTCAACCTGCTTGCCTCCCGCACTGTGTTTGCCAACATAGCCTTTCCGCTGGAGCTGGCAGGCTGGAGCAAAGAGAAGATCCAGCAACGGGTTGCCGAGCTGCTGGCGCTGGTCGGGCTGGAAGCCCGTGCCCAGGCCTATCCATCCGAGCTTTCCGGCGGTCAGAAACAGCGCGTCGCCATTGCCCGCGCACTGGCACCCGCCCCCAAGGTACTGCTCTGTGACGAGGCCACCTCGGCCCTCGACCCGCAGACCACCCGCTCGATCCTGACCCTGCTCAAGGAGATTAACGTCAAGCTGGGGCTCACCATCCTGCTCATCACCCACGAGATGGATGTGGTGAAGGGGATCTGTGACGAAGTGGCCATCATCAGCGACGGCCGTCTGATCGAACAGGGCGAAGTGGCCTGGTTCTTCAGCAACGCCAAAACCCAGCTGGCGCGTGACTTCATCCACTCCACCATCCATCTGGAGGTACCGCAGGAGTATCAGGATCGGATGAGTGCGGAACGGGTGCCGGGCAGCTACCCGCTGGTGAAGCTCGGCTTTACCGGCAGCACGGTCGATACGCCGCTGATCTCCGAGGCGAGCCGCCGTTTCAATATCGACATCAGCATTCTGAGCGCAGACATCGAGTACGCCGGTGGCGTCAAATTCGGTTTCCTGCTGGCCGAGCTGTTCGGGGATGAAGCCCAGTGCGAGGCGACCCAGCAGTTCCTTATCGACAACCACATTCAGCTGGAGGTAATGGGTTATGTCCGAAGCCATGATTAATCTGCTCATCACGGCCCTGGGCGACACCCTGATCATGGTGTTTGCCTCCGCCCTGTTTGGCTGCCTGCTGGGTCTGCCGCTCGGCGTGGCACTGCATGTGACCAAGGCGGGCCAGATCCTGGCCAACCCCTTGCTCAACCGTACTCTGGGTATGGTGGTCAACGTGGGTCGCTCGGTGCCCTTTATCATCCTGCTGGTCGCCATCATTCCGCTGACCCGGCTGATTGTCGGCACCAGTATCGGCACCATCGCTGCCATCGTGCCGCTGACTGTCGGTTGCATCCCTTTCATTGCCCGTCTGGTGGAAGGGGCCCTGATGGAAGTGCCGGACGGCCTGCTGGAAGCGGCCAAGGCAATGGGCGCCAAGCCGTTGCAAATCATCACCAAGGTGCTGCTGCCCGAGGCCCTGCCCGGCATCCTCAACAGTGTCACCATTACCCTCGTCACTCTGGTGAACTACTCGGCCATGGCCGGGGCCATCGGTGGCGGTGGTCTGGGGGATGTGGGTATTCGTTATGGTTATCAGCGCTTTGACCCGACCGTCATGCTGGTGACCGTGGTTATCCTGGTAGTACTGGTTCAACTTATCCAGAGCGCGGGTGAGCGCCTGGTCAACAAATGTGATCATCGTTAATCGTCGATTTCTGACAGGAGGTTTTATGAAATTTGGCATCAAATCCGTTGCGGCTGCCCTGCTGGCTGGTCTGGTTCTGGCCGGTTGCGGTCAAAAAGAAGAGAGCAAGGTTCTGAAAGTGGGCGCTATTGCCGGCCCGGAGACCGAACTGGTTGAAGTGGCTGCCAAGGTAGCCAAAGAGAAATACGGTCTGACAGTCGAGGTGGTCAACTTCTCCGACTACGTCACCCCGAACGTGGCGCTGAACGATGGCAGCATCGACGTCAACGCTTTCCAGCACAAACCCTATCTGGATGCGCAAGTACGTGATCGCGGCTTCAAGCTGGTGCCGGTTGGCAACACCTTCGTCTACCCGATTGCCGGTTACTCCAAGAAGATCAAGGCGCTGAGCGAGCTGCAAGATGGCGCTCAGATCGCGGTACCGAACGATCCGACCAACCTGGGTCGCTCCCTGATCCTGCTGGCCAAACAGGGCCTGATCACCCTGAAGGATGGCGCCGGACTGGAAGCCACCGTGCTGGATATCGCCAGCAACCCGCGCAACTTCAAGATTGTCGAGCTGGAAGCAGCCCAACTGCCGCGCTCGCTGGAAGACGTGGACTTGGCCATCATCAACAACACCTTCGCCGGCCAGATTGGTCTGACCCCAACCGAGAACGGCCTGTTTGTTGAAGACAAAGAGTCCCCGTACGTCAACCTGATCGTCGCCCGCGACAACAACAAGGATGACGAGAAGGTCAAACAGTTCGTACAAGCTTTCCAGACCGATGATGTCTACAAGAAAGGTCTCGAGCTGTTCAAAGGCGGCCTGGTAAAAGGTTGGTAATTGCTCACTCGGCAAAAAAGGCCACGCAATGCGTGGCCTTTTTTATTGGCGCCGCTATCATATCCGCGAGCACGGCAACACGAACATACTCATAACATGAAAAAATGGTATCTGGCCTACTGCAAGCCAAAAGAAGAGGCCCGCGCCCGCGCCCACCTCGATGCCCAGGGTATCGAATCCTATTACCCCATGGTGGAGATCGAGAAGCTGCGCCGGGGCAAACGAGTTCCGGTACGGGAACCCATGTTCCCCAACTATCTGTTTATCTTTGTCGATCTGGAAGAGGTGACACCGGTCACCCTGAAATCGACCCGCGGCATCAGCAGAATCATCCACTTTGGCAGTGAATGGACCCCCATCAGCAGCAAGCTGGTCTATCAGCTGATGAGCCGCGATGACAGCGACGAGGCGAGAGCCAGCTACGCCAGCCTGCCCTGCTCGGGCGACAAGGTGCTGATTGAAGAGGGGCCGCTTGCCGGCTTCGAAGCCATCTATATGGAGCCGGATGGAGAGAAACGGGCGATTTTGCTGGTCAGCCTGCTCAACCGGGAGACTACCAGCAGCTTCGACAACCACACCTTCAGACGTCTGGACTAAGCCCACGGGCCAGACGGCCCAGTGAATGGCAATAGCAATGGCGGGATGCTCCCGCCATCTCACGCATCAAGATCAAAGCGGGCGATGACCGCCTTCAGCTTGCCGGTATCGCCAGCCAGTCTGGCTACGATCTCCTCCCCCTGCTGACTACGCAGACAGGATTGCCGACTGAGCGCGGCAATGTCGTCGACCGTCCCGGATACCTCGGCGGCCACCCGCGACTGCTGCTCGGTTGCCACCGAAATGGCCTCCAGCTGTCCCGACAGCGACTGTACCAGCTCGTTCATGGCACTCAGGGTATCGGTCACCAATCCGACTGCATCCCGCCCTTGCTCTACCAACCGGGTTCCGCTGCTGACGGTACTCACCGTCTGGCGAGTCTGCTGGGAGATGGCCGCAATAGTCTGGCTGATCTCGGCGGTTGATTGATGAGTGCGGGTCGCCAGCTGGCGTACCTCATCGGCCACCACCGCAAAACCGCGCCCCTGCTCACCTGCCCGTGCCGCCTCGATCGCCGCATTGAGGGCCAGCAGGTTGGTCTGCTCCGCAATGGTGGCGATCACCTCGGTGATCTGCCCCACCTGTTCACTCTGATGCTCCAGCAGCCCCATGGCTTCGTTGGCCTGTCCAATCATGGCGGCAATCTGCTGCATGGTATCGCTCATTCGTGCCAGCGCGGCCTCTCCCTGACGGGTCTGCTGCCGCACCTGATGGGCTCCATCCGCCACACCGGCAATGTTGCCAGCCACATCACGGGCACTCACTGACATCTGGTCGATAGCCGCCGCCACCGCATCGACCCGCTGATCCTGCTCCGTCAGATCCGCCACTATGGCTCTGGTGGTGCTGCCCACATCGAGACAGGCCACCTCGACCTGCCCCACAGCGCCCTGCAACTCCCCGACCAGATGATGTAACTGGGCAGACATCCTGTTGATGGAACCGGTCAATTCTCCCAACTCATCCTGCCCTGTGATTGGCAAGGGCTCGGCCGCCAGCCGGCCATCCGCAACCTGCCCCGCCCGGCTCACCAGACAGGCAATGTCACGGGTCAGACGGCGACTAAAGAGCCATGCGACCAGCATGCCAAGCACGATGGCGCTGCCGGTAGCCAACAGCAGTGTCTGGTTGATGGCCCTCCCGGCTCCGGTCATCTGCGCCGAAATCTGATCCACCTCGGCACGGGTTTTCCCCACCTGCTGGACCAGCTGCTCGCTGAGGCTGGACTGCATCGGCTCGATGTCGGTGGCCATCAGGTAGTTTGCCTGATCCCAATCCGGTGCCTGGCGCTTCTCGATCACCTGTCCCACCAGCTCGGAGAAGGGGGTCGCCATCTCTTCAAACAGCTGCCAGAGGCTCTGCTGGGTGTCGGTAAAGAGCGCGGCTTGCTGTTTAACCTCAGCCACCCGCTGCTGATGAAACTGGTAGTAATCCTGATATTTGCTGCGGTATTCGGGATCGCCTGAGATAAGAAAATCCCTCAGGGCAGAGAGGGCGTTGGCGAGGCTGTTATAGGCATCTCCCACCTGTTTGAGCAGCATGCGGCGATCGCCGGAGAGTTGATCCTGCGGAGTGCCAACTTCTTCATTGGCAAAGGATTGCAACTGATCGAGCGCCGCCTCCGCCAACGGCCCCGCCTCCTGCAACATCAGGGTGTGAGCGGGCAGATTCTCTTCGCTCTGGGCGATGGTCCACACCTTCTCCTGATGGCTTTTGAAGGTCTCGAGAGACTTGGCGAGCGCCGGGCTGAACGCCTGATGGGCGATGGCCTGCCAGGCCGACTCCCACTCCTGCTTGAGGCGGGAAGCCTGAGCCGGATCCTTGCCGAGGATCAGATAGCCACGCAGGGCAGAAACGGTGGCAACCAGTGCCTTCTGGCTCGCCTCATCCCGCTGCAGGGCGGGCAGCGCCTGCTCCAGCAGGGTGTGTTGGGCCTGATTGATCTGGGTCAGCCGGTAATAGACCAGCGTGGAGGAGAGCAGGATCAGCAGGTTGATAAAACCGAAGCTGAGCAGCAACTTGCTTGAGATTTTCATGAACATCCTTGTTCAAACGGAGGGATCCAGCCAACAGAATCAGATAGATATCAGTGTAGGCAATCTATCTTGCCAAGTCCGGTGCCAATTAGCCAATTCACTGCGCGGCATCGGGCGGGCAGAGAAAAATCCCTGACAGAGGTCACAACCGAGCTGAGCCAGCACTCGCCAGGTCGCCTCATCCTCTACCCCTTCCGCCACCGACTTCAGCCCCAGCTTGCGGGCCAACTCAATACTGGACTCGATGATAGCCAAACGTGACGGATCGGCATGGCAGCGATCGACGAAAGAGCGATCCAGTTTGAGTTCGGTGAACGGCAACAGTGCCAGCTGCTGCATCGAGGAGTAGCCGGTACCAAAATCATCGATGGAGAGGCCAAAGCCATGCATCCTTAGCCGGGTCAGCACCTCCAGAGACTTGCCCAGATCCTGCACGAATGCGCTCTCGGTCACCTCGAGGGTGATGAGCTCAGGATTGATACCCCAGCGCTTGCACTGATCAATCAATAAGTTGCAGAGGTCCCCTTCAATGAGTGAGGTGGTGGAGAGGTTCATCGACAGATTGAGTGACAACCCGGTTTCCTCCCATAAATGGCCATCACTCAGAGATTTGCTGATGATCACCTCGGTCAACGGATCGATAAGCCCGTTGTGCTCCGCCAGTGAAATAAAACGCCCGGGCGGGATCAGGCCAAACTCGGGGTGTTGCCAGCGGGCCAACGCCTCCATCCCGACCCACTCGCCGGATGCAAAACTCACCTTGGGCTGATACCAGGGCAGCAGTTGATCTTGTTCGATCGCCCGACGCAACTCATCGAGTCCTATTCTGTGCCCCTCTTCCTCCCTGAGGGGTTCCTGCCGGGGTGACCAAGCCTGGATAAGCCGCTGGAGCTGCTGCGGCGTTGAGGGTTTCTCTATGCGACCGAGCACCTGCAGGCCATAAGCGGTACTCATACGCAATACGGCTTCGACCACATCCCCCTCAAGCGCGCTGGAGAGGATAATGCCGCCCTGAAAACCACCCAGCGACAGGCGGCGCAACAGCGCCATGCCATCCATTCCGGGCATTCGCAGATCGCAAAACAGGATATCGACGTTGTGTTGCTGGCTAAGCGCCAACGCCTCGATACCATCAACCGCTTCCAGCAGATTCTGGTAACCCAGGCTGCGGATCTGGTGCAGCAGCGCCTTGCGCTGAAATCCATGGTCTTCCACGACCATGATGACCAACTCATGTTGTGCTTTTTTCATCGAGCCATAATCCAATGTCGTGGGCAATCGCCGTCATCAACCTCTGCACTGTGCTGACCAGATCGTCGAGCTCGTCGAGCCGCTTCAATCGCGCCGCCGATTCCAGCATGGCGGCCTGGCTGGCAAGCTCCTCCAACCCGACCATTCGGGCAGCCCCCTTGATCCGGTGGGCGCTCTCTGCCAAAGCGCTGGCATCATGACAAATCAGTGCTGCCATCATGGCCTCGCCATCCTGCCGGTTGGAATCGAGATACTCCACCGCCATGGCTCGCGCGGTCAGCTCGTCACCAAACAACGCCAACCAGCGTTCAGCCTGCATGCCTGTAGCCCCATCAACGGGCGCAACCGCGCTTCTGGTTGGCGTCTTCTCTGCCAGCCAATGGGCCAGCATCTGGCGCAAGATATCCAGCGGGTAGGGCTTCAGTAACATGTCACTCATGCCTGCCTCTACCATACGAGCACTCGCCTCTTCCGACGTATCTGCCGTTACCCCTATGATGGGGGCCGTCACTCCCGCAGCCCGCAGCGCCTTGGTCAGGGCATAACCATCCATCACCGGCATATGGCAATCAGTCAGCAGCAGAGAGAATTGCTGTCCCTGCCAGGCCCGCAGAGCCTTCTCGCCATCTTCCACAACCTGAGCCTCGATACCAAGAATGGCCAACTGCCGTGCCAGCAAGGCACGATTGACCGGATGATCATCGGCCACCAATACTTTGCCACCCAGCTTCTCTGCAAGCGCAGGGAGGATTGGTGTGACCCGCTCCTGTAGCAATTCGTGGCAGCTCTCCAGCAGAAGATCCGGATAGAGAGGAGATAGACCCAGGCGCCACCATTTCTGTTCACCAATCCGACCCCGTAACGCCTCATCGGGTGATGCTATGATCCCCTTCAGCGCAGAGTGTTGCAGCCAGCTTTGCCATTCCCCCCCAAGCGCTTGCTCAAGCCACCGTTGATCGGCCAACAGCAACCCTTCCAGTGAACGACTGAGCTCATTGGCCCCCAAGTACCTGAGCTTGGCCCCCTGCCGTACCATGGCCGCTTCGAGGTTGGTGTCATCGCTGAAAAACCACCATTCTGTGTCAGCCAGAGCTGGGGGATCCCACTGCGGATTGGTAAGCGGTACGGTAAAGCGGAAGCTGGAGCCCTCTCCTGCCTTGCTGGTCAGTGTCAGTGCTCCCCCCATTTTGCACACCAGCTGCTCACAGATTGCCAACCCCAGGCCGGTGCCACCAAAACGACGGTTGATATCTGACTCCACCTGCTCAAAAGGCGTGAACAGCAGCGCCTGCTTCTCTTCGGCGATCCCGATACCGGTGTCACTGACACTGATGGTCAGTTGCTCGCTCAGGTAGCTGACCTGGATAGTAATCCCCCCTTGTTCGGTAAACTTCACCGCATTATTGAGCAGGTTGGAGATGACCTGACCGATACGCACCCCATCGATGTCAGCCCAATCCGGCACATGATGCTCCCACTCCAGCAGCACGTTGAGCCCCTTGTTATGAGCCAGTGCCGCGTGGCCACGAATGGCATCGCAGATCACCGTTTGCAACCGGCTGCTCTGGTAATTCAACTGCAACTGACCCGCTTCTATCTTGGAGAAATCGAGGATGTCATTGACCAGATAGAGCAGGTTGTTGGTCGAGGTAACCACATTGCGCACCATAAAACGCTGGTCGTCGTTGAGCTCGCTCATTTGCAGCAATTCGAGCATGCCATGCATGCCTGAAATGGGTGTTCGTAGTTCATGGCTCATGGTTGCCAAAAAGCGGCTGCGAGCCTGCATCGCCTGCTCGGCATAGGCGCGAGCTTCGCGCAGCTCGTATTCCTGTTGCTTGAGGGCCGTAATGTCCTGAATTACCCCGTTAAGGATCAGTGCCTGCTGCTCCTGTCTGACAAAGTTGCCACGCACTTGCAGATAGCGATCTCCATCAGGTCGCTCTACCTTGACCTCCAGATCGAGGGGCGCCAGAGTCTCGGCATGATTGGCCACCTTGCTGACAAAATCCTGCAGCGCCTCTTCGGTAAAGCCGAACACCTCACCACCCGATTCGGCATTGAACAGATCCTGCCGGGAAGCCCCGAGGATCTCGCTGGCACCCTGAGAGGCATACAAAAACCGCCCCTTGCCGGGTCCTTGCCACAAATACTGATAGACCACCCCAGGCATGCTGTCGGTAATCTGGGTAAGGCGATTTTCAGCCTGACGGGCGCGCTCCTCCGCCTCCTTGATCCGGCTGACATCGGTCAATACTGTCAACACCCCCAGCATATTGCCATCGGGATCGCGATAAGGGCGTTTGGCATAGATAACATGGCAGGGCGTACCATCAGCTCGCAGGTTACTGCCTGCCCCCTCCAGATCCTGTCCGGTCTGCCACACCAAACGCTCTTCTTCCAACACACTGTTTTTGAGAGTCTCTGGCATGTTTTGCAGCTCCTCACTGCTACTGCCAGCACCAAGGAAAGCATCGCGGTAGGCCTGATTGCACAAAGTGATCCGCTGCTCGCTATCACGTAGCGCCACCATGGTTGGCAGTGAGTTGAGCAAGGTCTGCACAAACAGCAACTGTTCGTTCAGCTTGTCCTCTGCGATTTTGCGCTGCGCAATCTGGCGACGCAAACTGCGAGCCCAGAACATCACCAGCAAACCGCTGACGAGCAAGGCGCCCCCCCCTATGGCCAACCATTTGTAAATCAGGGTGTAATCAGACTCGATATTGACCGACACATTGAGCCAGCGTCGTTCCAGCAGTTGCCACTCCTCATCCGTGATGGTCAGCAGCAACTTGTCCATGATGCGGAGCAACTCGGGCTGAGCATTATCGACGGCCATACTGATAGGTACGGAAAATTCGGGGGAGCTCAGCACTACCTGATACTTATCATTGAAACCCTTCATCGCCTGCTGTCCCAGATTGGTCATGGTCAACAGCACATATTCGGCTCGCCCAGTATCAAGCAAGGTCAGTAAATCGGCATCTTTGCCTACTTCGATAATATTGGCGCCCAGCGCGTGAATGAGAGAGGCTTCGTAAGAGCCCGTCACACCACCAATCAGACGCCCTTTCAGCTCGACCAACGACTTCAGCGGGCGAGCACCGTGTCTGGCTACGACATAGCTGTCGAACTTCAGATAGGAGGAGGTAAAAGAGGCAAAGGACTGACGATCCTTGAGCGGTGTCATCAAGGGAATAAGGTCCACTTTGTGCTCTTTCAGCAGTTTTAGTGACTCCTGCCAGGTATTTGTCGACGCCAGCTCAAAGCGGATCCCGGAGCGCAGACTCAATAACTTCATCAGGTCTGCCGTATAGCCATGCAATTCACCTTCGTCATCGATTTCGCTGATGCCGGCAAATCCGGGGGCAACGGCGAACTTGATCACCTTGTTTCTCTGCTTCAGCCAACTAGCCTCATCAGGTTCCAGCAACAGACCAGCGTTGGCGCGTTCATCTTTCTGATGCAACCGTAATCGTGAGTCTGCAACGGGTATCCGTTGATATGCATGCCAAAGCTTCTCGCTCAGCTCTGGCTGGCGGGAGCTGGTCGCCATCGTCAGCGTGCTGCCAGAAAGCCACCCAGGAGCGACAACCCCCATTGATGCAGGCATTCTCTCCATCTTGAGGGAAACAATGGGTTCCAAATCAAGATATGCATCGACAGCGCCCAGCTTGACCATATAGGTCGCCTCAGTACGGCTCTCCAGCTCAGTTACATCAGAGATCCCCAAACGAGCCAATTCATTACAACTGCCAAAACCACGAATACAGACCCAGCGTAACTTGCGCGCCTGCTCCAGGGTCAATTGCTGATCCGGGGTATGCATTAAAATGGAGCGAGCATAAGAACCGATACTGCCAATAGGGTTTATCCCCTTCAATTCAAGAGCATTACGTTCGACCCCGATTAATGCATCGATCTGGCCGCCTTGGAGAGCAATCTGGGCATCTACGTAGGAGTTGTAGGATATATAGCGCAGGGACACGCCCATTTCGGCTGCAATGCGCGAGGCCAACTCCTTGAGCGGACCGGCATAACGCTGGTTGGGGAGTTGATAGATGAAAGGGGGATAACCACCACGGGGAACCCCGACCAGCAGCTCCTTTTGTGCGGAGATTTCGTTACTTGTGCTCTCATCTTGCGGTTGGGGAGCCGCAACAGCCAACATGCCCGAAAACAACAGCAAAATGGGAAGAAAAAGCTGACGAAGGAGTGGCATAAGGTCTTGTCCTGATGAGTAAAACAGATAGGGCTGCCACCTCTAATCTTGCAGATCCTGACGACGCAAGGCGAGAAAACAATCGCAGCTGTTACAAAGAGGGCGGAGAGGATAATACTGAGTCACCAACATGTGAACCTGGAATCAACCGCAAGATGGAAAAATGGCAGGCATGCAGCCTGCCATTTCACTAGCGAGGGGGATCTTATTCTCCCCTTCGCGATCAGGTTATTCGATTCCCGAGGCGGAAGCCGGTTTGATACTCCCGCTCGCGAACGAGGGCGATTTGACCCTGATATCCTTCCAGCCCGATATCCCTGAGCAGGGCGGGTGACAAATTGACCTGCACGAGACGACGCTCGACCCGGGCAATCCTTCTCTGGACCAGGGATTCAACACTGCGCAGTAAAACCAGTTCGATAGACATGACATTCTCCAGTTGAACATGCGGTTCTCCCGGAGAAAGTGGATATCACCCTGCGGGACGAACCGCGGGTGATAAAAAGACAGGGGTTACCTGTTTACGCCACGCGGTAAAAGAGCACGAGATTTCACGCCGCACGCAGTGCCGCGAGAGAATGCAATATTGAGCATCAGATGTTGCATATTCGTCTCCTTACCGGATAAAAGTTGAACAGGTTGCAGAAGTCTAAAAAATATCCGAATTTAAAACAAGCCTCTTGCGACTCCTTTTTAAACGTTTTTACGGCATTTTATGCTGCCCGACAGGGAGCTTGGGACATCAGATCCCCGAGAGTAGCCGGTACTCCTCCAGCACGTAGGTATCCGTCATGCCGCTGACATAATCGAGCAGCAACCGCACCCGGTAATACCACTCTTGCTCATGCTTACAGGCAAAACGTGGATCCGGGGTGGCGATCGCCAATCGATAGGCCTTGAGGTGACGAGCCGAGAGGCGGTGATAGAGGCGGCGCGCAAAGAAAAGCGCCTGACTCCCCTCCCCGGCCAGCAGACGGGCAAACTGTGGCGCTGGCAGCGCCAACAGGCAGGCATAACTGGTGAGCACCCCGCGCAGCGCCGCATACCCCTCCAGCTCAAGCGCTTCCACCTCGGGACGCATAAAGACCAGCTCGCGGGCCACCTGCTTGAGGATATCGAGCACCCGCGCCGCCGGCGCCTGACCGTGCAGCAGCGCTTGCGGATAGGATCCCTGCAAAATGGCCTGATGTTCGCTGACATAGCTCTGCGCCGCCAACGCCACCAGATCCCGGGTCAACAGCTGGCGAAAATGGGGGAAAAAGCCCCGACCAGAGGCCAGCGCCTCATCCAGCAAGGTGCCCATGTAGTCACTCTGGTCAGCAGCTCGCAGCGCCGCCAGCAGTTCACCCTGAGTCAGGATCCGCCGGTCTACCGCATCTTCCAGATCGGCGATGCAGTAGGAGATGTCATCGGCCGCCTCCATGATGTAAACCAGCGGATGACGGCAGCCGGGGGCCAATCCCAGGCTCTGACCGAGGGCCCGGTAGAGCGGCTGCTCGCTAAAGAAGATGCCCCGCTTGCTGCTCCAGCCATGATGCTGACCATAGCTCACGCCGGGTTGCGGCTGCTGCGGATATTTACAGAGCGCTGCCAGTTGTCCAAGTGTCAGGTTGAGCTCGTGCAGGCTGTGCACCAGCCGCAGACTCTGGGCGTTGCCATCAAACAGTTGCAGATCCTGACGCAATTCAGCCCACTGGGCCGAAGGTGGCTGCGCCAGCGCCTGCTGATAGAGGGGATCGAGCATCTCGCCGAGCCACTGGCTCATCACCTGCTCGCCAAAGTGGCCAAACGGCGGGTTGCCCACGTCATGAAGCAGGCAGGACATCTCCACCAGATTGATAAAGGCCCCTTCGCAGACCATCCCGGCTGGCAAGGCGGCCAGAATACGACGGCTGATCTGGCGACCGGTCTCCTGCACCTCCAGCGAGTGGGTGAGGCGACTGCGCACCGAGGCCTTCACATCGAGCGGAAAGACCTGGGTCTTCTGCTGCAACCGGCGCACCGGCGCGGCCTGCACGATACGGGCGCGATCCTGCTCGGTCGCCTCCAGCAGCTCCTCATCCCCCCAGGAGTGGATGCGCGCGGGGGTAATCAAACGGCTATACATCTCGCAGCTCCTTGCCAGCAACTTCCATCAGACTCAAGACAACCTCCAGCCTCAAGACAGCAACCAGCGCCGCAGACGGGCGATATCGCCCGGATATTCCCGGCGCAGCGTCTCAATCCAGTCTTCCACGTTTTCCCACCAGGCGGGGTGATCCGGGCTCTGGATCAGCTGGGCTGTCTGTTGCAGACGGCGCAGACCGATGGAGCCTGCCGCCCCTTTTATCTTGTGCGCCTCTTCCACCACCCCAGCTTGATCCTTGGCAATCATGTTGGAGTCGAGCACTGCCATGTAGTCCGGCATCATCTTCTCGAACAGATCAACGCTGGAGAGCAGCACCGGCTTGCCCACGGTATCGGCGTAATCGGTGAGGAAGGGGATATCCAGCAGGGCATCCTGATTGCCCGCATCCGCCTGCTCGTCCGCTTCATCCTCGGCCAGATCGGCAAACAGGTGACCAATCACCTCCCGCACCGCTTTGGAGCCAAGCGGCTTGTTGATCACATCCTGCATGCCGTGATCCCGGTAGTACTGGCGATCGCCGGTGGAGTTGGCGGTGAGCGCCACCATGGGTGGCAGGCTGTCGCCATAACGCTCCAGCAGGGTTTTCGCCACATCGAAGCCGGTCATGTCCGGCAGCTGGATATCGAGCAAAATGAGGTCGAAATCATCCGGATTGGCCATCGCCAACGCCTGGGTGCCGTCCCGTGCCACCTGCACCTGATGACCCAGCTTGCCCAGCAGGGCGCAGGCCACCGTCACGTTAAGCTCCACATCCTCCACCAGCAGGATATCGAGAGAGGGCATCTCCTCCTCCTGCTCTGGCAACACTGGCTCGGCGCAAGCTACCTCCAGCTCGGCGGTGAAGCAGGAGCCTTCGCCCGGATCGCTGTCCACATAGAGCTGCCCGCCCATCGCCTGCACCAGCTGACGGGAGACCGCCAACCCAATGCCGGTGCCGGTGGCGTGCTTCTTGCCCTGCACCTGATAGTACATGGCGAAGATCTTCTCCTGCTGGGCGCGCGGGATGCCGATACCGGTATCCTCCACCTCGAAGTGCAGGGCCAGCTTGCCCGGCTCGTCGGCGGGATGGGATAGGCAACGCACGGTGACGCCCCCCTCATCGGTAAACTTGACCGCGTTGCCCACCAGATTCCACAGCACCTGACGCAGGCGGGTGCCATCAGCCATCACGAATTGCGGCATGTCGCCATCGCGATCGAAATGGAGATAGAGCCCCTTCTGCTCCGCCTGAATGCGCGACAGGGTCTCCAGCTCGTCGAGGAAGGCGGGCAGATCGATACGGGTCGGCGCAATTTCGAGACGACGGCGATCCAGTTTGTCCAAGTCAATGATGTCGTTGAAGATATTGCCAAGGGTCACCGCACTCAGGTGAATGGTCTTGAGCTGCTGGTGCTGCTTGGGATCGAGGGGGGTATCCATCAGCATCCGGCTTAAGCCCACGATGCCGTTGAGTGGAGTACGCAGCTCGTGGCTGATGGTGGAGATGAAGGTGGTCTTGTCGCGGCTCGCCTTCTCCAGCTTGTCCTGATACTGCTTGCGCTCGGTGATGTCGCGGCCAAAGCCGAGCAGGCCGAGTCGCTTGCCGAAGCGGTCGAAGAAGGGCACCTTGCGCAGCTCGAAATAAGCCTTGCGGCCATCGGGATACTCCAGCCACTGCTCGTAGGTGAGCGGCTCGTTGCTGGCAAAAACCTGCTTGTCGGTCTCTACCACCTTGTTGGCAATCTCCTGCTTGTAGACATCGAACGGGGTCAGACCGATCAGCTCGGCCTCCACCTTGCCGGTCAGCTCCTCCATGGCGCGGTTGCAACCGGAGAACTGCTCATCCTCGTTGCGGTAGTAGACCAGATCCGGGGAGCAGTCGATAAAGGAGCGCAGCAGAGCGGTGCGCTCCCCCAGATGGAGCTGGGCTTTCTCTCGCTGGAACACCTCGTTCTCGAGATCCTCGATAGCCTGCAGACGCAGGCTCTCGGCCCGGTTGGTCTCGGCAATCTGGGCGTTGAGGCGGCTGATGTTCTCCTGCAGCTGGGTATTGAGCTCCAGATCCCGCTCACGCATATCTTGCAGCTTGCGCACCATACGGCTCAGTCGCTGACGGGAATCCTCCAGCTGATCCACCACGATGGAGAGAAAATAGACCGCCCAGGGAGTCACCAGCAGGCCAAAGAAGACCGAGCGAACGAAGTCGATCACATCGATATTGCCGCGCAGGAACAGGGTCACCCCCATCTGGATGGCGACCGCCAGCACGATAATGCCCGCCGCCAGGAACATGCTAAAGCGCACCAGTCCCAGCTTGGTCATCAGATCGACATAATATTGCGCCCAGGATTTAATCTGTTTCATCTTATTGTTTTCCCCCGATATTCGCGGTACAGAATACCAGCACAACCGAGTGAACTCTTCTTAATCTCGCACAATTAATTAACGATTCGCCGAATGAAATGAGTGGGTTAGGATAATTGGCAATATTGAGTCAGTTGCCATTAAGGTTTTTTCTTTATACTCACCGGCCGAAAAAATTCACCACCATTTAATTTAGGAGTTATCCGATGCGCAATACCACCTTGCTGGGCCTGGGCCTGCTGGTCGCAAATAGTGCTTATGCTGATTTGGGCGAAATTCCCAAGGAGTCTGGCTGGTCCGGTTTCCTGCTTGGCGGGGTCAATGTCATCAATTACGAATCGAATTTTTATAGTGGTGATGATGAAAACCGCCGCCTGAGCGGACTGGGCAGTGCCGAGAGCAGCTCCGCCGTTGCCCCGCTGCTCAACGCCGATATCCGCTACACCTTTGCCGATACCCGCACCCAGGTCTTCCTCGGTAACCTGATCCAGGATGCCATCCGTTTCGACTTCACCCAGCAGCTCGGTATCCGTCAGGAGATGAGCGACAAGGGCATCGTAGCTGGCTCCGTGGTCTTTAATGCCATGCCGACCGAGCAGTGGAGCGATCCCTTCGCCGTAGGCGTTGATCGCCAGTCGACCGATATCAAGTCAAAAGGGGTTCGCTTCGCCTGGGACAGCATCTGGGGGAGCAACTTCAATGGCAGCCTGACCACCCGCAACATCGAGGTGGATGAGGAGCGTAGCGGCAGCCAGTACGGCGCCGATACTGCCGCCAAACTGGATCGCAACGGCAAGATCCACGCCCTCGACCTCTCCTACAAATGGCAGCTGGCACCCGGTCAGATGCTGGAGCCAGCCTTTATCTACCGCCAAGCCGATCTGGATGGCAGCGCCCAAAGCTACAAGAGCAACGGCCTCCAGTTGACCTACGGCATGCGCGCTTCCCAGTGGTCTTTCGTCAGCAACGCCTATCTGGGCCAGACCAAATATGATGAGGCCAACCCGATCTTTGGCCAAAACGCCGACTCCGACGAGTTTGCCCTGACCGGTACCTTCTTCTGGCACCGCCTGTTCGGTATTGCGCCGCTCTCCGCAACCTTTACCGCTGGCTACGCCAAGTCCGATTCCGACATCAACTTCTACGATTCTGAATCCGTGATGTTCAACACCGGCCTGCTCTACAACTTCTAACAACTGTTGTTCGCACCGATACAACAAGGCCACCCGAAGGTGGCCTTGTTGCTATCCGGCGTTTGACTCAAATACCCAGAGAGTCGAGTAGATCGTCGTGATCGTTGGCGACCGGGGCCGCAGCCTGAACCGGCTTGGCGGCATCCTGCTTGGCCTGGGCGATCAGCGCATCGGGATCCAGCTCCTCGTGCTCCATCCCCTCATTGTGGATGCGGATGAACTCGGTTTTGTCCATCGCCAGCTCCAGATAGAAGATGTTGTTGCGGGCGGTGAAGAAGGTGACGCGGCGGGACTCCGGGCTGTCGAGATTGGTATCGACGCTCAGCATCACCTGCTTGTTGAGGGCCAGCATCTTCGGCTGGTTCTGGGTGATGTGGGTCTGCAGATCCCGGCCCACCTTGACGGTAAAGCTGCCGACGATCTGGTTCATCAGCTCGCCCATCACGTTGCTCACCTCGTCAGAGGTGTGGGAGATGGCGAGATCCTCCTTGGAGAGTCCCATGCTGAGCATGTAACTCTCGTACAGCTCCATAGCGGCAGCGGCGGAGAAGTTGATCACCACCAGACCGGAAAAACCGCCATCGAACAGCACGAAGCAGCCGATATCCGGTTTTAGGCAGGTCTTGCTGATCCGCTGCACCATGCCGGAAAACCGCACCTGACTCATGGTCGCGGCACTCAAAACGTCCGTCACCGAGTTGCACAGGCTGAGCAGCACATCCTCTGTGGTCAATACGGCATCGTCATCGGATCTTGTCACTATCATGGGACCTTCCTGAACATCGAAAATGGGCTTATCTATACCATAACTCTAACAGATGGCGCGGCCCGGAGACTGAAATAGCGACACGCCTCTCAGTTGACTCCGTTATCAGCAGCCACAGGGGTGAAACCGCTCAGCTTGGCGAGCCGGGCACGCCATATATCGGCCTGCTGGGCCAAAACTTGTGGCTCATAAGGCACGACCGGATGAGCACCCCAGATGGGACCGGGCCAGGCACGATCCGTTGCAAAGCGGGCGACATGGTGAAGATGGAGTTGCGGCACCAGATTGCCCAGCGCACCGATGTTGATCTTGTCCGGGCTGAGGGCCTGCTCCATCAGGGCGGCGACGGCGCAGGACTCCTGCATCAGCTGTTGCTGCTGCTCTGGCGCCAGATGGTGAATTTCCCGCAGGTTGGCTACTCGCGGTACCAGGATCAGCCAGGGATACTGGCTGTCTTTGGCCAGCAAGACCCGGCAGAGGGGCAGATCCCCGAGCCACCGGGTATCTGCCTGCAGGCGTGAATGCAATTCAAACATGAAAACCTCGTTGAGTACGATGAACAGAGCGCCTGAAAAAAGGAGTGTCCACGTTACTGCAACGGGCAGAAAACTTAAAGCTGTGGGACGGCCCAACCGATAAAGCGCTTGCGCAGGGCCGGGTCTGCCAGGAGGAACAACTGCTGCAACTGCCCTTCCAGCTCGCTGGCAGCCACAACGGGTTGCGCCCCACCGGAGAGCGTAGCCGTTGGTTGTGTAGTAACAGCGACAGCCGTCAGCGCCGCCTTGCCGCCGCTGCGGTTGTATTCGGCCAGTTTGCCGCTCCAGTCCACCCCAAGCAGCATGCCACTGGTCACCAGCGCGTCCTGCTGGATGGCAAGCGCGCGGCCATTCTCCTGCAGCGCTACCACAGGAGCCTTGGCATACGCCTGCATCCCCCGCTCGTCTCCCGGTACGCTGGCCGTCAGCTGCAAATGCTGATTGCTGCCCTGATAGCGCACCACCTGCGGCTCGGAGCGTACCTGCCGATCATTCTCGCTGCTGCTGCGACTGGGGATCACCCCCTCGAAGCGCACCAGCAGTTGCTGCTCGCCATCAGCCAGGGTGGCATGCTGCTCGTCCTGCAAGGTACCGTTGCTCACCGCGAGAATGCGGAAATTCTCCGGCACCTTCACGTCCACCATGGCCTGTACACTGCCTGCCCCCAACACTGCACAGAGCAGCACAAAACCGGTCAACCTTCTATTACTCTTCATTCCAGCTGATCTTCCTGATGCCGATGATGGGCGCAGGGTAGCAGCCGAAGATGACAGAAAAATAACGCCGCTCAGAGCAGGTAGTGGGGTCGCTCGGCAAACCACTGGGCCAGCACCTGCTTGAACAGCCGGATCTTGCGCGGCACTCGCCGCTGCTGGGCATGCAGCACATGAAGCTGATGCAGACCACTCTGCCACTCGTCGAGCACGGTCACCAGCTCTCCCGCCGTCAGCAGCGATTCCACCAGCATCAGCGGGCACTTGGCATAGCCCACACCGGCACGCGCCAGTTGTAACACGGTACTGTAGTGGTTGGCTCGCACCTTGCCCTGCACCAGAATGTGAGCCTCCTCCCCTTCACGGATAAAGTGCCACTGCTCCCAGGCCGGATTGTGCCCCTGCAACAGGCAGCTGCGCCCGCTCAGCTCATAGGGAGTGGCGGGACGCCCCTCTCGCGCCACCAGTGCGGGGCTCGCCACCACCACATCCTTGAGCCGCCCCAGCGGCAGGGCCACCAGATTATCCGGCACCTCGCTCATGGCGCGCAGGGCGATGTCGTTCTCTCCCTGGCTCATGTCGACCATCTGGTTGGTGAAGTTGAGCTCCACCTCCACTCCCGGGCAGAGCGCGGCAAAGCTGGTCAGCAGCTCGCTCACCATCCGATCGCCGGTGCTGACCGGGCAGGTAAAACGCAGGCGGCCACAATCCTCTTCGGTCAGCGCCTGAATATCCTGCTCCGCCTGCCGTGCCAGCGCGAAGATCTCCCCCGCCTGCTGATAGAGGGTCTTGCCCGCCTCGGTCAGGCTGAGGCGGCGGGTGGTGCGCTGCAACAGTTGTGCATTGAGGGAGGTCTCCAACGCGCTGACATGGCGGCTCAGCATCCCCTTGCTGACCCCCAGCGTATCGGCAGCAGCCGAGAAACTGCCGCGCAGCACCACTTCGTAAAAGCTGGCCAGATGGGCAATATCCATCATTAGCTCCAATATGGAAACAATTGGTTTATTTTACGCGCTTTTTCGCATTTTCTGTTGCGCTAGAATCGATACATCCCAACCAGGAGTGATGCAGATGAAAATTGTGATTGTGGGTGCCTCCGGCACCGTCGGCTCCGCTGTCAGTGAACTGCTTGCCAAAGATCATCAGGTGATCCGGGTCGGCCACAGCCGTGGCGATGCCACGGTCGACATGCGCGATCCCGCCTCCATCAAGGCGCTGTTTGCCCAGGTGGGCCAGTTTGATGCACTGGTTGTCGCCAGCGGCAGCGTGGCCTTCAACGGCCTGACCGAGATGACCGACGATCAGTGGCAGGTGGGACTGGAGAGCAAGCTAATGGGCCAGATCAACCTGACCCGAGCCGCCATTCCCTATCTGACTGACAAGGGCTCCATCACTTTGATCAGCGGTATTCTGAGCGAGGAGCCGATCAACTGGGGCGTGAGCGCCAGCACCGTCAACGGCGCCATCGATCACTTTGTGAAAGCGGCCGCCTGCGAGCTGCCAAGGGGCATTCGCATCAACGTGGTGAGCCCCACCGTGCTGGCGGAGTCGATGGAGAAATACGCCGACTTCTTCCCGGGCTTCGTGCCGGTGCCCGCCGCCAAGGTGGCGCAGGCTTACAAAAAATCGGTGTTGGGCATCCAGACCGGTCAGGTGTTCAGGGTCAACGGCTAATCGCCGCTCGCTTGCCGCCAGACCAGCAATAAAAACGGGCCCCATAGCGGGGCCCGTCTGTTTCTCTGCCTCTCTCCATCGCCACCAGCAAACGTTTGTTTGTTGGCGACAAAAAAAGAGCAACCCTTAGTCGATCAGACCGTACTGATCGCGCAGCACCTCGATGATCTCCTGCTTGGGATTGGCAGAACGCGCCAACTTGTGGCCGATGATCTTCTCGGCGATCCCGACATAGGTGTTGGAGATATCCATCATCACTTCGGTCGGCAGCTTGTTGTCGCGGGCCAGGGCAAAACGTTCCGGCATGCGGTTCTTGTTGAGCAGGATGTCCGGATCCGGGAAGTGGTTTAGCAGCCACTGACGGAAACCCTCTTTCGACTTCTCGACAATCTGACCGTCGCGCAGAGCCGCGCCATCCCAGATACGGGAGCTGTCGGGGGTGCCCACTTCATCCATGTAGATCAGCTTTTCGTTGCCCGCCGCATCGTGGACGTAACCAAACTCGAACTTGGTATCGACGAAGATCTGATCCAGCCCGGCCAGCGCGTCGCTGATGACGTTGAAGCCCTCTTTGAGCAGCACTTCGTAACGGTCGATATCGGCCGGCTTGCTGAAGTTGAAGCCCTTGTAGTGGCGCTCGATATCGGCACGGGAAACGTTGACGTCATCGGCTTCCGGCACGCCATCCAGCCCTTTCAACACGCCCTTGGTGGAGGGAGTGATGAGGATCTCCGGCAGTTTCTGATCCTTTTTCAGCCCTTCCGGCAGAGTGATGCCGCAGAACTCGCGCTCGCCATCCTTGTAGGCACGCCACATGGAGCCGGTGATGTACTGGCGGGCAATCGCCTCGATCATCACCGGACGGGCTTTTTGCACAATCCAGACAAAGGGGTGCGGAATATCCAGAATGTGGCTGTCGGCCAGTCCCTTCTCCTTGAACAGCTTGAACCAGTGGCTGGAGATGGCATTGAGCGCAGCCCCTTTGCCCGGTACGCCGTTCAGGCCATCCACACCTTGCCAGATGCAATCGAAGGCCGAGATGCGATCGCTGATCACCATGAGGGCGAGGGGCGCATCGGCCGGCACATCATAACCTTTCTCTTTTATGAGCCGGGCACTGTCTTCGGGGGTCAACCAGTAGACGCTGCGCACTTTGCCGGAATGGACAGGTTTATCGGTACGGATCGGTAAATCGTCATTCACCGCCAATACTTGATCTGCAAGACTCATGGCTAATAACACTTCCTGTTTGTGGGGGGTAAACATCGCGAGTCCCTCACCTGCACGCTCTGTTTGCAACGGGCTGGCAAGGGGGCTCGCATCATCGAAAACCACTCGGAATCCCCGCGTTTTCAGGGGGATTCTGATAACAAAACAGGGGCACAAGGCCCCTGTATTTATTCTGCTTTTGCTGCTGCCTGATCGGCCAGCCCCTTGGCGAACGCCTCGGACAGGCTGATATACATCTGGGAGATAACCCCGGACGATACAGGCTTCTTGTCCTTGTCGAACAGGGTGATGGAGGTCTTGCCTCCCGCCATTTCGCCAAGCTGGAAGCGGTATTTCTCCTCCTCCAGTTTGAACGGTTCGCTCCCTTTCGCCTTCCAGAACTCGGCACCCGGCTCTTCGTACTCGACGTCGATCCAGCCCAGAGACTGCTGGGTATCCTTGATGGTGAAACCGTAAGCGGGCAGTACCTGATTGAGGCGACGCCACACCTGATCAAAGGAGCCTTCGGCAATCCAGGCGCTCAGCTCGTTGTTGTCCAGACCCAGTTGCAGACCCATGCCATCGTTGGACTTGTGCTGCTCGCGGGCTTTCAGCTGGCTGTCGTAATAGAGCGAGAACTGGTTCAGCACTCGCGCGGCATAGCGCTGGGCATCGGCTGGGGTCAGCTTGTTGCTGGTCTCGCCGTCGATGGTCTCTTCGTGATCCAGTACCCGGACCGACATGTTGACGGCGTGGCGCTGGGCATCGTTGCGCACGGTGAACTGGTAACGCTGACGGATTTTGAAGTCTTCGTCATCTTCACCCCAGCCATCGAGGGCGACTGTGTTGTCAAACCAGCCGGTCTGCAATACGCCATCCTGCTGATCTAGCTTCTCGGTGGTGACCTTGTATTTGGCCAGGAAGTTCATCAGGAACGACCAGGTATCGCGCTCCACGCTCTGGCTGGTGCTCAGGGCATAGAAGGCAACGGTCGGTTCGGTTGCGCTCTGCACCACCTGACTGCCCGGTACCACGGTCAGCAATTGAGCGGGTGGGCGCACATCGACCTGGGCGCCGAGGGCACCTTCACGGCTGCTCTCGGGAAGCGGCGGGATGTCGTACTGGCTGTTGAAGGTGGGGGCACTCAATCCTGCGGGGATCAAGAACGCGCGGCCCTCGAGGCGGGCATCTTCATAACCGAAGTCGCGGTTGGCCATTTTGCGATCCTGGGGGGTGCTGCAACCGGCCAAGACGGCCACAGTCGCAACGCTCAGCACCAGACGGGCTCTATTTCCCTTTCCATTAGATTTAAACACTCGCCATCAACTCCGCTGTGGTCAGTGCTCGCGCCATCAGCTGCTCGCCCTCGGGGGTGAGGTCAACCAGCGGCAGGCGCAAGGTGGCTGTTGCAATCAACCCCAGTTGGGCACAGGCCCATTTCACCGGGGTGGGGCTCGGTTCGCAGAACAGAGTCTTGTGCAACGGCATCAAGAGATTGTTGATGTCATGCGCCTGCCCGGCATCACCGGCCAGCGCAGCACGACACATGTCGGCCATCTGGGCCGCTGCAATATTGGTGGTGACCGAAATCACGCCATCGCCACCTTGCAGCATAAAATCACAACCAGTGGCATCGTCGCCACTGTAGAGAGCAAACTCCGGCCCGCACAGCTCGCGCAGCAGCGGGGTGCGGCTCAAATCGCCGGTTGCCTCTTTCAAACCGATAATGCCGGGAACCTTGGCCAGACGGGCCACGGTCTCCGGTTTGAGATCGCAACAGGTGCGACCGGGCACATTATAAAGAATTTGGGGCAGACCACTAGCCTCGGCGATCGCACAATAGTGGCGATAGAGACCTTCCTGAGTGGGCTTGTTGTAGTAAGGAGTCACCGAGAGACCCGCCACCACGCCGGTTTTGGCCAGTCGCTTTGCCAATTCAATGGCATGGGCAGTATTGTTGGAGCCGCAACCGGCGATGACGGGAATGCGTCCGGCGGCATACTCAACGGTCTTTTCAACGACGGCGATATGCTCCTGCTCGCTCAGGGTCACCGATTCCCCTGTGGTACCCACCGCAACAATGGCGCTGGTCCCGGCGCTGACATGATAGTCGACCAGTTTGGCCAGACTGGCCCAATCGACTTCACCTGAAGCCAGCATGGGGGTAACGAGCGCAACAATACTACCGCGTAACATGGACTTTTCTCCCGATTTTCAGGGGCGTAATGGTAAAGCTGACCCCTTTGAAAAACAAGGGAGAGAGGGGGCAAGCCGTGATACCATCCTGAACAAAAAGTAATGGACGAAAGTCGGCAGCGTCCCTCAGGGAGTGGTCATCAGGGCCGGAGGGTTGGCTTGCCAGCGCGGCTTTCGCAACGAAATAACGGACGAGAGAAGATTTATGACTCACTACCTGGTCGTAACGGCCATCGGCACGGACAGGCCTGGCATCGTCAATGAAGTGACCCGCCACGTCAGTGGCTGTGGTTGCAACATTGTGGACAGCCGCCTTGGCATCTTCGGCAATGAATTTACCTTTATCATGCTGCTCTCGGGCGACTGGAACAGCATGATGCAACTCGAAATCAGCCTGCCCCTGCGTAGCCAGGAGTGGGATCTCATCACCATGATGAAACGCACCGAACGTCACCAGTCCCTGCAGTATGACGTCCGCGCCAGTGCCGACCTGTTGATCCGCGACGAGCCCGGCATCGTAAGCCAGTGCACCCAGTTCTTCAGCGAACATGGCTGGAACATTCAGGCGATGCAATCCATGACCCTGGAGCAGCAGCCGTTCAACCTGCTGAAGATCAGTTTTCAGCTCAATCTGGCCAGAGAGGGTGAAGTGGAGGGTTCGCAAACCGCCTTCGCCGAATTCTGTCGTCAACTGGGTGCCGAATCGTTCGAGTTTATCGTCAATCGCAAACACGCCTGAGGGCGTTTTACCCGAGGAGACCCCATGCAACCACTACAAGCTGGCAGCCCCGCCCCCGATTTCTCCCTGCCCGACCAGAATGGCAATCAGGTCAGCCTCGCTGGCCTGCGCGGCAAGAAGGTGCTGGTCTATTTCTACCCCAAGGCAATGACCCCCGGCTGCACCACCCAGGCCTGCAGCCTGCGCGATGTGAACGCCGAGTTGGCCGCCCTCAATGTGGTGGTGCTTGGCATCAGCCCGGATCCGGCCAAACGGCTGAAAAAGTTCGAAGAGCGGGACCAGCTCAACTTCACCCTGCTGGCTGATGAAGACCACGCCGTCGCCGATGCCTTTGGCGTCTGGGGCCCGAAGAAATTTATGGGCAAGGAGTATGACGGCATTCACCGCCAGAGCTTCCTGATCGATGAAGAGGGCAAGATTGCCCACCACTTCGACAAGTTCAAAACCAGCGATCACCATCAGGTGGTACTGGATTTCCTCAAGGGATAACCCTCCCCTGCGTCATTGAAAGGCCTGCCATGCAGGCCTTTTTCGTCTGGTCAGCCGCCCCTTGCCAGCGGATTTTTCTCACCAACTCCCCCGCCCAGATCAAAAAATTCATTTTATATATGGGTTAACGTGACCCCAGAATCATCTTCCAGCGAGATATCCCATGAACATGAGCAACACTGAGCGTTTGATCCTGAGCAACCAGTACGAAATTCTGGCGAAACTCAATCCGGAGAAAGCGGACGTCTACCAACGCGCCAGCACCATCATCGAGCGCGGCTACTGCCTGCAGATCCTCGAGTTGGAGAAGAGCTTCGGCCATCTGGATCTGGCGACCTGCCAAGAGGTGATCGACACCCTGGAGCTGCACCACGCACTGGCCATCTCATGGGGCAATCTGGATGCAGCCGATCAGGGCGAGATCAACGCCAGCCGTCTGGAGTTCAACGGCTACAGCCGCAGCCAGGAGCGTGAGCTGGCTGACTACGTCTGCTTCCTGCTGGAGGTGGACAAGCGCTTCCCCGAGCTCAAGTGCCCGTGCGACGAGCTCTCCAGCGACATCGCCATGCGCGACAAGTACCAGCGGATGCTGCAGGTGTGGCGTCAGTGCCCTCGTCAGTACAAGCTCTCCATCCAGGAGATCCGCAAGGTGCTGGCGGCCTGATCCACACACCGACCGCAACAAAAAAGGCGCCACTGGCGCCTTTTGGCATCTGAAACAGGTTATTCGTAGAGAAAGGATTTATCGAGCTGTTGGAAGGCGGCCTTGAGGGTATCGGCCAGCTCTTCATAGCGCGGCTGGGAAACCAGCTGGCGGCGGCCACCCTGCTCGTTCATCTTGTCGTTGATCTCCCGATACCAGCTCGCCAGCGACGGGGGCAAGCGGGTGTCGGCACGCTGGCCGAGCCAGTAGTAACCTTGCAGCGGCAAGCTGAGCAGAAACAGCACCGAGGTGATGACGGAGGGCCAGTAGTGCAGCTCGCCAAACTGGAACTGCAGCATCACGCTCAGCACCGCCAGCGCGGGGATCACCTTGAGGGCGAACTCGGTCGCCTTGATCACCCGATTTTCAGGAAACATCGAATTGAGCTCGGGACGGCGCGGCCAAAGCGTCATATAATGGCGGCCTTGCTGTAACTTAGTTCCAAAAATGTTCATGCTCATACTACCTCCGAGCGCTTTTTGAACGTACCAACGGCAAAACCTCGACAAAATTTGATGCAAAGTAACAAAGGTTGAGGATGACTTTGTTATTTTTCAACAATCGGGTTATCCTTTGTACGCCCATTTTTGCGTCAAAAGCTTCTTGCTATTGACCTGTCAGGGACGTCTGGATTTCGGGTCTTGTATCACTATACAAGGGGCAAGCAACAGATTGCCAACCCTCATAAGGATAAGTTGAAAGTTTTTGGCCGCACCGCGTCCAACGCATCCGCCTACACAACCCAATCTGCGATAGGATTTATTCATGAGTAAGCTGGTTCTTGTTCTTAACTGTGGCAGCTCTTCCCTGAAGTTTGCCGTCATTGACGCAACCACCGGTGATGACCTGCTGTCCGGCCTGGCCGAGTGCTTCAACCTCGACGATGCCCGCATCAAGTGGAAACTGAATGGCGAGAAAGGCAGTGCCGATCTGGGCGCGGGTGCCGCTCACCAGGAAGCGCTGGACTTCATCGTCAACAAGATCCTGCCGCTCAATCCGGAACTGTCCAAGAACCTGATCGCCATCGGTCACCGTGTTGTTCACGGTGGCGAGCGCTTCACCTCTTCCGTTGTCATCTGCGAAGACGTGATCGCCGGCATCGAAGCTGCTGTTCCGTACGCACCGCTGCACAACCCGGCTCACCTGATCGGTATCCGTGAAGCTCGCCGCGTATTCCCGGCGCTGGCTGACAAGAACGTGGCCGTATTCGATACCGCGTTCCACCAGACCATGCCGGAAGAAGCCTTCCTGTACGCCCTGCCGTACAAGCTCTACAAAGAGAACGGCATCCGTCGCTACGGCGCTCACGGCACCAGCCACTACTACATCAGCCTGGAAGCAGCCAAGCAGCTGAACAAGCCGGTTGAAGAGCTGAACATCATCAACTGCCACCTGGGCAACGGCGGTTCCGTCTGCGCTATCAAGAACGGCAAATCCGTTGATACCTCCATGGGTCTGACCCCGCTGGAAGGTCTGGTGATGGGTACCCGCTCCGGCGATCTGGACCCGGCCATCATCTTCTTCCTGCACGACAAGCTGGGCATGAGCGTGGCCGATATCAACACCATGCTGACCAAAGAGTCCGGCCTGCAGGGTCTGACTGAAGTGACCTCCGACTGCCGTTTTGTTGAAGACAACTACGACAGCAAAGAAGAAGCCAAGCGTGCTATGGACGTTTACTGCTATCGCCTGGCCAAGTACATCGGCGCCTACGCTGCCGCCATGGACGGTCGTCTGGACGCCGTTGTTTTCACCGGTGGTATCGGTGAAAACTCCGCCCCGATCCGTGAAATCACCCTGAACAAGCTGGGTCTGCTGGGCTTTGACGTTGATCACGACGCCAACCTGAAGGCTCGTTTCGGCAAGGGTGGCGAGATCACCAAGGCTGGCTCTACCAAGGCCCTGGTTATCCCGACCAACGAAGAGTGGGTTATCGCCCACGACGCGCTGGAACTGGTCGGCGCTTAATTGACGCAGTAACTCGAGGCCGCCCACCAGGGCGGCCTTTTCCTGATCCCAAAAAATGAACAAGGGGTATAAAGTGGCACGCACTATTATGCTTATCCCGGTCGGCACTGGTGTCGGCGTAACTTCCGTGAGTCTGGGCGTTGTTCGCGCCATGGAACGCCACGGTGTCAATGTCAGCTTCTTCAAACCGGTTGCCCAGCCGCGTCCGGGTGAAACCGGTGCCGAGCGCTCAACCGCCGTTATCCGCGCAGCTGCCAACATCAATCCGCCCGAGCCCTTCACCCTCTCCTACGCCGAGAACATGATCAGCTCCAGCAACACCGACATCCTGCTGGAAGAGATCGTTGCCCGCTTCGAAGAGCACGTGAAATCCAGTGGTGCCGAAGTGCTGGTTGTCGAAGGTATGGTGCCGACCGACAAGCAGCCCTTTGCCAACAAGCTGAACTACGACGTCGCTAAAGCTCTGGATGCCGACATGGTATTCGTGACCCACCCGGGCCATGACTCCAGCCAGAAGCTGAAAGAGCGCATCGAACTGGCCTGCTCCAACTTCGGTGGTGTCAACAACCCCCGTATCGTTGGTTGCGTAATCAACAAGGTTGGCGCGCCGGTTGACGAGCATGGCGTAACCCGCCCTGACCTGACCGAGATGTTCGAAGCCCATCACCACGCTTCCGACGCGGCTCACAACCTGGAAGTGCTGCAAGTGTTTGGCAAGAGCCCGCTGCGCATCCTGGGTTGCATCCCCTGGAACACCCAGCTGATCGCCCCGCGCGCCAAGGATCTCGCCAAGCATCTGGCCGCCAAGATCCTGCACAAGGGCGAGCTGGACAGCCGCCGTCTGCAGACCGTGACCTTCTGTGCCCGCTCCATCCATAACATGGTCGAGCACTTCCGTCCGGGCAGCCTGCTGGTCACCTCCGGCGACCGCTCTGACGTCATCGTCTCTGCCTGCCTCTCAGCCATGAACGGCGTCAAGCTGGGCGCCCTGCTGCTGACCGGTAACTATCATCCGGAGCCGCAGGTCATGGCGCTGTGCCAACAGGCTATGGCCACCGGCCTGCCGATCATGATGACCGGTACCAACACCTGGCAGACCGCCGTCAGCCTGCAGAACTTCAACGTCGATATTCCGGAAGATGACCGCGAGCGTATCGAGCTGGTACAGGACTACGTCGCTGGCCACATCGACAAGCACTGGATCGAGTCGCTGACCGTCAGCTCTACCCGTTCCCGTCGCCTGAGCCCGCCGGCGTTCCGTTATCAGCTGACCGAGCTGGCCCGTCAGGCCAACAAGCGTGTCGTGCTGCCGGAAGGCGACGAGCCGCGCACCATCAAGGCTGCCGCCATCTGTGCCGAGCGTGGCATTGCCCGTCCGGTACTGCTGGGTAACCCGGAAGAGATCCGTCGTGTTGCCGAGCAGCAGGGTGTAGTTCTGACCGATCGCGTCGAGATCATCGATCCGGCCGTTGTGCGCGAGCGCTATGTGCCGCGTCTGGTCGAGCTGCGCAAGAACAAGGGCATGACCGAAGTGGTTGCCCGCGAGCAGCTGGAAGACAACGTGGTACTGGGTACCATGATGCTGGAGCGCAATGAAGTTGACGGCTTGGTATCCGGCGCGGTGCACACCACTGCCAACACCATCCGTCCGCCGATGCAGATCATCAAGACCGCGCCGGGCTCTTCCCTGATCTCCTCCATCTTCTTCATGCTGCTGCCTGACCAGGTTCTGGTCTACGGTGACTGCGCGATCAACCCGGATCCGACTGCCGAGCAGCTGGCCGAGATCGCTATCCAGTCCGCCGACTCCGCTGCCGCGTTCGGCATCGAGCCGCGCGTAGCCATGATCTCCTACTCCACCGGTACCTCTGGCGCCGGTGCCGATGTAGAGAAAGTGCGTGAAGCGACCGAGCTGGCCAAGGCCAAGCGCCCCGACCTCATCATCGACGGCCCCCTGCAGTACGACGCGGCCATCATGGAGAACGTGGCCAAGTCCAAGGCACCGAACTCACCGGTTGCCGGTAAAGCCACCGTGTTCGTCTTCCCTGACCTGAACACAGGTAACACCACTTACAAAGCGGTGCAGCGCTCCGCTGACCTGGTCTCCATCGGCCCGATGCTGCAAGGCATGCGCAAGCCGGTCAACGACCTCTCCCGTGGCGCCCTGGTTGACGACATCGTCTACACCATCGCCCTGACCGGTATCCAGGCTGCCCAGGCTGACGAACAAGCCTAATCAGTGCCTGTCTGAAAAAACCGATCACAAAGGCTGCTCACCCCAGGTGAGCAGCCTTTTTTATTGGTTCTCTTTTGAAGACCAGTGAAACATGCCATCAGTGCAGTTTTGCACAGAATAATGCCATGTGATGTGCCAGAAATGTCTCGAGCGTAGCGCCGCGGGAAAGCGTGCCCACCACCTTTATGATGCATCTAAAATAGATTCAAGATCATACGGTTGGATTTATGAGGGCATTCGTAGTGAAGCGCTTATAGCAAATATTTCGCCATCGGCATGAGGATTTGACCTGTTAGAAATAGCAGTGAAAAAGACCCGTTCGATACGCTATTCATCAAGGTGCCACTCGGCAATATCCACATCATGGAGGAATGGAAATGCTGATGAAGAAGCTCTCTGCAATCATGCTGCTGGCCTGCTTGCCCCTGTTCAGCCAACCTGTGCTGGCCGCAGATAAGGCAGCACCCAAGCAAACAACCACGACCGAGGTCGCCAAGGAGACCGGTAAGCTGAACATCAATACGGCCACCCTTGCCGAACTCACCAGCCTGAAAGGGATTGGCGACAAGAAGGCACAAGCCATCGTCGACTATCGGGAAAAACAGGGAAAGTTCACCTCGGTCGATCAGCTGGCGGATGTCAATGGCATTGGCCCGGCCACGCTGGAAGCCAACCGTGACATGATAATAGTCAAATAAAGTCGAATGGATCAGTTGCAAATGGGGCAGCCTGTGGCTGCCCCATTTTTCTTGGGGTATGATTGCCGCACTTTAATCCCGCTGGATAGTTTTCCATGAAAAAGACTCCTCTTGTTGTTCGTAAGGCCGTGCTCCCGGTAGCCGGTCTGGGTACCCGTATGCTGCCAGCCACCAAGGCCATCCCGAAAGAGATGTTGCCGGTGGTCGACAAACCGCTGATCCAGTACGTAGTGCGCGAAGCTATCGCCGCCGGGATCAAAGAGATCGTGCTGGTCACCCACTCGAGCAAGAACTCCATCGAAAACCACTTCGACAAGAGTTTCGAACTGGAAGCTACCCTCGAGAAGCGGGTCAAGCGTCAACTGCTGGAAGAGGTGCAACAGATCTGCCCGAAAGACGTCACTATCATGCACGTCCGTCAGGGTGAGGCCAAAGGTCTGGGCCACGCTGTGTTGTGCGCCCGCCCGCTGATCGGTGACAACCCGTTTGCCGTGCTGCTTCCGGATGTACTGATTGATGAAGTAGCCAGCGACCCGAAAAAAGACAACCTGGCCGAGATGGTGCACATGTTCGAAGAGAACCAGATCAGCCAGATCATGGTGGAAGCGGTTCCGGAGAGCGAAGTGGACAAGTACGGCATCGCCGACATCAAGGGCGAGGCCCTGAGCGAGGGGATGTCCCTGCCGATGCAGGCCATTGTCGAGAAGCCACCCCGTGACGAAGCCCCCTCCAATCTGGCGGTGGTGGGTCGTTACGTCCTCTCCTCCAATATCTGGCCGCTGCTGGAGAAAACCCCGGCCGGTGCCGGTGACGAGATCCAGCTGACTGACGCCATCGCCATGCTGATGGAGCAGGAGCAAGTCAACGCCTACTTCATGAAGGGCAAGAGCCACGATTGCGGCAGCAAGCTGGGTTACATGAAAGCCAATGTGGAATATGGTGTGCGCCATCACGAGCTAAATGGTGAATTCATCGGCTGGCTGAAGCAGTTCGTCAAGCAGTTGTAATCGCTGATAAATCTGTTTTTTATAGACGTATTTAAGGGGCATCAAATGATGCTCCTTTTTCATTTTTGCAACAAAAAATCAATCAAGAGTAAATAAACTCTCAGCAAATCATAATGTTGTAATTTATTCACACATGCTCTATAAGGATTGAGGCGTGTTTCTCGCCCTTGCATAAAAAACTCAAAAAAATATAAGACACAGGTGGAAGTTCCAATGAATAACCCGTCAAAAGGGACCTTTTTAGGTCACCCTAAAGGGCTTTTTTTGCTCTTTAGTACCGAACTGTGGGAGAGATTCTCCTATTACGGCATGCGTGCCGTGCTGGTGCTCTATTTGACCGACCTGACTGCCAACGGCGGTCTGGGCTGGAGTCAGGCAGATGCCCTCAAACTCTACGGTATCTATACCGGTCTGGTTTATATCACTCCGCTGATCGGCGGCTGGCTGGCTGACACCTTCCTGGGTCAACGTCGCGCCATTCTGATCGGTGCCGTGCTGATGGCCGCAGGTCAGTTCACTCTGGCACTGCCCCACGCCATGTTCCCGGATATGGTCAACACCATGTTCTACGCGGGCCTCGCGCTGCTGATCGTGGGTAACGGCCTGTTCAAACCGAACATCTCCACTATGGTGGGTGACCTCTATGAAGAGGGCGATCACCGCCGTGATGGTGCTTTCACCATCTTCTACATGGGTATCAACCTGGGTTCCCTGCTGGCAGGTGTGATCTGTGGTGCTGCCGCGACTGCCTACGGCTGGCAAGCAGCCTTCGTCGGCGCCGGTATCGGTATGCTGCTCTCTCTGGTGATCCAGGCCACCATGGCCCAACGTTTCCTGGGTGACATCGGTCGCGTCACTGCCGCCCAGCGCGCAGCCGCCCTGCGTACTACCGAACAGAAAGCACCGCTGACCAAGCAGGAAGTGGATCGCATCAAGGTTATCCTGGTACTGGGTCTGTTCACTATCATCTTCTGGGCCGGTTTCGAGCAGGCCGGTGGTCTGATGAACCTCTACACCCAGGAGTATACCGACCGCATGATCGGCAGCTTCGAAGTGCCGACCGCCTGGTTCCAGTCCCTGAACCCCTTCTTCATTATCACTCTGGCACCGGTCGTTGCGGCCATCTGGATCAAGCTCGGCAAGAAAGAGCCGAACTCTCCGGTGAAATTCGCCATGGGTCTGCTGTTCCTGGCTATCGGCTTCCTGTTCATGGTCGGTGCCGTGCTGCAGCAGGGTGGTGACAACACCGTCAAGACCTCCATGTTCTGGCTGGTTGGCGCATACCTGTTCCACACCCTGGGCGAGCTCTGCCTCTCCCCGATTGGCCTCTCCATGGTGACCAAGCTGGCTCCGCTGCGTCTGGCTTCCCTGATGATGGGCGCCTGGTTTGGCTTCGTTGCCCTGGCCAACTACGCTGCGGGCTTTATCGGCTCCTTCGTTGGTGAAGCCGGTCCGATCGCCATCTTCGGTGGCATCGCCCTGGCGGCGGTACTGAGCGCCCTGATCCTGCTGACCATGGCCAACCGCCTGGTTTACTGGATGCACGGTGCCGAAGGCCCGGCCAAAGAGCCGCAAGCTCAAGAGAAGAAACTGCAATCCGCCACCGTCTAAACGGTCAGGATTGTAAACAACAAACAGGGCGCCCATCGGCGCCCTGTTTGTTTTAGCCTGTTTATCAGGCGGCATCAGTGATGACGAACCTGCACATCCAGCGAGCCGCCGCTGTCGCTGCGAAACTGCAGGGCGAACGGTTCATGCCAGCTGCGTTTGTGCAGGGCGTAGTGGCTGCTGCGCATCAGGCCAAGGGGTAGGCCGCCTGAGCGCATCAGCCAGTGGGGAGAGGTAAGCCCGGCGTTGGCAAACACCAACCCATCATGCTGATCAAACAGCAGCGCCGCCATGGCAAAAGAGTGGCGAAGCCCTGACGCCATCAACTGATGGTTGAGGTAGTCGAGCAACCGGTGCGGCTGGCTCAGCAACCGGCTCTCGTTCTGCTGAAACTGGCGGTAGGGGACGTTCATCAAGGATCGCACCAGCGCACCACAAAATGCCGCATCCGTCCCCATGATCGGCAGCTCCATCACCAGCACCAGCAGCTTGTCTTCCACCTTGAAGGTATCTGGAATAAACAACTGCCCCAGCCCCTTGAACGTGACCTGCCAGGGACCCCACTCCTGCAAGCCCGGCGGCTTGAGCCCCGCCAGCAGGCGGCTAGCCGCCTTGTCATGGGCACTGAAATAGTCGATGTGATCCATCAGCTCCAGCTGCTGCGCCCGGTTGACGCTGCCGTTGAGACACTGTTCGATGCTGCGCTCTACCAGCGCGTAATCCTCAAGAGGTTTGAGCAGATAGTCCCGCGCACCGGCACGCAAGGCGCTGGCGACCGCCTCCATGGTGCTCTGGGCCGAAATGACGATAACCGGAATATGGGGATAGCGCGCAGAGAGGCAGGCGATCACCTCGTGGCCATCCATATTGGGCATATTGAGATCGCAGAGCACCACATCGGGATGGTAGAGGGCCGCCGCCGATAGCCCCTCAATACCATCTTCGGCCTGAAACACCGTTGCCCCGTCCCGTGCGAGGTAACTCACTAACGAGTGGCGAAAAACGGCCTCGTCCTCCACCACCAGGATCCGTAGCCCGGCTTTTGACATCTTGATAAAGCTCTTATTAGTCAATTGGTTATTTAGGTATTAAGACTAGCTCAAAAGTACGGTCAGCGCGGAAACCCTGCGTCAAAAGTAGACCTCGATCATACGATGGCATCAAAAGAACCCCATCCGTCCGCGCAGCTCTATTCACTCGGGAGGCCACACGACTACGACCGCCATCCGAATTGTGCAAGTGGGCGCCATAAGGGATAATGCCCCCACTCCAGCTCGTGAAGAAGACCATGACCCCAGCCGAATACAGCGCCCTTGCCCACCCCAGATTGTCCCATCCGGCTCGTAGTCTCTATACCCTGCAGCTGCGCCGACTGGTGCTGGAAAATCAGGCGGCAAGGCTCAACTATCCCGAGCTGGGTCGGGCGCTGGCAGTGGTCGATCCGGGTGATCCCTGCGGCTTTTCGTTTCAGGTCAATGCCCGCCAGCTCACCGAGCTGTTCGATGAACTGATGGAGGCGGGCCTGCTGCAAGTCGAGGCTCAGCCCGAGAGTGAGCACTATCATCAGTGCCCGTTCCAGTTGCCGCTGCTGACCCAGAAATTGCGCAGCCCGCTGCCGGAGCGCCCCTTCCAGATGCATCTGCAGTGGCGACCGGACGAGGAGCTGCCCGCCCTCGCCCGTCTGTGCGGGGTGATCGATGCCAGCTATAGCGAAGAAGATCTGGGGGAGTTTATCGCCTACTGGCTGGGGCGCCCCGAGGTGTTCGACTCCCAGCATCAATGGATGCTCAAGTTCATTCGCGCCCTCAAGACCCGCCGCTATACCCGTCGCAAACCGATGGAGGTGCAGGGCTACCAGCAGGTGACGCCGGCCCCGGCAGAGTCGGGCCCCAGCAAACGGGCCCAACAGATGATTGAAGAGGCCAAGCGACTGGCCCAACAGCAGACGCAAGAACCCGCAGCGCAGCAGGAGCCGGATAATGATTGATAGCGGCCCCCGCCTGCAGGCAGAATCAACCCCTTGTCTACCCATCCCTGATCGAGCAGAAGGAGCATTCCATGACTGACCCGCAAGATCCCCTGCGCCAGGAGCTGGAAGAGATCGAAGCCAAGCGCCAGAAGATCGCCAAGGCCAAGCAGGATCACCGCATTCACGACCCGGAATTGAGCCGCCATGTGGGTGGCCTGCTGGAGCGCATTCGTCGCCTGCAACAAGAGACCGGTGGCGGCCAGTATGACTACGAGACCCTGCGCAAGGAGTATGATGCCAAGGCCAACGCCGAGGTGCGCGAGCTGCAGAAGGCAGCCCGCCAGGAGCGGATCCAGAAGCTGATCGCCCAGGCCGACCTCAACCCCGACTGGGTATTTGACAAGATGGATGCCGGTGACCCGGCGCTGCAATACCCCATCGAAACAGCCCGTTACTTTATCAGCGGCTTCGAGCACTGGGAGAAGAGCGGTGGCGGCTGCATGCTGATCTACGGCGACTACGGCACCGGCAAGTCAACGCTGGCGGGAGCGGTGGCGCATGAGCTGATCGCCCGTCACCAGAAATCGGTGATCTTCCAGCAGTGGGCCTCCATCGTCGATCGGCTGTTCTTCAACGTCATCCCCGACCAGGATGAGCGCAACCAGTACCGCCGCGCGCTGGAAGAGGTGGATCTGCTGATCATCGACGAGGTATCGGCCAACCGCGCCAAGATGGCGGAGAGCCAGTCCAGCTTCCTCGGCCACCTGCTGCGCCGCCGTCGCAACCTGTCAAAGAGCGTCATCATCATCACCAACCACACGCCCCAGAGCCTGCATCAGGCGATCGGTGATTTCAGCTATGAAGCGATCAAGGCATTCAATCCGGTGGATATCCACCTGAGCGGTCTCAGCCGTCGCCCCAGCATCGGCAACTACAACGGCTGATCCCTCTCAAAGAGTGCGAGTCGCTGGCGGCTCGCACTCTCTCCTCCCTGTCAGCTCACAAATAAAAACAACTCTCATTTACAGCAAGCGAACAAGCCACTAGGCTAGCCCCTTTTGCCAAGGGAGCTCATCTATGCCAACCACACTGATTTTCGGAGCCAGCCGCGGGCTGGGCCGCGCCTTTACTCACCAAGCCCTGAGCCAGGGTCACCGGGTCGTTGCGCTGGTACGCAACCCCGGGATGGCCACCGAACTGAGTGCGCTGGGAGTTGAGGTGATCGAAGGGGATGCGCTGGATCTGGCTGCGGTGCAGCAGGCATGTGTCCGGGCAGGGCAAAATGCACAAGTCGTCTCTACCCTCGGCAGCTTCCGTCAAGCCGCGCCGGTGGACTATCAGGGCAACCGCCATGTGATCGATGCCATGGAGCAGGCCGGCCTGAAACGGCTGCTGCTGGTCACCTCCCTCGGCTGCGGCGACAGCTGGCAGTATCTGCCGGAGCGGGCCCGCGCCGCCTTCGGTCACGAGGTACGTCTCAAGAGTCTGGCGGAGAGCTGGCTGCAGACCAGCTCCCTCGCATGGACCATTCTTCGCCCGGCGGGCCTTCAGGATGGCGACACCACCGGCCGCACCGAACTGAGTCAGGGCAAGGAGGTCCATGGACTGGTACGCCGTGCCGATGTGGCCGCCCAAGGACTGCGCCTGCTGGCGGATGAGACGGCGGTGGAGCAGATCTACGCCATCGGAGATCCCGCGATCCAGCGCGGCTAAAGCAGCAGTAAAACCGCTTAATCCCACCACATAACAAAACGGTCAGCCCAAGGGCTGACCGTTTTCGCTATACCGCACACGCCATCTCACGGGCGCTTGCACCATCCCGCTTAACCGGCGGTCGTCTCACTCTGTACGACCGGCTGACTGGCCACCGGCAGTGACTGCTGCCGCCAACGCAGCAGCATGCAGGCCAGCGCGCCGTAGAGCAGCGCCAGACCCCACAGCTGCCACCAGTAACGGGAAACCTGCGCAAAGTCGGCCCCCATCTGGTTAAGGCGCAGAAAACCCTCGATGGCGGGGATAGTTGGCACCCACTGAGCCAGCCAGTTGAGAGGCGCCGGGATCAGCTCGAGCGGCCAGATAAAGCCCGCCAGAAAGACCAGCGGCAGGGAGGAGATGAGTACCACCTGAGTCGGCAGATCCCGCCGGGTAAAGATCGCCCCCAGCACAATCCCGAACCAGCAGGTCGCCAGCAGGAACGGCAGGGCGAACAACCACAGCTCTAGCGGATCGGCATGACGGGCGATATTGTAGTGATCGAAGCAGAAGCCGAGGAAGTAGCTCACCGGTAACAGGAACAACCCAGCCAGCACCAGGGTTCTGGCCAGCAGCAGCGGCAACACCGGCGCGCTTTGCCAATAACCATGCTCGCCACGGCAACTGCGCTGGTTCTGGGTCGCCCCCAGGATCCCCGCCCCCATCAGCAACACCTGATGGAGGATCAGCACGAACACCGCCGGCACCACGTAATTCACATAGCCCATGGTGGGGTTGAACACCGGCACCACGTTGAGGGCCACCGCATTCCAGCCCATGGCCGCTTGTGGCAGCGCCTCGCCGTGGCTCAACAGCCGCGCCACCTTCACCTGCGCGGCGAGGGTGCCACTGGCCTGCGCCAGTCCTTCGGCAATGGTGCCGTAGACCAGGAAGTAGGAGGCATCACCGGCGTAGCTCAGGGTGACGCTCTTGCCCAGCATCAGATCCCGATAGAAGTGGTTGGGAATGTGCAGGATCCCGCTCGCCTCCCCGGCCATCATCAGCTGTCGCGCCTCGGCCAGCGAATTGGCTCGCGCCACCAGCTTTACCTGCGGCGTGGCATCGGCCATAAACTCCAGCTGACGGGACAACTGACTGCCATCGTCGTTGACCACCACTACCGCCTCTTCCCGCGGCAGCTGATGCAGATAGGGCTGGGGATAGAGAAACGAGTAGAAGATCACCCCGCCAAACAGGGTCAGCATGATGGCGCGATCCGCCAGCAGGGTGCGTAGCTCTAGGCGCAACAGATCGACAAATCCCAGCATCACTCGGGCTCCTTCTCGGCGACGGCCACAACGGCTGATTGACGGGCCAGCTCGGCCTGCTGCTTGTAACGGCGTACCACCAGCAGCAAGGGGAGCAGGAACAGCAGCAACGCCCCCAGTTGCGGCAGCGCCGATGCGAGCGGCAGACCGTAGTTGCTCTGACCAATCTGCAGCTCGACATAGTGAGAGACCGGCAACAGGCTGCGCCAGAAGCGGGCGAAATCCCCCATGGCACTCACCGGAAAGGTGACCCCCATAAAGGCGAAACCGGGCGCAGTGTAAGCCCCCGCTAACGACAGAGCGCGGGCCGGATCCCGGATGATGCCGTAGAAAAAAGCCCCCATGGTGACGCAGGCGGCCGAGGCGAGCCCCAGCCCCACCAGCAATACCAACCAGCTACCGTGCATGGGATAGGAGAAGCCCTTGAACAGCAGCAGCGTCCAGACAATCCCCCAGCCCCAGCCAATCAGCACGTGGGGCAGCAGGGTGCGCCAGAGGCCAAACCAGACGCCGCGAGTAGTCCAGTCCAGCCCCAGCCGATCGGTACGGGCCAGCGCATTGAGGCCGAACAGCACCACCAGGATCTGCCACACCGCGGGCAGAATGGCACTCAGCAGAAACTGGGCGTAGCTGGAGTTGAGGTTATAGAGCGCAGTGACCTGACTGCTGATGGGCACCGACTGCCCGAGCGCGCCGGGCAGCGCCTTGCCATCGGCCATCGCCTCCAGCACGCCGACCTGACCGTTAAGGGTGCCTACCACCTGCGCCAGCGCCGAGTTGACCAGCTTGGCGATCAGGATGAACTGACCGTTGTTGAACACCGTCACCTGCGGCTGGGTGCCCTGACGGGCATCCCGCGCCAGATGGTTGGGGATCACCACCAGCGCATAGATGTCGCCGCTGCGCAGAGCGCGCGCCCCGGCATCGATGGAGTCAAACTGTTGCGCCACCTTGAGCCCGGCCGAGCCATCCAGCGAGAAGGCGAGCTGGCGCGAGAGCATGCTGTGGTCGAGATCCACCAGCCCAACCTTGAGGTCGCGAGCCAGCCCTGCCGAGAAGATCCAGCAGAGGATCCCCATCAGCAGCAGCGGCACCCAGCTCATCAGGGCACGGCTGAACGGATCCTGCCAAAGCAGCCGAAATTCACGTCCCATCAGAGTTCAACCAGCACACTCATGCCAACCCGCAGCCCCTCAACCGGTTGCAGCGGGCGAGCCTCCACCTGGAAGCTCTTCATATCGAAACCTTGACGGGTATCGGTGGCACGCCAAGTGGCAAAATCCCCCATCACGGCCACATGGGTCACCTTGAAGCGCACGGTCTGATCGCCAAGGCCCGGGATGCGGGCATCGAACTCGATACCGACCGGGAAACGGGGCAGCAGATCCTCGCGCACGTGGAACTGGGCCCAGGCATCACTCATATCGAGCAGGGTCACCACCGGGAAACCTTGTGGCGCCAGCTCGCCGCTGCGCAGCAGCACCTGACTCACTTCACCATTGTGGGGGCTGGTGATGCGGGTGTCGGCCAGATAGGCCTCAACCTCGGCAACAGAACCCGCCGCCATCTTGGCCTTCTCGCGAGCGGCGATCTTGGTCTCTTCCCGCGCCCCTTCCAACGCCATCTGGTACTGTTGCCACGCCATCCCTTCGCTGTAGCGTGCAGCTTGCCAGGCGGTCCAGGCCTCATCGCGTTTTTGCAGCGGCATTACGCCGTCGCGATGCAGACTGGCCACCCGCTCATAGGTCTTGCCACGCAGCTGGGCGGCAGCCTTGGCTTTTTGCCACTGATCCTTGGCAGCGGCGATCTGTTGGGCTCGGGCCCCTTTCTCTGCCTCTTGCGCCAGCGCCCCCGCAGCAGCTTCACCGGCCTTGGCCTGGCTCAGCTTGGCTTCGATCTCGGGGCTCGCCAGGGTAAAGACCAGTTGATCCTTGGTCAGCTGATCACCCTTTTTCACCAGCACCTCGTCGATGCGCCCCGGCACCTTGGAGGAGACCGAATATTGCTGCGCTTCAATCTGCCCTTGCAGATGCACCGGCTCCGGCTGATAGGCCAGCCAGAAACGCCAGCCGAGCCACACCACCAGGATCACCAGCGCCAATGGCAACAACAGCGGTTTACCCTGGCTCATCTTCTTTTTGATGGGGGGATGGCTCATCACTTCACCTCGACAAACGGGCGACCCTTGGCGGTCGAAACAGAGATAGAAAAAGGAACGGACTGGAGTGCGATCATGAGTTCACCTCGATTACCTGACCGTGCTGATATTGATTGAAACTGTTCATCTGGCCGGAGAGCGCCAGCAGACGGGCCAGAGACACCACATATTGATAAGCCGCCGCCGCACGCTGGGTCTTGACCCCCGCCAGCTGGTTCTGGGCATCCACCACATCGAGGGAGGTAGAGAGCCCCTGCCCGAACGCCTTGTCCCGCAGCAGCACGTTCTCCTCAGCCAACGCCTGGGTGGAAGAGAGGGATTGATACTCCTCCAGCCCCTGCGCTGCTTCGCGCCAGGTCTTCTCGACCAGCAACTCCAGATCCTGACGGGTCTTGGCTTGCAGCAGATTGACTTGCAGCTCGGCACTCTTGGCGGCCTGCACCGTCTCGGAGCGGCCATCACGGCTCACCAGCGGCATGCTGACCCCCACCCCCACCAGCCAGTCCGGCGCTGTCTTGGAGGCGAGTGAATCATCTTCATAGAGGTTGTAGTTGCCGAACAGGAACACCTCGGGGGCATATTTGCCCTGCTCGACCCGGATCAGCCCCTTGGCCTGCTCCTTCTTGGCACTCAGCAGCTTGAGACCGGGGTGCACCTCCAGGGTCTGGCTTACCAACCCCTCGAGGCGCGGCAGCTCCTTGTTGACGAACAGGCCGCTGCCCGGCTGGGCATTTGGCAACTTCAGCATGCGGCCAAGGGCCAGCTCGGCGATCTCGAGGCTGCGGCGCGCTTTCTGGGTATCGATGCGGGCCCGATCATATGCCGACTGGGCGGAGAGGCGCTCCACCCTGGCGATCTGGCCCTGCGCTTCGAGCTTCTTGGCGTGATCCAGATGGTGGGCCAGCCCCTCTTCGATCTCCTGTTTGGTCTGCACCACCTGAGCAGCCAGCACCACACCGAAATAGGTCTGGGAGAGGCTCTCGAAGGTGGATTGCTGCTTGAGCACCAGCAACTGCTGCGCCTCGCTCACCTGCGCCTGGCGGATATCCTGCGCCGCATCGATGCGGCCACCGGCAAAAAGCGGCCAGAGCATCTTGACCGAGCTGGTCACCACATTCTGTTTGGTCAGGGGGGTGACAAATGCGTTGGCCCCAACCCCGAACAGGCTGCCGAGCGCCAGGATCAGATCTTTCTGCTTGGCCAGCGGATTGAGATCGAGAGCATCAAGTTCAATCGGCTGATCAAGATGGGTATAGCTGGCCCCCAGATCCACCTTGGGCAGATACATGTCCTTGGCCGCCTCGCGCAGCTGCTTGGCCCGATCGACCCCGGCCTGTTCGGCAGCCAGCCCTTCATCCTGCTGGATGACCCGGGTCCAGGCTTCACCGAAGCTGATAGTTTGCGCCTGCGCCGACCCCAGCACGACACCCATCAGACACGGCCAGAGTGATTTAATGAACCTTGACGTCATAGATCCCCAATCCGCTTTTGTTGCATAAATGTTTGGAGCATTTGCTCGATTTAAGCCCGCTATCATAACGCAAAGCGGGCCTGCAAGTGGACTGACAATTATGCAGGCGTCCGACCCGAATGGTACAGCGCTCACTCTCCGTCAATCTGGCCGTTTTTCAATAACTCCAGAATTTGCAAGCCTTGGCGCGACGTTTTTTTCAGAAAAAAATGGCTGACGCTCAAATACTAACCTTTTCTCCTGCCTAAAAAATGCGTAATATACGCCGCCCTAAGCCGATGGTAACCGTGGAATGCAGATAGGTCCCCACACGCTTGAAACTCCCTTGATTGTGGCTCCCATGGCCGGTGTAACTGACCGACCATTCCGTGAACTTTGTTTGCGATTGGGGGCTGGCATGGCCGTTTCCGAGATGCTGCTGGCCAACCCGGATGTCTGGGATACCCAGAAAACCCGGATGAGGATGGATCACTCTGCAGAAGGCGGATTGCGATCGGTCCAGATTGCCGGTGCCGACCCCGAGATGATGGCGTTTGCTGCCCGCTACAACGTGGAGCAGGGCGCACAGATCGTCGACATCAACATGGGATGTCCGGCAAAAAAAGTGAATAAGAAGTTGGCAGGTTCTGCCCTGCTGCGTGCCCCCGATCAGGTCAAAGCAATTTGCCGGGCCGTGGTGGATGCAGTGGAGGTGCCTGTCACCTTGAAGATCCGCACAGGATGGGATCCGGATAACCGCAATGGCGTGGAGATCGCCCGAATCGCCGAAGATTGCGGTATCGCGGCCCTCGCCGTGCATGGTCGTACCCGTGCCTGCCTCTACAAGGGCGAAGCGGAGTACGACACGATCAGGGCGATTAAGCAGGCCGTATCGATTCCTGTTGTCGCCAATGGTGACATCAACAGCCCGGAGAAAGCCCGGTATGTCCTCGACTATACCGGCGTTGACGCCGTGATGATCGGCCGAGCTGCGCAAGGACGACCCTGGATTTTCCGGGAAATCCGTCATTTTCTTGAGACGGGCACCAAGCTGCCGCCTCCCGAGAGGGAAGAGGTTCGCACCCTGATGAACGAGCATGTAACCAACCTGCACCGGTTTTATGGTGCATATCTGGGAGCGCGCATAGCCCGTAAACACGTGGGCTGGTATCTGGATGAAGAAGAGACGGGCCGAGAATTCCGTAAGCACTTCAATGCCCTGGATTGCGCAGACGCGCAACTTGAGGCACTCGAAGCGTATTTCGATGGATTAGGTTAACAAGATAACTAAAGAGCCGACCGAATATGTTCGAACAAACCCTGACTTCTGATGCATTGGTAACAACTACTCACAATCACGCTGCCGAGCCGACCCAGCGCCCCCTGCGTGACTCTGTGCAACAGGCCCTGCGTAACTACCTGGCCCAGTTGAACGGTCAGGAAGTGATTGATCTGTACGATATGGTTCTCTCCGAAGTCGAAGCGCCGATGCTGGACGTGATCATGCAGTACACCCGTGGTAACCAGACTCGCGCTGCCGTGATGATGGGTATCAACCGTGGCACCCTGCGCAAGAAGCTCAAGCGTTACGGCATGAACTGATTGCTGGCCGCGAGCCGCGACGGCGGTTCAAGGCAGATGCGAAAGGCGCCAGGTAGCAATACCTGGCGCCTTTCCTTTATGCTCTCCCATCCATTTCACCATGGCGACCCCGATGAACCGCACTCCCCTGCTGCTGATGGTACTGGTCACCCTGCTGGCCGCCGCTGGCTGGCTCTTCTCGAAAGAGGCGATCCGCGAACTGCCCCCTGCCGCCTTTATCGGCAGCCGCTTTCTGCTGGCCGCGCTGCTGTTGCTCCCCTTGGCCTGGTTGCGCGAGCCACCGCCGACTCGCGCCCAGCTGGTGCGCGCTGCCGGTTGCGGCACCCTCCTCGGCGCCAGCCTGCTGCTGTGGGTCACCGCCATCAGCCAGAGCGATGCACTGGGCAGCGGCGCCTTTATCATGAGCGTCGCCACCCTGATGGCCCCGCTGGCCGCCTGGGGAGCCTTTCGAGCCAAGCCCGGCCGCCACTACTGGCTCACCCTGCCCATCGCCATCGCCGGTTTGCTGCTGCTCTCCAGCAGTACCCACTGGGGCGTGTCGCTCTCGCTGTTCTGGTTTCTGGCAGCGGCCACCACCCTCGGCATCCAGCTTGCCGTCCATCGCCACTTCGCCCAATCCATTGCCCCCACCTGGCTCACCTGCATCCAGCTGGCGATGACCGGCCTGCTCGGCACCCTGCTCTCCCTGCTGACCGAGCAGTGGCCAGAGGCTGGAGTCAGCCACGGCATCTGGGGCTGGTTTGCAGCGAGCGTCTTGATCGCCACCACATTACGCTACTGGCTGCTCACCCATGCATTGAGCAAGATGACTACCGCCCACGCCGCCCTGATGATGCTGCTGGAACCGGTCTGGACTCTACTGCTGAGCACCCTCTTCTACAGCGAACCCCTCGGCGGCGCCAAACTGGCCGGAGCCGGACTGGTGCTCGGCGCCCTGGTGCTCTACCAACTGCCCCTGCTGCTGCGCAGTGCACGGCTCAAAACGCCCGTCTGATCCGCGTCACTGCCCTGCGGGGCGGTGTCACCATTTCCCTCCTGTTTGCTTATCTTGTCCTGCCAATGCTGACGTTCTGTTAACGGCCTTTAACCCTTGGTATCCAGAGGGTTAAAGGGCATACCCCATGAAAAAATGCCATATGGCCAGCTTGATGAAGGTCACATACCTGCCCCTCTTAGCTCCCTATGATGCCCCCATCATCGGTCTGGACAATCCTGACGATGGCCACACATGGGAATAACAAGAGAAAAGACTATGCAGCAAACCAGCCCCCTCAAGACGGTCACGGTCAGCATATTGGCAACCGCCATGCTGATCTTTGTGGCCCAGTACCTAATAGGCAAACAGGAGATCAAGATCGGCATCGCCATCATTCCGATCCTGCCGATGCTCTTTGCCGTCATCATCGGCATGATTGTCTCCGCCAAACCGGTCAAGGATCGCATCCCCGGCTGGAAACAGCTCTTCACCGAGAAAGAAGAGGGCTTCTGCGGCAAGATGGTGGGCTTCAGCCTGCTGATCCTGGGTACCCAGTACGCGGGGATGATCATCCCCAACCTGAAGATGATCTTGAGCGTCGGCGTACCGCTGTTCCTGCAGGAGATTGGCAACCTGCTGCCGATCCTGATCGCCATTCCGCTGGCAGTGAAGTTCGGCTTTGGCCGCCGCGCCATCGGGGCCTGCTCCTCCATCAGCCGTGAGCCGTCCGTCGCGGTAATTCAGGGCAAGTTCGGCACCGGCTCTCAGGAGTACATCGGTGTGTTGGCCATCTACCTGTGCGGCTCCGTTATCGGCACCCTCTGGTTCAGCGTGCTGGGCAGTATCGCCCCGCTCACCGGCCTGCACCCGCTGGCGCTGGCTGCCGGCTCCGGCGTGGGCTCAGGCTCCATGCTGAGTGCCGCCTCCGGCGCCCTGATCAACGGTCTCGACGAAGCGCTGGCTCAGCAGGTGCTGAGTATCGCGGCAGCCTCGAACCTGCTCTCGTCTGCCCTCGGCGCCCTCTCCCTCACCTATCTGGGTTTGCCGCTCGCTGAAAAAATCTATGCCCTGACTGCCAAAGGAGAGAAAGCATGAAAAGCATCGTAATGGATATGCGGTTCGTCTTTCTGGCGATCCTGCTGGCCATGTTTACCCAGACCCTGACCACCGGCACTCCGCTCTGGCTGATGGGTGACAGCTTCGTCGCCATGTCACTGGTGGTGTTCGCTTCGCTGATTGCCAAACGCTATCTGCCCTCCTCCCTGCCGGCGTTTGCCTATGCCACCATCATCGGCATTCTCATCTGCCTGCCGGAGACCCCGGTGCGCGGCCTCTTCATTGACGCCGTCGCCAAGATCTCCTTCCTCTCCTGCTGCGTACCGCTGCTGGCCTTTGCCGGTCTCTCGGTGGGTGGTCAGCTGGAAGAGCTGAAGAAGATGTCCTGGAAAGTGATCCTGATCTTCATGATCGTCTCCACCTGCTGCTTCTTCGGCGCCTCGCTGGTGGCCCAGCTCGGCTTTTCCATTCAAGGGATCATCTAATGAACAACATCCACATTGAACCGGCCCTGCTGGCCCTGCGCGACTTCAGTCAGGAAGTGCGCCACCATCTGCACACCATTCCGGAGGCCTCCGGCGTCGAGTTCAAGACCTCGGCCTACTGCCGCGAGCTGATGACAAGCTTCGGCTATCGCCTCACCGACTACCCGGGCTTCACCGGTTTTCACGGGGATCTGGTGGTTGACCCTGTGCTGCCGACCATCGCCTTCCGTGCCGACATGGATGGCCTCGAGATGCTCGACATGAGCGACGTTGCGTTCAAGTCGACCCACGAGGGAATGGCCCACAACTGCGGTCACGACTCCCATATGGCGATCGCCCTGACCGCGGCCAAGTTTCTGGCCGCCAACCGCGATCGCCTGCTGTACAACGTCCGCTTTATCTTCCAGATGGCGGAAGAGGATATGCGGGTGCCGGGCGCCGAGAAGATGGTCGAACTGGGCTGCATGAAGGGGGTAGACGAGGTCTATGCTCTCCATAACGACGGCGCCATGGAGACCGGCACCATCAAGTTCAACCACGGTGTCATGTCCTCCTGGGGCTCCGCCTGGACGCTGGATGTGCACGGTATCTCCGCCCACGGATCCACCCCCCACAAGGGGCTGGATGCCATCCGCGAAGCGGTGCGGATCATCGAGGATATGGACTACATCGTCGCCAAGCGCACCAGTCCGTTCAGCCCGGCGGTATTCGGCTGCGGCATGATCAACGGCGGCACAATCCCCAACGCCATCGCCGACCATGTGCAGGCGCGCGGCACCATCCGTGCCATGGATGCCGAGACCGACCAGATCCTGAAGAACAGCTTCAAGGAGATCGTGGCCCAGAGCGAACTGCGCGGCTTCAAGACCAAGATGGTCTATGCCGGGTATCCGGCGGTCGAGAACCACGCCGATGCCTGCGCCCGTCTGCTGCAAGCGGCCGCCGATGTCTTGCCCTCTGAGGGGATCAACGCTCAGGGGCAGCCGATGACCGGCAGCGAAGATTTCAGCTACATGGTTAACGCCTGCCGTGGCCGCAAGGGGGCCATGTTCTTCCTCGGCAGCGGCTGTCAGGCCAAGGGGATCTGCAACTACCTGCATGCGAATCCCTACTACCTCGATGACGACTGCCTGCTGGTCGGAGCCCAGATCTTTATCAATCTGGCGACCCGCAGCGCTTAATCCCGCATACCGATAAAACCAGAAGAGAGGCCAAGGCCTCTCTTTTTTTGTCTCTGTATTTTTGCTCTGTGTACGACAAACAACCCGCGGTTAGAGCCACGGCAACTCCGCCATATTGGCAGCGGGCGGCTGGTTGATAAGGTGCAGTTGCACCGTCTCCCGGCTGATATGGGGGGCGTAGAGGTGGATAAAGTCGTACATGTAGTCACGCAAATGGGCATGTTTTCGCAGGCAGATGTGGGTGGCGCTCGAGGCGATCAGGTGGTCGATATTGAGACTCACCAGATCCTCCCGATCCCCCTCGTCAAAGGCCACGCTGGCAATCACCCCGACCCCCATGCCGAGCCGGACGTAGTGCTTGATCACGTCGGTGTCGGTGGCGGTCAGCACGGTTTTCGGCGAGAGGCCGTGGCGGCTGAAAGCCTTGTCCATCTTGGATCGGCCGGTAAAGCCGAATACATAGGTGATGAGGGGATAGCGGGCCAGATCCGCCATTGACAGCGGCTGGCAGTCGATCAGCGGTTGACCGTGCGGCACCACCACACTGCGCCCCCAACGATAACAGGGGACGGCGGCCAGCTCGTCGAATAGGTACATGGACTCGGTGGCGATCGCCATATCCACATCGCCGCTTTGCACCATCTGGGCCAGTTGGGCAGGCGCCCCCTGATGGAGCTGGATCGCCACATCGGGATAACGACGGCTGAACTCGGTAATCACCGCTGGCAGCTTGTAGCGCGCCTGGGTGTGGGTGGTGGCGATACGCAGCACCCCGCTGGTAGCCAGTTGCTCCCCGAGCGACAGCTGGTTGATCTGCTCCACCTGCGCCACCACCCCCTTGGCCAACTCCATCACCTGCTCGCCTGCGCTGGTCAAGCCGACCAGATTCTTTCCCTTGCGGGTAAAGAGGGCGAGCCCCAGCTCATCTTCCAGCATCTTCATCTGCTTGCTGAGGGTGGGCTGGGAGGTGTAGAGCTTCTCCGCCGTCGCCGAGATGTTGAAGTTGTTCTTCACTATCTCGGTAAAGTTCTTGAGCCGGGCGATGTTCATCTGGGCAAGGGATCTCGCTGCTGCGGCCAGTCGGGCTGACCTGAAAAAGAGAGAGCGGGGCTGGTCCCGCAGCTGACTGCCGACCATACCACAGCGCGGCGCACGATAATCTGCCTCAGGTCAGAAAGCGGCGAGCTAGTCGCTGGCGAGCTTGATCCCGAGTCCGACAAACAGGGTGCCGATGCCCCGGTTGAGCCAGCGACCGAGACGCCGTGACAGCCGTACCCTGTGGCTGGCATAGACGGTGGTAAAGACCAGCAGGTGACACCAGATGATGCCGCCCAGATTGAAGATGCAACCGAGCAGGATAAAGGCGAGCGCCTTGTCGGGGGCATCCGGCGCGATGAACTGGGGCACGAAGGCGAGGAAAAAGAGCGCGACCTTGGGGTTGAGCACATTGGTCAGCACACCCTGCCGGTAAATCTGGCCATAGGAGAGGGCGGGCAGAGTGACCCCTCCCTCCATTGCACCCGTTGCCTGCTGGCGCAGCAGGGAGAGCCCCAGATAGATGAGGTAGATGGCGCCAGCCAGCTTGATAAGGGCAAACAACTCGGCCGAGGCGCTGAGCAGGGCCGACAGACCGAGGGCCGCCGCCAGCACATGCACCATGACACCTGTGCCGATGCCAAGGGTCGCGACCGAACCGGCACGCCACCCTTGCGAACCGCTGCGCAGCATGACCAGCAGGGAGTCGGGCCCCGGCATAATATTGAGCAGCAAGCCCGAGACCATAAACAGTGCAAGATCATGAATACCGAACATCATCCCTCCCCTCGTAAAGCAAAACCAAACAAAAAGGGCTCCGCAGAGCCCTCTTTCCTTTCCTCTGCGGCAGCTGACGCATCATCAGCTGTCCCGCCAGTCATCAGGGGCGCAGCGCTTTGTCGGCACGGGAGATACCGCAGACACCGGAGCGCACCACTTCGATGATCTCGTTGGTCTGGGCGGCCGTCTTGATGAAGGCGTCCAGCTTGTCGCTGGTACCCACCAGCTGCACCGTGTAGAGCTCGGGGGTGACGTCGACGATCTGGCCACGGAAGATATCCGCCAGCCGTTTCAGCTCGTCACGACCACCACCGGCGGCGCGCGCCTTGACCAGCGCGATCTCCCGCTCGATGTGCTCACCCTCACTCAAGTCGCATACCTTGAGCACGTCCACCAGCTTGTGCAACTGCTTCTGGATCTGCTCCAGCACCCGCTCGTCACCCATGGTGACGATGGTCATGCGCGACAGGGTGGGATCCTCGGTCGGCGCCACCGTCAGGGTCTCGATGTTGTAGCCACGCTGGGAGAAGAGACCCACCACGCGGCTCAGGGCGCCGGATTCGTTCTCCAGCAGTACTGAAATGATGTGTCTCATCAGGTTCTCTCCGTCTTGCTCAGCCACATCTCATCCATGGCGCCAAACTTGATCTGCATCGGATAGACGTGCTCATCCGGGTCGACCGAGATATCCATGAACACCAGCCGATCCTTCATGGCGAAGGCCTTCTCCATGGCGCTCTCCAGCTCCGCCGGATCGCTCACCGCGATGCCGACATGGCCATAGGCTTCCGCCAGTTTGACGAAGTCCGGCAGGGACTCCATGTAAGAGTGGCTGTGACGGCCGCCGTAGAACATCTTCTGCCACTGCTTGACCATGCCCAGCGCACGGTTGTTGATGGAGATGATCTTGATGGGCACGCCGTACTGCATGCAGGTGGAGAGCTCCTGAATGTTCATCTGCACCGAGCCATCGCCGGTGACGCAGCAGACCACCGCATCCGGGTTGGCAAACTGGGCACCCATGGCGGCCGGAATGCCGAAGCCCATGGTGCCGAGGCCCCCTGAGTTGATCCACTGGCGCGGTTTGGCAAACGGGTAGTAGAGGGCAGCAAACATCTGGTGCTGGCCCACGTCGGAGGCAACGAACGCCTGACCCTGAGTCACTTTGTAGAGGGTCTCGATAACCTGTTGCGGCTTGATCTGGGTGGCCGACTTTTCGTAGGCCAGACAGTGACGGGAGCGCCACTGGTTGATCTGGCTCCACCAGTCCGCCAGCGCCTCCTTGTCGTTATCGAAGCCACACTCGCGGATCACTTCCAGCATCTGCTCCAACACGGTTTCCACCGAGCCGACGATGGGCACATGGGCCTGCACCGTTTTGGAGATGGAGGTGGGGTCGATGTCGATATGAACCACGGTCGCATTGGGGCAGAACTTGGCCACGTTGTTGGTGACGCGGTCATCGAAGCGGGCACCGACGGCGAAGATAAGATCCGCGTTGTGCATGGTTTTGTTGGCTTCGAAGGTGCCGTGCATCCCCAGCATGCCGATAAATTGCGGATGGACACCGGAGAAGGCCCCCAGCCCCATCAGGGTGGTGGTCACCGGCAGGTTCAGCAGCTCCGCCAGTTTGGTCACCAGATGGTCCGCATTGGCGTTGATGGCGCCGCCACCCACGTACATGACCGGGCGCTGGGCATCCACCAGCAGCTTGGCTGCCCGCTTGATCTGCCCTTTATGGCCAGACTTGGTCGGGTTGTAGGAGCGCAGGGAGACCGTCTCGGGATACTGGTAGGGGAATTTCTCTTTCGGGTTCTGCACATCTTTGGGCAGATCCACCACCACCGGCCCCGGGCGGCCGCTGGCGGCAATGTAGTAGGCCTTCTTGATGGCCTCAGGGATATCGCTCGCCTTCTTGCACAGGAAGCTGTGCTTCACCACCGGGCGGGAGATACCGATCATGTCGGTCTCCTGGAACGCATCCTCACCGATCATGCTGGTCGGCACCTGGCCGGAGAGGATCACCAACGGAATGGAATCCATATAGGCGGTGGCAATACCGGTAATGCAGTTGGTCGCTCCCGGGCCTGACGTTACCAGCACAGTCCCCACCTTGCCGGTGGAACGGGCGTAACCGTCAGCCATGTGAACCGCGGCTTGCTCGTGCCGCACCAAGACATGCTCCATCTTGCCGTTTTCGAAGAGAGCGTCATAGATGTCGAGCACTGAGCCACCAGGGTAGCCGAAGACGTGCTCAACTCCCTGATCTTCCAGCGCTCTAACCACCATCTGGGCGCCTGATAACATCTCCATGATAAAGCCCTCCAGGCTTTGCTCCGTTTAGCGAATCCCACCGACGATGCTGTGCTTCCCGGCACGGCCCGATCCGTTTCTTGTTGTTATCTGAATGCAGATCGGCCCAATTCAGCCCCGTCGACAGTAGAAAAAAAGGATTTTTCCGTCATTCACCCGAAAATAGGGTGAAAAACCAACTTAACCCGCTTCATAACGCTTGTCCACGGCTTTATCTGACCAGAACAGTCATACATTTCAACCGGCTATTAACATTCAATGACTTGCCGCAGCGACCATGAGACAAATGGGAAGGAAGTCGGGGAATGGCCAGCGGATCATTCCGCAGAGGGGAAAAACAGCCACAAAAAAGCCCACCGCTCAGCGGTGGGCTTGATGCCGAATGATGACTCAGTTGTCCTGATCCGGCTCAGCCAGCCAGATCTGCTGATCCGGATCGGTCTCTTCACTGACCGAGATGCTGACACCCATATCGAGCAACTCGTGCAGGGTGAGATTGTCAGCCAGGTTCATGACTTCGCCGTTTTCATTGGTAAAGCGCATTTGCTCCGTCCTCTCCTTGGTGGGATCGCCTTTCAGTCTAGTCAACAACGCTCACTTGCGATAACCAGCAACTGGATAAACAGTCGCCCCCATCCAGCTCGCTCAGGCGATCACTTACCTCCTCCGGAAACAGGGTGCGTGCCCAGAGCCGCCGTGACAGAGAGGCTACGCTCTCGTCGGCTCCCGCCGCCAGCCAGCGGGCCAGCTCCCCCGCTACATCGGGGTAACAGACCGCCCCGGGCGAGGCGCTGTCGAGCCAGGTGCGCACCAGATTGGCATCGAGCACATCCATCAGGGTCGCCAGTCCCATCATCTCGAGGGTCTTGCCGTTGGTCAGCTGCTCGAACTGGCCGCCGAGGGGTTTGACCAGCAGCTTCTTGCCGAGAGTGAGCGCCTCGGAAGCCAGCTCGAAACCTGCGTTGGAGATTACGCCGCAACAACCGGCCAGCACGGCGATAAACCCGTGTCGCGACGGCGGCTCGAAGCGCAGATTGCGCCATTGGCTCGGGGTGCGAATGGCGGGGTGAAAGCAGACGAAGCGCTGCTGACCAAAGCGCGACAACAGGGCGGCGATCGCCTCGGTCTGCTCGAACGGCAGATAGACCAGGATCTCGCCGTTATCCGGTGCGGCGGCGATGGGGTCGATCACCGGCGGCAACAAGGGGTGACCGAAGTGAAACCAGTGCAGCCCGAGCGGCTGATCCACAGGAGCAAAGTGGCGCATCAGCTGGCGGCTGACCCCATCCTCCCCCCAGCGCGGGATGGGCCAGTTGAAGCTGGCCTGATGGCTGACGGTGAGGCTCGGCTTGCCATAGCGGCGGGCTGCGTGGGCGGTTAGCGGCTCAAAATCGCTCACCACCAGATCGTATTCGCTGCAATCGAGAGACCGCAGATCCCGCCAGAAGGTGAGCGGCGAGGCGGCTTGCAGGGTGCGCCACGGAGAAACTCGCCCCTCGTGACTGACAAAAGTGAGGCCGGGAAAGGCGCGGTAGGGGCCAAACTCCTCCATGTCGAAGTAGCGGTCAGCGGGGCGACCGCTGAAGAGATAATCCACCTCGACCCCTGCCGTGCGCAGTGCCCGCGCCAGAGTGCGACTGCGACTGATATGGCCGTTGCCGGTGCCTTGCACCCCGAACAGTATCCTCATGAGTGGCTCCAGCCGAGCGCCAGCACGGCGCAACCGCCACCCAGCAGGGCACCGGCAACCAGATCGCTCAGGTAGTGTACCCCGAGCAGCAACCGGGATGCCCCCACCAGCGCCGCCCAGCCAAACAGCAGGGGCGCCCAGAGCGGAAAGCCGGTGGCCAGTATGGTGGCCATCAGAAAAGCGGCGGCGGTGTGGCCGGAGGGGAGACTGTAACGATCGGAAGGAGTGATAAAGACCGGCAAGCCGACCGGCCGTTGTCGTTTCAGGCTGTTTTTCAGCAGCAGATAGAGGGGCAGTTCGATGGCGAAGGCTAACAGCGCCAGTCGCACCAGCTCCCGCTCTGCCTCCCCCTGCCACCAGAGCAGGGCGGCCAGCACAGCGTAAAGCGGGCCATCGCCGGTGCGGGAAATGAGACGACTCACCCTCGCCTGCTGCCGGTTGTAGCCGTGAAGCAGGCAGACCCGGCACACCTGCAGGTCCCATTGCTGGATCTTGTTCATATCCCCTCCTTCCCTGAATTCTGCTTGCAGAGTAAGAAAGCGGGATGACGTTACGTTGAACAAGGCATAACAGATTTATGAAAAAAGGGCCGAATGGCCCTTTTTAATCTCGATGTTGCGGCAAAATCAGTGGCTGCCGCGCAGACCGGTCTCCATCAGGCGGCAGTTGTGATCCGCCAGACGAGCCATGAACTGTTCGTCCACTTTCAGGCCAAATACCTGTTCGTAAAGATCTTTCATCACGAACGGCTGCCACATCATGCTGAGGAAGGAGATCTTCAGCATCTCGGGATCCAGATTGTCACCCAGCTCGCCGTTGGTTTTCATGGTTTCCAGCAGGGCGTCGAACTGCGGCAGTTGACGCTCCAGCAGGCGGCTCAGCACAAAATCCCGCCCCGGGCTCTTCTCGGTCGACAATGCGCTGGAGATAGCGGAGGTCAGCTCGCTGTTGGGCGCCATCACCTGATAGTAGGTGTTGAGCAGCTCGTTGAGGCTGTGATTGCTGTGTTCATCTTGCCAGGCATGGTCGAGGGGCTCGGCGACATCGCCCAGCACCGCTTTGTAAAGACCCTCTTTACTGCCGAAGTAGTAGTGGATCATTGCCAGATTGGAGCCAGCAAGCTCCGCGATTTCGCGTGTAGTTACCTTGCTATAGGGAGTATTGAGAAAACGCTCACGGGCGGCAGCAAGCAACTTGTCACGAATGTCAGAACGTCCGACCGGACGACCAGGTCTACGTTTTTCCATTTAACACCTCAGATAATTCAGCTAATGCTGATAAGTCGATCTGGTTGTGCAGAGAATAGAGCACAGCAGGAATGACCAGATAATCGGTCATGGGCCGAATATGGGACAAGGAAATTTGCAATCCTTTACAATCCGATTAAATACGTCAGCAGATTGCCCCTGACCTTCCGTGTTGACACAGCATAAAAATCTCGATATTGGTAAAAGCGTTATCGACTGGAAGGAATAACAACGTCATGCGTATCGCCACCCCGCTACTACTAATCTCCCTAATCGCGTTAACTCGCGCGGGATCCTTGTAGCCGGGCTAAGGCATAGCCGGAATTTACAAAAACCCGTGCCCCCTGCACGGGTTTTTTTATGCCGCCGCAGGATGCACGTTACCGAACTTAGGAAGAGGGAAGTCACATGTCAGATCGGGTCATCATATTCGACACCACCTTGCGTGATGGTGAGCAGGCCCTGGCGGCCAGTTTGACAGTCAAGGAGAAGCTGCAGATCGCCCAGGCACTGGAACGGCTCGGTGTCGACGTCATGGAGGTGGGCTTCCCGGTCTCTTCTCCCGGCGATTTTCAATCGGTGCAGACCATAGCCCGCCACATCAAAAACAGCCGGGTCTGCGCCCTCGCCCGCGCCCTGCCCAAGGATATCGATGCCGCCGGTGAAGCCTTGCGGGTCGCCGAGGCGTTTCGCATCCACACCTTTATCTCCACCTCCTCCATCCATGTGGAGAGCAAGCTGAAAAAGAGCTTCGAGGATGTGCTGGAGATGGGGATCGGCGCCATCAAGCACGCGCTGCGCTACACCGACGATGTGGAGTTCTCCTGCGAGGATGCGGGCCGCACGCCGATCGATAATCTCTGCCGCATGGTGGAGGCCGCCATCAAGGCTGGCGCCCGCACCATCAATATCCCGGATACCGTGGGCTACACGGTGCCGACCGAGTTCTCCGGCATCATCCACACCCTGTTCAACCGGGTACCCAACATCGACAAGGCGATCATCTCGGTCCACTGCCACGACGATCTGGGGCTCTCGGTGGCCAACTCCATCGGCGCGGTGCAGATGGGAGCCCGCCAGATCGAGTGCACCATCAACGGCATCGGCGAGCGGGCGGGCAACTGCTCGCTGGAAGAGGTGGCGATGATCCTCAAAACCCGCGCCGACCTGCTCGGGGTGCAAACCAATATCCGCCACAACGAAATTCATCGCACCAGCACGCTGGTCAGCCAGCTGTGCAACATGCCGGTGCAGCCCAACAAGGCGATCGTCGGGGCCAACGCTTTCTCCCATAGCTCCGGCATCCATCAGGATGGAGTGCTCAAGGCGAAAAATACCTACGAAATCATCACTCCCGAGAGCATTGGTCTGACCCAGAACAACCTCAACATGACCTCCCGCTCCGGCCGCCACGTCATCAAGCACCGGATGGAGTCCATGGGCTACGCCGAGAGCAGCTACGACCTCGACCACCTCTACGGCAAATTCCTGACCCTGGCCGACAAGAAGGGTCAGGTGTTCGACTACGACCTCGAAGCGCTGGCCTTCTTCAGCCAGATCCACGAAGAGCCGGAACACTTCAAGCTGGAGTATCTCGGGGTCCAGAGCGGCAGCTCGGTACTGGCCACCGCCTCGGTCAAATTGAAGGTGGGACAGGATCTGATCTGCGAAGCGGCCACCGGCAATGGCCCAGTGGATGCGGTCTACCAGTGCATCAACCGCATCACCGGCTATGAGATCCGCATCGACAAATATGCCCTCAAGAGCAAGGGCGAAGGGGAAGATGCCCTCGGTCAGGTCGATATCGTCGCCGAGTACAAGGGGCGCAAATTCCACGGCATGGGGCTGGCCACCGACATCATCGAATCCTCGGCCCATGCCCTGCTCCATGTGATCAACAGCATCTGGCGCGCCAATCAGGTGGCCGAGCAGATGGAACGCAATAACAGCATCAAATCAGAAACCGTCTGAACAGGGCTCGGAACCAAACAGACGGAATGGAATGACAGCATCACATCGGAAACCGTCTGAGCAGGACTCGCAGCCACACAGACGGCATGGAATGACAACATCAGGACGGGGAACGTCTGAACCGGCAACCGCGCGCAGCGTCGGGGAAACCGGACAGAGGGATCTCAACGACAATATCAGGATGGAGAGTGTATGAGCAGTTATCGGATCGCAGTATTGCCGGGTGACGGCATTGGCCCGGAAGTGATGGCCGAGGCCGTCAAGGTGCTGGAGAAGGTGCAGGCCAGGTTCGGCCTCGCCTTCGAGTATGATCGCCATGACGTGGGCGGCATCGCCATCGACAACCACGGTACCCCGCTGCCGCAAAGCACCATCGCGGGTTGTGAAGCGGCCGATGCCGTGCTGTTTGGCTCGGTAGGCGGCCCGAAATGGGAACATCTGCCCCCCAACGATCAGCCGGAACGTGGCGCCCTGCTGCCCCTGCGCGCCCACTTCAAGCTGTTCTGCAACCTGCGTCCGGCCCGTATCTACACCGGTCTGGAACAGTTCTCCCCGCTGCGCGCCGATATCTCCGATCGCGGTTTTGACATCGCCTGCGTGCGCGAGCTGACCGGCGGCATCTACTTCGGCCAACCCAAGGGGCGTGAGGGAGAAGGAGCGAACGAGAAGGCGTTCGACACCGAGGTGTACCATCGCTTCGAGATTGAGCGCATCGCCAAGATAGCGTTCGAATCGGCTCGCGTGCGCCGTGGCAAGGTCACCTCCATTGACAAGGCCAATGTGCTCGCCTCTTCCATTCTGTGGCGCGAGGTGGTGACGCAAGTCGCCAAGTCCTATCCGGACGTAACCCTCAACCATATGTACATCGATAACGCCACCATGCAGCTCATCAAGGATCCGTCCCAGTTCGATGTGCTGCTCTGCTCCAACCTGTTCGGTGACATCCTCTCCGACGAGTGCGCCATGATCACCGGCTCCATGGGGTTGCTCCCCTCCGCCAGCCTCAACGAATCAGGTTTCGGCCTGTTCGAACCGGCCGGAGGTTCGGCCCCGGATATCGCCGGCAAAGGGATTGCCAACCCCATCGCCCAGATCCTCTCCGCCGCCCTGATGCTGCGCTACAGCTTAGGGATGGAGGCTGCCGCCCAGGCCATTGAGCAGGCTGTGGCCCAGACCCTGGCCGAGGGTTACTTCACCGCCGACCTGCATCAGGCCAGCGCCCGCCATCCTGTGCAGAGCACGTCCGAGATGGGTAGCCAGATCGCCGCCCGGATCTGAGCCGCATAACAGAGAACAAGGAAGAGAGAAGCAATGGCCAAGACCCTCTATCAGAAAGTATTCGACGCCCACGTGGTACGGGAAGTGGAGGGGGAGACCCCCCTCATCTACATCGACCGCCATCTGGTGCATGAAGTGACCAGCCCGCAGGCATTCGACGGCCTGCGCGCCATGAACCGCCAGCTGCGCCGCCCGGATCTGACTTGGGCTACCATGGATCACAACGTCTCCACCACCACCAAGGACATCGCCGCCTCCGGCGAGATGGCCCGCATCCAGATGGAGACGCTCGCCGATAACTGCAAGGAGTTCGGGGTTCGCCTCTACGATCTCAACCACAAATATCAGGGGATCGTCCATGTGATGGGCCCCGAGCTCGGCATTACCCTGCCCGGCACCACCATCGTCTGCGGTGACTCCCACACCGCCACCCACGGCGCCTTCGGCTCACTGGCGTTCGGCATCGGCACTTCCGAAGTGGAACATGTGATGGCCACCCAGACCCTGAAACAGGGTCGCGCCAGGACCATGCGCATTTCGGTCAACGGCAAGCTGGCGGAGGGCATCAGCGCCAAGGACGTTGTGCTGGCCATTATCGGCAAGGTCGGCCACGCCGGTGGTACCGGCTACGTGGTGGAGTTTGCTGGCGAGGCCATTGCCAGCCTCTCCATGGAAGGGCGGATGACGGTGTGCAACATGGCCATAGAGCTGGGTGCCAAGGCGGGGATGATTGCCCCCGACCAGACCACCATCGACTACATTCGCGGCAAGGAGTTTGCTCCCAAGGGCGAGGTGCTGGAGCAGGCCATCGCCTACTGGCAGAGCCTCAAGAGCGACGATGGTGCCCACTTCGATGCCGAAGTGGTGCTGGACGCCGCCGATATCGCCCCGCAAGTCACCTGGGGCACCAATCCGGGTCAGGTGATTGCCGTCAACGAGCCTATTCCGGCGCCGGAATCCTTCAGCGATCTGATGGAGCAGCAATCCGCCCGCAAGGCGCTGGCCTACATGGACTTGCAACCGGGCCAGAAGCTCTCCGATGTCGCCATCGACAAGGTATTCATCGGCTCGTGCACCAACAGCCGCATCGAGGATCTGCGTGCCGCCGCCGCCATCGCCCGCGGTCGAAAGGTCGCCGCTGGCGTGCAGGCACTGGTGGTGCCTGGCTCAGAGCAGGTGAAGGCGCAGGCCGAAGCCGAGGGTCTGGACAAGATCTTCATCGAGGCCGGTTTTGAGTGGCGCCTGCCCGGCTGCTCCATGTGTCTGGCCATGAACAACGACCGGCTGCAACCGGGGGAGCGCTGCGCCTCCACCAGCAACCGCAACTTCGAAGGGCGTCAGGGCCGCGCCGGCCGCACCCATCTGGTCAGCCCGGCCATGGCCGCCGCCGCCGCCGTCACCGGCCGCTTCGCCGACATTCGCGCACTGTAAGAGGAAAGAGCGATGACAGGATTCAAACAGCACAAAGGGATCGTCGTCCCCCTCGACAGCGCCAACGTCGACACCGACGCCATCATTCCCAAACAGTTTTTGCAAAAAGTAAACCGCATCGGTTTTGGCAAGCACCTGTTCCACGACTGGCGCTTTCTGGACGATGCCGGCCAGCAGCCCAACCCCGAGTTTGTACTGAACCAGCCGCAATTCGCCGGTGCCAGCATTCTGCTGGCCCGCGAGAACTTCGGCTGCGGGTCTAGTCGCGAGCACGCCCCCTGGGCGCTGGCCGACTACGGCTTCAAGACCATCATAGCCCCGAGCTTTGCCGATATTTTCTACGGCAACGCCATCAACAATGGCATGGTGCCGGTGCGCCTGAAGGAGAAGGAGGTCGATGCCCTGTTCCAGCTGGTGGCCGCCAAACCGGGCATCGAGATCGAGGTGGATCTGGAAGCCAATCAGGTACGTGCAGGTAGCCTCTGCTTCGGTTTCGAGATCGATGAATTCCGCCGTTACTGTCTGCTCAACGGCTTGGATGCCATCGGTCTGACCCTGCAGCACGAGGCCGCCATCAGCGCCTTTGAGGCGAAGCAGCCGAGCTGGATTTAACGCGCCAGTTGCAAAAAAACGAGTAGAATCAACAGGGAGCTTCGGCTCCCTGTTTTACTGTCCGCTACGCTTCCCACTTTGGGCCACCGGAACTGGCCCGTGCCACAGGAAAGGATGATGAAGAGACCGACGGCAATTCCTCTGCTCTGTGCCCTGCTGCTTGCCCTGCCTGCGGGTGCCAGCCAAACCAGCTTCAACAACAGCCTCGGCCAGATCAGCGTCGGCTGGCAGGATAGCGAAGGCAAACCCCAGCAGCTCACCTACCGGCTCGAACAGGGCAAGTTGCCGCCTCTTATCGCCTATCGCCCGGCGAGAATGCAGGAGGAGGTATTGCAAGTGTTGCTGCGGGAGGTGCGCCAGCACTACCCCGAGGTGCAGTTCACCCTCGCCCGTCCCTCGCTGGAGCTGCATCTGAAAAGCCGCAATCAGGACAAGGCGCGCGAGGCGATGGCCTTTCTGCAGTCCAAGCGGAGCAAAGAGGAGCAGGCGTGGCTGACCAAACACTACTTCCAGTACTTCAACACCCCGGACGGGCAGCTGGCGGTGAAGCAGGATCATGTGCGCATCGCGCTGGAGAGTCGCAGCGGGCTGGCTCCACTGGCGGATCAACTCAAGCAGCAGGGCAGTACCGAAACGGAAGCGCGCCAGAAGACCGTGGCCCATATGCTCACCTTTATCCAGAGCATCCCCTATCAGCAGCTCGACAGCCTGAACGGCAGGCAGGGCAAGGGATTTCTATCTCCCCGTCAGGTGCTGGAGCAGAACCGGGGTGATTGCGACAGCAAGGTAACCCTGATGGCCGCCATGCTGGCCCAACTCTTTCCCGAGCTGAAACAGGCCATGGTGTTCGTCCCCGGCCATGCCCTGCTGGCCGTTGACCTGCCCGCCAAGCCGGGGGATGTGACCCTCAACTGGCAGGGGCAGAACTACCTGTTGCTCGAACCTACCGGTCCCGCCACCTTGCCTGCAGGCCAAATAGCATCGACCAGCAAAACGCTGGTCGATAGCAAGCAGTTGAGTGTGCAGCCGGTTCAGGAAAAAGGCTAATCCCCTCCCTCTGCCGATGGGGAGAGAGGATTAACCCTGAGGCAAAAACTCCACCGCCAGCAGCAACCCGCTCTCCTCCTCCAGCACTCGGATAATACGGGCATGGGCTTCAAAGGGAGGCAACAGGTTGTTGTTGGTGGCAAGACTGATCCGGATGGGCTGATTGATGTCGAGCTGGTGTTCAGAGACCGCAATCCCCATGCCGTTGGCACTGAGATCCCGGCAGATCCCCTCCAGCACCAGCTGCTGCTGATAGACGGTGACCGGAGCATTGATGACCATGCGCGCAAAGGCACGCCTTTCCTTGGTATTGGTAAGCACGCGAACATCCTCTGTTGGGTGGGCGTCATCTCATGGGTATTGCACAATTGTGCTGGTCTACCCAAAAGAACGTTAATACAATGCGGTTCGTTTCTCAAACGGGGTGCGGTTTACCGCTGAGATTATACCCGTGTACCTGATCCAGATAATGCTGGCGGAGGAATTTGAGGCATGGCGCTCATTTTTTGCGCCCTCACCCGCTGGCACCTCGTTATTAACAAGTAATAGGGAGTGCCACCCATGAAGACCCTGCTGCTGGTCACCACCGGCCTGCTGTCGGCCAATGTGTTCGCCGCCGACACCCTCACCGTCTACACCTACAGCTCCTTCACTGCCGAGTGGGGTCCGGGGCCCAAGATCAAACAGGCCTTCGAGAAAGCGTGCGACTGCACCCTCAATCTGGTTCCCCTCGAAGATGGGGTCGCCATCCTCAACCGGCTGCGGCTGGAGGGCAACCACAGCAAGGCTGATCTGGTACTGGGGCTCGACGATGCCCTCATCAGTGAAGCCAAGCAGAGCGGCCTGTTCGCCCCCCATCCCGCCAAGCTCGACGGCATCAAGGTGCCGGGTGGCTGGCAGGATGATACCTTCGTCCCCTACGACTACGGCTACTTCGCCTTTGTTTATGACAAGGACAAACTCAAGCAACCACCCAAGAGCCTGAAAGAGCTGGTGGAGCGGCCCGATCTCAAGGTGATCTATCAGGATCCCCGCACCTCCACCCCGGGGCAGGGGCTGATGCTGTGGATGAAGTCTGTCTACGGCGACAAGGCGCCTGCCGCCTGGGCCGAGCTTGCCAAAAAGACGGTCACCGTCACCAAGGGGTGGTCAGAAGCTTATGGCATGTTCCTCGATGGCGAAGCGGACATGGTGCTCTCCTACACCACCTCTCCGGCCTATCACCTGATTGCCGAGAGCAAGCCCCAGTATCAGGCTGCCGCCTTCGAGGAGGGTCACTACCGTCAGGTAGAAGTGGCTGCCAAGCTGAAGAGAGCCAAACAGGAGAAGCTGGCTGACCAGTTCCTGCAATTTATGGTGAGCCCCGCCTTCCAACAGGAAATCCCGACCGGCAACTGGATGTATCCGGTGATCGACACGCCGCTGCCCAAGGGCTTCGAGCAGATGATCACCGTAGCCAAGCCGCTCGCCTTCAGCAGCGATGAGGTGGCCGCCAATCGCAAAGGATGGATCCGCGAGTGGCTGCAAGCCGTCACCCAGTGAGCCGTCATCTGAAACCACAGGAGCGTCCCCTCTGGTGGTTGCCGGGCAGTACTGCCACCCTGTTGATCCTGCTGTTATCCCTCGGGCCGCTGGTGGCCCTGTTGTGGCAGGCCGGTTCGCTGGCACCCCGCACCCTGCTCGCAGATCCTTATCTGCGTCATGTGCTGGGGTTCAGCCTGGGGCAGGCACTGCTCTCCACCCTGCTCAGTCTCGGGCTGGCCATTCCGGTGGCCCGCGCGCTGGCGCGGCGCCGTTTCATTGGCCGAACCCTGCTGATCAAGTTGTTTGGCCTCTCGCTGGTACTACCGGTCATCATCGCCATCTTCGGCATAGTAGCGGTACACGGTAAGCAAGGGTGGCTGCCGCAGCTACTGCGATCACTGGGGCTGGATCCCGGCAATTATCTCTACGGCCTGTTCGGTATCCTGCTGGCCCACGTCTTCTTCAATATGCCGCTGGCGGCCCGCCTGATGCTGCAGAGCATAGAGAGCATCCCCGAATCGAGCTGGCGCCTCGCCAGCCAGCTCGGCATGCGCTCATCCCATATCTTCCGGCTGCTGGAGTGGCCACTTATTCGCGGCATATTGCCTGGGCTGGCCAGCCTCATCTTTATGCTCTGTTTCACCAGCTTCACTACCGTACTGGCGCTGGGGGGCGGGCCGAAATCGACCACTCTTGAGGTGGCCGTCTATCAGGCGCTGCGCTTTGACTTCGATCTCGCCACCGCGGGCGGACTGGCGCTGGTGCAGCTCATCCTGACCGCCGCCCTGCTCGCCCTGCAGCACAAGCTGCAGAGCACCCCGGCCAGCAGGGTGACACCCCGTCGCCCCTGCCTGCGGCCGGACCGTCATCAGCCGGGCACGGCGGTGGTGGATCTGCTCTCGCTCGGTATCGGGCTCGCCATCTTTCTGCCACCGCTGCTGGCCATCATCGTCGCCGGCCTCCACCCCGGTCTGCTGACGGCGCTCACCTCCGCCAAACTGTGGCAGGCGAGCGGCCAGTCGCTGTTGATTGCGTTGGCAGCCGGTGCATTGGCCACCTTGCTCGGCGGTGCACTGCTGCTGACCAGCCGTCATCTACGGATACGGGCTCGCAAGCGGCGGGCTGCCGCCCTGTGGGAGGCCAGCGGCTCGGTGATCCTGATGATCCCGGCGGTGGTGCTCTCTACCGGTCTCTTTATCCTGTTTATGCCCTTTGCTGATGTTTTTGCCCTTGGCCCCTGGCTGGTGGTACTGGTCAATGCCCTGATGGCGCTACCCTACGTGCTGCGCACCCTCTCCGCCCCCATGCAGCTGGTGGTGCGCCAATACGACCGGCTGGCGGATAGCCTGGGGGTACGCGGCCTGCATCGCCTGCGTCTGGTGGAGTGGCCGCTGCTGCGCCGCCCGCTGGCACTGGCGATGGCGCTTTCGATGATCCTCTCGCTGGGGGATCTCGGCGCCATCGCCATGTTTGGCAGTCAGGAGCTCACCACCCTGCCCTGGCTGCTCTACCAACAGCTCGGCAGCTACCGCCTGACCGAGGCGGCCGCCACCGCTCTGCTGCTGCTGACGCTCTGTTTCTCCCTGTTCTGGCTGGTGGAACGGGGGCTTGGAGGAAAACATGCTGAACATTGATACGCTGGTGACCAGCTACCCCGACTGGCGCGTCAGCTTCAGCGCAACCCTGCCCAAGGGGGAGATCACCGCACTGATCGGCCCAAGCGGCGCAGGTAAATCGACCCTGCTCGGGATGATCGCCGGATTCGTGCCGGTGGAGTCGGGCCGCCTCAGCTTCGATGGCGAAGATCTGCTGCCGCTGGGCCCGGCCGAGCGACCAGTCACCACCCTGTTTCAGGATCACAACCTGTTCCTCCATCTGTCGGTGTTCGACAATATCGCCATCGGCTTGCACCCGGGGCTGCGCCTGAGTGCCGCCCAACGGGCACAGGTGATCGATGCAGCCGGGCGGGTCGGTCTTGGCGAGATGCTAAACCGTCTGCCGGAGCAGCTCTCCGGCGGCCAGCAGCAGCGGGTCGGGCTGGCTCGCGCGTTGGTGCGCGGCAAACCGCTGCTGCTGCTGGATGAACCCTTCTCTGCCCTCGATCCCGCCCTGCGCCGGGAGATGCTGGCGGAAGTGGCGAGGCTAGCCTGCGAACAGGGCATTACCGTACTGATGGTCTCCCACAATCCGGAAGATACTCAGCTGATTGCCGATCAGGTGCTCTTTGTCGACGAGGGGCGCATCGCCCTGCAAGGCAAGCCGGATATTCTGCAAAACAGCGACCACCCGGGGCTGCTGCGCTACCTTGGACAGTGACCCAAGGACACTGAACTGGTGACGGGATCAAAAAAGGGAAGCCAAGTGGCTTCCCTTTTTCATATGAAGATAGTCAGCTAAATCAGAGATTTTCCTCGGCGAACGAAGCCAGTCGGCTGCGCACCACACCATTGAGGAAGATGTTGGCACTGCCGTCAAAATCCTTGAAACGCTCGACGATGTAGGTGAGACCGGAGGTCACCGGGCTCAGGTAGTTGGAGTCGATCTGTGCCAGGTTACCGGAGCAGACGATCTTGGTGCCTTCGCCGCAACGGGTGATGATGGTCTTGATCTGGGAAGCGGTCAGGTTCTGGCACTCATCCAGCAGCACGAAGGTGTTCTGGATGCTGCGCCCGCGCATGAAGTTGACCGATTTGAACTGGATATTGGCCTTCTCCATGATGTAGCTGAGCGAGCCGCTCATGTTCTCGTCCTGCTTGTGCAGCACCTCCAGGGTGTCGGTCACCGCCGCCAGCCAGGGCATCATCTTCTCCTCTTCGGTGCCGGGCAGGAAGCCGATGCTTTCGGCAATTTCCGGGGTATTCCGGGTGACGATCACCTTCTCGTAAATGCCCTTCTCAATCACCAGCTCCAGCGCAGCAGCCATTGCCAGCAAGGTCTTGCCGCAACCTGCCGGGCCGGTCAGGATCACCAGATCGATGTGCGGATCGAGCAGTGCATCCAACGCCATCCCCTGATAGACATTCTTGGGATGGACACCCCACGCCTTGCGGGACATCAGTCGCTCGCGGCCCAGATCCTTGATGCGGATCTTGCTGCCATCGTGGCTGAGCACCCGGGCTGCGAAGAAATTCTCCTCATCCACCAGATACTGGTTTACGTGAACTCCCTCCAGCAGGTTGGCATCAATCACATGGATGGTGTCGCGGCCGTGGGTCTCGCTCTCGCACTCGCCAACCCGCTCCCAGAAGCTGCCGGGCACCACCTGAAAGCCCTTGGCCAGCAGGCGGATATCGTCGATCAGCTGGTCGCTGCGGTAATCTTCAACGTGAGCAAGCCCGGCCCCCTTGGCCTTGAGGCGCATGTTGATGTCTTTGGTGACCAGCACCACCTGACGCTTCAACTCGTGCTTTTGCAGATAGAGGGCCGCGTTGATGATACGGTTGTCGGCCTCCTTGTCGGTAAAGACCTCGGCATCCTGCGGCAGATGGTGATCACTGAAGATGCAGATATTGCCGCTCGCTTCGCCAGCCAGCGGCACGCCTTGGGTGATCTGGTCCGGGGTTGCATCGCGGAACACATCTTCCAGCGCACGAATGGCCACCCGCGCGTCGCGGCTGACATCCTTGTTGCGATCCTTGATGTTATCGAGCTCTTCCAGCACCGTCATGGGGATGAGCACGTCGTGCTCTTTGAAGGAGTAGATAGCGAGGGGTTCGTGAAGCAGAACGTTGGTATCCAGGATAAACAGCTTTCGGTCCGTATTGTCCATAAGCATCCTCCTTGGCACTGAAGGGCCACGTGTGTGAATCTCAGATGTCATTGAAACCACACGGCCGTGACAGTTTTATTACCCTCAACGCTACGCCCGATTTTACTATCGTGCAACAAATCACTGGGCCGCCTGATTTGATTGCGCATAAAAACAGCAATAAAAAGACCGGCACTGTGGCCGGTCTTTCCTCTATTGTTCAACTACTTGGGCATGTTTTTCAGCCGCACTTGGAGTCGCCACAGTTGAGGCAGGTCATGCAGCCATCCTTCAGCACCAGCGCCTTGGTGTGGCACTTGTAGCAGAGCGCCGCATTGGCCGGGAAACCACTGCCCGCCTGTTGCTCTTCGACCTCCTGAGCGGCTTTCAACTCAGCTTGCTTCTCAGCCAGAAACGCCTGCTGATGCTCATCCAGTCCCGGCGCCTTGAGCATGCCGATCTCGGTGAGATGGCTCTCGATCACGTTGCCAATTTCGGCGATCAGCGACGGCACATACTTGCCCTTGTTCCAGTAGCCGCCCTTTGGATCAAACACCGAGCGCAGCTCCTCGACCAGGAAGGTGACATCCCCCCCCTTGCGGAATACCGCCGAGATGATGCGGGTCAGCGCCACGATCCACTGATAGTGCTCCAGGCTCTTGGAGTTGATGAAAATCTCGAACGGACGGCGAGTTTCGTGAACCGTGCCCTCGTTGAGAATGATGTCGTTGATGGTGATGAACAGCGAGTGCTCGGAGACATGCTCCGGCGTCTTCAACTTGTAGGTGGTGCCCATCAGCCGCTCCGGGCGCAGCACGGTTTCGTGCATATGCACTACGTCATCCTGCACAGAGAGATCTTCTTGCGGCTCATCCTTGGTACGCACCTTGTAGGCGACGATTTTCTTGTCGATCTTCTTGACCATAATGTCGTTCTCAGAATTTACCGTAATAGCCTTCTTTCAAGGCGTCGTAGAGGTTGGCGGCCGTATGCAGCTCGCCATCGTATTCGATCTCTTCGTTCCCCTTGACGGAGATGACGGAGCCATCCTCCAGGGTGAAATCGTACAGGGTGTTCTCCAGATCCTTCTCCTTCACCAGCACGCCCTGGAAAGCCTCCGGATTGAAGCGGAAGGTGGTGCAGCCCTTGAGGCCAGAGTCCGAGGCATACATGTAGATGTCCTTGAACTGCTCGAACGGGAAATCGGTTGGCACATTGGCAGTCTTGGAGATGGAGGAGTCAATCCAGCGCTGGGCCGCCGCCTGAATGTCCACATGCTGCGCCGGGCTGATGTCATCGGCAGTAATGAAATAGTCCGGCAGACGGCTCGCCTCATCATCGGCATAGGGCATGGCGGCCGGATTCACCAGCTCGCGGTAGGCCAGCAGCTCGAAGGAGTAGACATCGACGCTCTCCTTGCTCTTCTTGCCCGGCTTGATAACGTTGCGGCTGTAGTGGTGGGCAAAGCTCGGCTCAATGCCGTTGCTGGCGTTGTTGGCCAGAGACAGCGAGATGGTGCCGGTCGGCGCGATACTACTGTGATGGGTGAAACGCCCACCCACTTCGGCCAGCTCGGCGACCAGCGCAGGATCCACTTCGGCAACCTGCTGCATATAGCGGCTATAGCGCGCATGCAGCACCTTGCCCTTCACCTTGTCACCCACCTTGATGCCATCAGCCGCCATTTCCGGGCGCAGACGCAGCATCTTGCCAGTCACTTCAAACTCCTGCTCCATGATGGGGGCAGAGCCCTTCTCCTTGGCTAGGCGCAGTGACTCCTGCCAGCCGGTCATCGCCAGCTCTTGGGATACCTGCTCGGTAAAGGCCACGGATGCCGCAGAGCCGTACTTGATCTGCAGCATAGTCAGGGTCGAACCAAGCCCCAGGAAGCCCATGCCGTGACGGCGCTTGGCTGTGATCTCCTCGCGCTGTTTGGCCAACGGCAGCTGGTTGATCTCCACCACGTTGTCGAGCATGCGGGTAAAGATGGCCACGACCTTGCGAAATGCTGTCCAGTCGAAGGCCGCCTTGTCAGTGAAGGGATCGCGAACGAAGCGGGTCAGGTTGACCGAACCCAGCAGGCAGGCGCCATAAGGCGGCAAAGGCTGCTCACCACAGGGGTTGGTCGCACGGATCTCCTCACAGAACCAGTTGTTGTTCATCTGGTTGACCTTGTCGATCAGGATGAAACCGGGCTCTGCATAGTCGTAGGTGGAGGTCATGATAACGTTCCAGAGCTTGCGGGCTGGCATGGTCTTGTAGACCTTGCAAGCGACCTGCCCCAACTCGTTGAATACAACCCCTTCCTTGTTGGGCCAGTCGGCCCATAGCACCTGAGCGGGATCATCCAGCCCAATGCCATCCTGCTCCACCTCTTTGGCGGTGTAGGGGAAGATCAGCGACCAGGGCGCATCCTCTTTCACCGCCTTGACGAAATCTTCGGTGATGAGCAGAGAGAGGTTGAACTGGCGCAGGCGGCCATCTTCGCGCTTGGCCTGAATAAACTCGATCACATCGGGATGGCGGATATCCATGGTGCCCATCTGGGCGCCGCGACGGCCACCGGCTGACGAGACGGTGAAACACATCTTGTCATATATATCCATAAAGGAGAGCGGGCCGGAAGTGTAGGCACCGGCACCGGAGACAAAGGCACCGCGCGGGCGCAAGGTCGAGAAGTCATAGCCGATACCGCACCCGGCTTTCAGGGTCAGACCGGCCTCGTGCACCTTGCCGAGGATATCGTCCATCGAATCTTCGATGGTGCCAGAAACAGTACAGTTGATGGTTGAAGTGGCAGGCTTGTGCTCGAACGCCCCCGCATTGGAGGTGATGCGGCCCGCCGGAATGGCCCCATTGCGCAGTGCCCACAGGAACGGCTCATACCAGACCTCCGGTTCCAGCTCCTGCTCTGCCAACGCACGGGCTACCCGCTGGTAGGTCTCATCGATAGAGCTGTCGATGGGAGTGCCATCCTTGCTCTTGAGGCGATACTTGCTATCCCATATCTCGAGGGACGTTTCCTGCATGGGGATAAGGCGGGAGCCAAGCTCACTCTCCAGCACCGGGTTCGATTTAGCCATTTTCAATCAACCTTATGTGAATGCATCGACATCATAACAACAGCAGAAAACACAACTAATGGTGCCATCTAAAATTAATGACACAACATATAGTACACCTGATGCCATGAGGGCGCCGATTCTAACCTAAAAAAATGCCCCGGCCAGCAGATTTCTGGGCCGAGGCACTTAACTGATTAATTTACTGAGAGATTTAACACTCAGAGATAGATCAGGGCTTCTTGACGTATACCGTCGGTGTTTCACCCGCCATATTCAGATAGAACTCGTAGACGCCATCGGCATCCGGTGAGAACTTCATGTCCTCATACTTGGAACAGGGGTTGACCGGCACAGCCTCACCACCCAGTACGGCAACACCATCACTCGGGCTCTTGTAGCCAAAGTTGGTACCGCAGCTCCAGCCTGAATCAGCAAACTTGAACTTGTAGGGGGCCCACTCTTTCTTGAGGGTGCCTTTGGCCATGTAGAGCTTGTCGGCTACCTTGACTACCTTGCTTTCATCAGTCGCCATCCAGTCGTTCATCTCCCCGCGCAGGTAGATGGACTTGCCACCGAAGTCGCTGTTGTCTGCCACTGCCTGCTCTGCACCACCATTGGATGCACAACCGCCTAATACCAGGGTTCCCGCCGCCAGCATCATCGTTACTGTTCTTTTGAACATGGGTCTATTCCTTAAATTATTGTGATTCCTTGGTCCATCCATGTGGACTGAAGAATTAAACCAGAGCAGGCATCACAAGAAAGGTAGAGGCATCACATTCTGTGCTTTTTATATCCAACACATTGAACTAGTGAATAAATATCGAACAGAAAAGAGGCCTTTTTGGGGCTTTAGAAGGGTAATCAATGAATGACAAGAAGGGGAAAGTCTAATAATCCGGCGACGTGCTGAATTGCAGGCAATAAAAAACCCCGCTCGACGAGCGGGGTTTCTTGTATTGGGTGCCTGGCAGTGTCCTACTCTCGCATGGCGAATGCCACACTACCATCGGCGCTACCGCGTTTCACTTCTGAGTTCGGCATGGGATCAGGTGGTTCCACGGCGCTATGGCCGCCAGGCAAATTCTTCAATCTTGGAAAGCTGACGTGAATAACGACTTGGCCAGTTTGCTTTGTCATTACCACTGAATTTGAGTAGTTCGTTCATTCGCTACAAGGCCAGAAACACTTC